>CAZGOL010000218.1:0-3595 GCA_964527755.1 uncultured Ottowia sp.
GCCGTGACGTCGCTGTCGGGGTCCTGGCCGGCGGCGGCGTTCTTGTCGAGCATGGCCTTGTAGGCGTGGGCGCGGTTGAGCAGGCCCTTGCCGGTGACGCAGGTGAGCAGCCAGGTCAGCTCGGGGATTTCGGGGATGTCGGACTGGCGGTAGAAGATCACGTGCTCTGGGTCGAGCCCCGCCGCCAGCCAGCTGGCCGCGATTTCCAGCGTGCTGCGCTGGATGCGCGCGGGTTCGTCGCACTTGATGAGGGCGTGGTAGTCGGCCAGGAAGTAAAAGCTCTGCACGCCGGGTCGGCGGCTGGCGCGCACGGCGGCGCGGATCGAGCCGACGTAGTTGCCCAGGTGCGGGGTGCCGGTGGTGGTGATGCCCGTGAGCACGCGGGTGGAGGCGGGAGCGGTCATGACAGCAGGGCCTTGAGCGGTGACAGGATGATGTCCAGCAGGCCGTAGGTGAAACCCATCAGCGGGGAAATCCAGAAGTTGCTGATCACGCCGCCGACGATGAGGGCGATCAGGATGACCATGCCCCAGGGCTCGATGCGACTGACGGCCATCGCAGGGCCTGGCGGCAGCAGGCCGACCAGCACGCGCCCGCCATCAAGGGGGGGCAGAGGAAAGAGGTTGAACACCAGCAGCAGCACGTTGACCAGCACGCCACCCTGACACATCTTGATGAAAAAGGGCTCATTCACGCCGGCGGCGGCGAGCACATAAAACAGCGCGCCCCAACCGACCGCCATCGCCAGGTTGGACACCGGGCCGGCCAGTGCCACCCAGACCATGTCGCGCTTGGGGTTGCGCAGCTGGCCGAAGTTGATCGGCACCGGCTTGGCGTAACCGAACAGGAACTGTCCTGAGGTGACCACGTACAGCACGAGCGGAATGATGATGGTGCCCACCGGATCGATGTGCTTGATCGGGTTGAGCGTGACGCGGCCCAGGAAGGCAGCGGTACCGTCGCCGAAGTGGCGCGCCACGTAGCCGTGCGCGGCCTCGTGCACGGTGATGGCGAACAGCACCGGCAGGGCGTAGATGGCGATGGTCTGGATGATGTTGGCGAGATCCACGGCGCGGATTGTCTCAGAAGGGTTGGGTGGTCGAGCGCGCCGGGGCGGGTCGCCCGCGCGTGCGCACCCGTGGCCGCGCTACAGGCCCAGGCGCGCCGGATCGCCCAGCCCGCGGCGCAGCAGTTCGGCACCCCCGTGGCTCAGGTCGATCACGGTGCTGGGCACGCCGGGGCAGGCGCCGGCGTCGATGACGGCGGCCACCCGGTCGTCCAGCAATTCGGGCATCGCTTGCGGGTCGTTCAGGGGCTCGGTGTCACCGGGCAGAATCAGCGTGGTGGCCAGCAGCGGCGCGCCGTGCAGGCCGATCAGCGCCTGCACCACGGCGTGTCCCGCCACACGCAGGCCGATCGTCTTGCGCTGCGGATGACTCACGCGTCGCGGCACCTCCTTGCTCGCCTGCAGGATGAAGGCAAACGGTCCGGGTGTGCCCAGCTTGAGCAGGCGAAACTGCGCGTTGTCCACGCGCGCGTAGCTCGACAGCTCGTGCAGGTCGCGGCAGAGCAGCGACAGGTGCTGCTTGTCATCGAGCTGGCGGATGCGCCGCAGGGTGTCGGCGGCCGCCTTGTCGTCGAGCTGGCACACCAGCGCGTAGCAGGTGTCCGTGGGCACGGCCAGCACGGCGCCCGACTGCAGCAGCTCGGTCGCCTGGCGCAGCAGCCTGGGCTGGGGATTGACCGGGTGGACACTCAGCAAGACGGGCATACGAAATTTATACTATCAAATCGATAGCTGCTTCGGCTTGATTGGCAAGCCTTGTAGGCCGAAATCCTTTGGATTCAGGTACCGGCGGGGTGGTGAATGCGATCGGCCAGCAGGCTCCAGACCGGCGTGAGGTCGGCGGGCAGCGGAGGCAGCTGGCCCAGGTCGGCGTGGCTTTCGCCGGGGCTGTGAAAGTCGCTGCCGCGCGAGGCAGCCAGATCGAACTCGCGCGCCAGATCGGCGTAGCGCAGCGCCTCGGCGCCGGTGTGGCTGCCGGTCACCACTTCGACTGCGCGCCCGCCGTGCTGCCGGAACTCGGAGAACAGCGCGTATTCGACGGTGGCATTGAAGTGGTAGCGCGCCGGGTGCGCGACCACGGCGATGCCACCGCCCTGGGTGATCCAGCGCACCGCGTCGCCCAGGCGCGCCCAGCGGTGCGGCACGTAACCGGGCTTGCCCTCCACCAGGTACTTTCGAAACACCTCGGCCGTGTCCTTGCACACGCCGGTCTCGACCAGAAAGCGCGCGAAATGCGTGCGCGAAATCAACGCCGGGTTGCCGACGTAGCGGAGCGCGCCGGCATACGCCCCCGGGATGCCTGCCCGCGCCAGTTGCTCGCCCATTTCGATGGCGCGCGGCCCGCGGCCGTCGCGCGTCTCGGCCAGGCCCTGCGCCATGCGCGCATCGGCGTGGTCGAACCCCAGGCCCACGATGTGCACTGTGGTGTCGGCGAAGGTGACGGAAATTTCCACTCCGGTCAGGTAGTCCAGCCCCTGCGCACGCGCGGCCGCCAGCGCGCGCGCCTGGCCACCGACCTCGTCGTGGTCGGTGAGCGACCACAGGTCGACGCCATTGGCCTTGGCGCGCGCGGCGAGTTCCTCGGGGGTCAGGGTGCCGTCGGAGACAACGGAGTGACAGTGCAGGTCGGGGTTGAGATGGGTGGCGCTCACGCGGTCATTTTAAGGAGTCGCACCGCGCGGCGCGTGGCCACTCAGCCGTCGCCGGCGGGCGGTGCGGGCCAGTCGCGCTGCGGCCCGCGCAACTGCTCGAAGGCGCGCGCCACGCGCAGCACGCCCACGTCGTCGAAGCGCCGCCCGGCGATCTGCAGGCCGATCGGCAGGCCGCCGGCCGACCAGCCGCAGTTGATCGACGCGGCCGGCTGCTCGCTCATGTTCCACGGCACGGTGAAGGCGATGTGCTCCAGCGGGCGCAGCGGGTCGTTCGTGGGCGAGGGGTCTTCGGCCGGCGCGGGCAGGTTGGGGGCGACGGGTGAGATCACATAGTCAAACGGCGCGCTGGCGGCCACGGTGGCGACGCGCGTGGCGTGTGTCTGCGCGAAGGCGCGAAAGATGTGGGGGCCGTCGAACGCGGCGGCGCTCTCGGCCCACTGGCGGATGAAGGGCAGCAGTTTGTCGCGTCGTTGGGGCGGCAGTGCCTGCAGGTCGACCCACGAACGCATGCGCCAGAAGTGATCCAGCCCGTCGAGCATCTCGCGCGTGAAGAAGGGGCGCATGGGCGTAACGTGCGCGCCGGCGGATTCAAGCTCGTGCGCGGCGGCTTGAACCGCGGCGGCAATCTCGGGGTCCACTGGCAGGCCGCAGCCGGCATCGGGCAGCAGACCGATGCGCAGGCCCTTCAGGTGTTCGATGGGCGTATCGGCCACGCCGGCCCAGGAGAGCTGCTGCGCGGGCAGGCTCATGCAGTCGCGCGCGTCGGGCTGGCTCAGCACCGCCATCATCAGGGCGGCATCGGCCACGCCGCGCGTCATGGGTCCGGCGGCGCGGCCCATGTAGGGCGGGTCGATCGGCACGCGGCCCAGGCTGGGCT
>CAZGOL010000219.1:0-3561 GCA_964527755.1 uncultured Ottowia sp.
CGCCTGGCGGATCCTGTCGGAACGGCAGCAGGCGCAACAGCACCATGGTGAGCCCCGCATATTCATCGGGCGCGAGACCGAGCTCGGCTCGACCATGGATGCACAGGCTGTAGAGCAACTGGGTCTCGTCCGCAGGCAACAGCGTCGCCAGTCGTGCCGTCTCCTGCGCCTGCGGGTCGGCGTCGTCGCCATCCAAACCGGGCACCGATTGCAAGACCGCCATGCGCTGCAGCACGCGGGCCATGTCTTCCAGCGTGCTCGCGGCCGACTGGCCGGCCGCACGCAGCCGCTCGACGCGCTCGACCACGGCAGCACCGTCACCCGCCGCCAGCGCATCGATCAGCGCGAACACGACATCGCAATCCACGCTCCCCAGCATCTCGCGCACCGCCGCTTCCTGCAGTTGACCGGAGCCGAACGCGATCGCCTGGTCGGCCAGGCTGAGCGCATCGCGCATCGAACCACGCGCGGCGCGCGCCAGCAGGCGCAGTGCCTGCGGCTCGGCTATCACCTTCTCGGCGGCCAGCACGTGCTGCAAGTGCTCCAGCACGGTCTCCGGCGCCATCGGGCGCAAGTTGAACTGCAGACAGCGGCTGAGCACCGTGACCGGAACCTTCTGCGGGTCGGTGGTGGCCAGCACGAACTTGAGGTATTCGGGGGGTTCCTCCAGCGTCTTCAACATGGCGTTGAACGCCGTGTTGGTGAGCATGTGCACCTCGTCGATCATGAAGACCTTGAAGCGCCCCTGCACCGGCTTGTACACCGCCTGCTCCAGCAGGCCCTGCACCTCATCCACGCCGCGGTTGCTGGCCGCGTCCAGCTCGGTGTAGTCCACAAACCGGCCGGCGTCGATCTCGGTGCAGGCCGCGCACACCCCGCAGGGCGTCGCGGTGATGCCGCCTTGCCCGTCGGCGCCAACGCAGTTGAGCGACTTGGCCAGAATGCGCGAGACGGTGGTCTTGCCCACGCCGCGCGTGCCGGTGAACAGGTAGGCGTGGTGCAGCCGCTGCTGCGTGAGCGCATTGGACAGGGCGCGCACCACATGCTCCTGCCCCACCAGTTCCGAAAAACGCCGCGGGCGATATTTGCGCGCCAGCACCAAGTACGACATGCAGGGATTTTACGGGCCGGACGTGGACGACCCCGGATTAGAGAACCGGCTCGGAAAGCGCGGCGATCGCACCACACCCGCTCGCTTTCCACAGCAAACCGGGGTATGCTGCGATGCAACAAGAACAGGGGGCCCAGTGAGTCTGGGAATTGTCGTCACACAACGGGATGTCATGAGATCGTCAAATGACAACTCAAGTTTATTGCCATGTTGCGTCATATAGAAAATCCTGATTTCGCTGATCCGGATACGGCCCTGATCGACGCAAATCCCGAGACCGCGAAGCTGATGCGGGCGCTGGCCGACTGCCACCACCCACGCGCGACGCGCCTGCTGACCCGCCTGCGTGACTGCCAGGACGCCAAGGAACTGGCCACGCTGCGCGCGGAGGTCTTTCGCCTGCTGGCACTCAGCTTCGGCCCGGCGGAGGCAGAACGAAGGGTGCCGCCCTTACAATAGCCCGTGACGGGCCTTCCCGCATGGTGAAGGAGCCAACCGGGTCAGGTGGGGAACCAAGCAGCCCTCACTCTGGAGTCAGTGCCGGGGTCAAGGCTCGTCACCTTTTCGCCACGGTCCGCGGCGAGCTATTTCAGGATCTCGGGAGGTTCCCAGTCCGGAGGTGGCGGCAAGTGAGCCCGGTGCTCAAACCCGTTGATTGAACCTGCAGGCCGCGCCAGCAACAAGGTCAGCGCACTGCTCAGCATCAACATGCCCCAGAAGATGAAGAACGTGATGGTGTAGATCGCCTCGCGCGGCCAATCGACCTGTTGGCCGAACAAGCTGAGCGTTTGCGGATCAAGAACCGCAAACACCATCATTTCCAGTACCGCGGCCACCATGAAGGCGGGCCAGGCAATCCACATCAGGCGTTCGCGCAGCATGTCGGTCAGTTCCGTGCCGTTGGTGCCTGCCGGTTGGCGTCGACACCGCCGGTAACCGCGTGATTGCGCGCTTGCACCGCAGGCGCGAGGGCCGGCTCATCGGCCGGCTGGATCGCCCGTCCGCCCGTGCGGGAATCGGTGTAGATGGGGTCGGGGGTGCTGATGGCGATCCAGAACGTGACCAGACAGGCGATCACGACGATGGCCGGGCCGCTGGCGACCAGCCACACATGGCCGTACTTCCACCACGGGCCGGAAGATGTTGTCTGTGACGGTGGCATGCGGTTACCTCGGGACCATGAACACGGATTTTTCGCTGACTTCGCCCACGCCGGGCGACTTCACCAAAAAATGGATTTCGTGCGGACCGGGGGCTGCGGCGTCATAGGGAAGCCGCAAGCGAACCGGAACCCACATCGACTGCGCGCCGTCGATCGTCACCTTCGACTCGGTCACCAGTTCGAGACCCGGCAGTCCCTCCGCCGCCAGCGCGAATTCACGCGGCTGCTCGGTGGCGTTCATGACCTGGATCCGGTAGACGTTCTCGATCATCCCGCCATCGACAATCCGCGCCAGCGTGGCGCGATCGCGCACGATGTCCACCTTGAATGGCGTGCGCAACACCAGGCTGGCCACCAGCGCCAGCGTGACGATGGCGAGCACCATCGAATACACCAACACGCGCGGTCGCAGCACGCGGCGCACGATCTCGCTGCGGCCCCAGCCGCGCTCCAGCGCGCGTTCGGTCGAATAGCGGATCAGGCCACGCGGATAGCCCACCTTGTCCATCACGTCATCGCACACATCGATGCAAGCCGCGCAACTGATGCATTCGTACTGCAGGCCATCCCGAATGTCGATGCCAGTGGGGCAGACCTGCACGCACAGCGTGCAGTCGATGCAGTCGCCCAGACCCAGCGTCTTCGGATCGATCTTCTTGGATCGCCCGCCACGCGGCTCGCCACGCGCCGCGTCGTAGGTGACGATGAGCGTATCCTTGTCGAACATTGCGCTCTGAAAGCGCGCGTAGGGGCACATGTACTTGCACACCTGCTCGCGCATGTAGCCAGCGTTGCCCCACGTGGCAAAGCCGTAGAAAAATATCCAGAACGTCTCCCACGGTCCGAGCGACCACGTCAGAACATGCGCGCCGAGCTCGCGAATCGGCGTGAAGTAGCCGACGAAGGTGAATCCCGTCCACAGACCCACCGCGATCCACGCCACGTGCTTGCCCGCCTTGCGCAACAGCTTGTTCGGTGACATCCGCGCCGCATCCAGGCGCATCCGCGCCAGTCGGTCACCCTCGAAGCGCTGCTCGATCCAAAGGAAGATCTCGGTGTAAACCGTTTGCGGACAGGCGTAGCCACACCACTGGCGTCCTGCCACGGCGGTGAACAGGAACAGCAGGAGCGCCGAGACGATGAGGATGCCGCTCAGATAAATGACGTCCTGCGGATACAGCACCAACCCGAAAATGTAAAAACGCCGCGCCTCCAGATCGAACAGCATGGCCTGTCGGTCACCCCATTGCAACCAGGGCATGCCGTAGAAGAACAGTTGCGTGGCCCA
>CAZGOL010000220.1:0-3559 GCA_964527755.1 uncultured Ottowia sp.
CCAGATCGCGCACGAGCGCGTCGAGAAGGTGAGCGACTACCTGCAGGAAGGCCAGGTGGTTCGCGTCAAGGTGCTGGAGACCGACGACAAAGGCCGCATCAAGCTGTCGATGAAGGCGCTGCTCGAGCGCCCGGCGCGCGAAGACAACGGTGATCGCCCGCACCGCGAGGAGCGGGGCGGTCGCGGTCATCGTGAAGATCGGGGCGATCGCGGTGAGCGTGGTGAGCGTGGTGAGCGTGCGCCTCGGGCAGACCGCGGTGAGCGTGCCGCGCGCGAGGAGCGTGCGCCAGTCGCCGATGCGCCCGCGGCCGACGATGCGTCGTATCACCCTGAGGTCTGATCGGGGGTGCGGACGCGATCGGCAGGGGCCCAATGTCTGCTTGCACCGACATGACGATGAACTGCATTGAGATCAGCGCACCCGGTGCGCCGGAGGTGCTGGTTCGTGCGCGACGTCCCCGACCCGTGGCTGGGCAGGGCGAGGCACTGATTCGCGTCCACGCCTCGGGCGTCAACCGTCCCGATGTGCTGCAGCGCTTGGGCCACTATCCCCCGCCACCGGGCGCATCGGATCTGCCCGGCCTTGAAGTGGCGGGCGTGATCGAAGCGGGCGATGAAGTGGCGTTGCGGGCCGCCGGGCTGGCTTTGGGCGATCGCGTCTGCGCGCTGGTGGCCGGTGGCGGCTATGCCGAATACTGCACCGCCCCCGTGCCGCAATGCTTGCCGGTGCCTCGAGGCCTGAGCGATGTCGAGGCCGCCAGCCTGCCCGAGACTTTTTTCACCGTCTGGAGCAACGTGTTCGACCGTGGTCGCCTGCAGGCCGGTGAAACCTTGTTGATCCAGGGTGGTACCAGCGGCATCGGCGTGACGGCGATCCAGCTCGCCAAGGCCGCCGGCGCCACCGTGATCGCGACCGCCGGCAGCGACGAAAAGTGCGCTGCGTGCCTTGGCCTGGGCGCCGACCACGCCATCAACTACAAAACCGCCGACTTTGCCGCCGAGGTGCTGCGCATCACCGCGCAGCGCGGCACCGACGTGATCTTGGACATGGTGGCCGGCGAATACGTGGCGCGCGAGGTCGCGTGCCTGGCCGAAGAAGGCCGCCTGGTGATCATTGCCGTGCAGGGTGGCGTCAAGGCTGGCTTCGATGCGGGACTGGTTTTACGGCGTCGTCTGACGATCACCGGCTCCACCTTGCGCGTGCGGCCGGTGGCCTTCAAGGGCGCGATCGCTCAGGCACTGCGTGAACGCGCATGGCCGTGGCTGGAGCAAGGTCGCGTCAAGCCCATCGTGCACGCGCAGTTTGCCGCGCTCGAGCCCGGGGCCGGCCTGCCCAGCGGCGCGGCACGCGCGCATGCGTTGATGCAAGGTGGCCAGCACGTGGGCAAGATCGTCTTGACCTGGGGAGAGACGCGATGCGCAAGTTGATTGCCGGCAACTGGAAGATGAATGGCAGTCTGTCGGCCAACCAGGCCCTGGTGCAGGTGCTGTGCGATGAGGTCGGCCAACCGGCCTGCGACGTGGCGGTGTGCCCGCCGCCCATCTATGTGGCGCAGGTGCAGGCGTTGCTGGCCGGCTGTCCAGCCATTGCGCTGGGCGCGCAGGACGTGTCCGAGCACGAAGGGGGAGCCTACACAGGCAACGTGTCGGCCGCGATGTTGGCGGACTTTGGCGTGCGCTACGCAATCGTCGGTCACAGCGAGCGGCGCCAGTATCAAGGCGAGAGTGATTTGCAGGTTGCGCTCAAGGTGCGGCGCCTGCTGGCTGCCGGCATCACGCCGATCGCGTGCGTGGGCGAGACGCTGGCCGAACGCGAGCAAAACCTGACGGCGTTCGTCGTGCAACGTCAGTTGTCGGCGGTGATCGCGCTCAATGAGGCACGGGTTGGCGAGATCGTGGTCGCTTACGAACCGGTGTGGGCGATCGGCACCGGCCGAACCGCCACCCCGGAACAGGCACAGCAGGTGCATGCGACGCTGCGCGCGCAGCTTGGCGCGGCCGGCAGGCGGGTGCGGATTCTCTACGGCGGCAGCATGAACGCCGCGAACGCGAGCGAACTGCTGAGCCAACCCGACGTCGATGGTGGGCTGATCGGTGGCGCTGCCCTCAAGTCGACTGATTTTTTGAAGATTATTGCCGCTGTGGCTTTATGAACAAGCCACAGGCGCTATTGAATTCGGAGTGAATCGATGAATTTCCTGCTCAACCTGATCCTCGTGGTGCAGATCCTGTCGGCCTTGGCCATGGTGGGACTGATCCTGATGCAGCATGGCAAGGGCGCCGACATGGGTGCGGCATTCGGCAGTGGCGCTTCGGGCAGCCTGTTTGGTGCCAGCGGCAGCGCCAACTTTCTCTCACGCGCCACGGCGGCGCTGGCGACGGTGTTCTTCGTGGCCACGCTTGCGCTGGCCTATTTCGGGTTCAGCATCCGTACCGAACCGTCAAGTGGAAGTGTGCTGGAGCGGGCTGCCGCCAGCGCGCCGGCGCCGGCCGCATCGAGTGCACCACCGGCGGCTGCGGACGCTGCCTCGGCAATCCCTGCCGGGGCTGCCAACGGGGCCACGCCCGCACCCGCGACCGCAGTCCCCGCGCCGGTCACGCCGGCGTCTGGAGCGGCTCAGATTCCGACACGTTGATTGCCCGCAAGTTTGCGTTTGAAAGCGGCTTGGCCCGGCGGCCGCACACTTCTTTTCGGGGTAAACTTGAAAAGCTTTTCGGGGGTGTGTCGGCGTGTGTCGAGGTAGCGTCCGGTTCCCGGGGGCAGAGCCGTCGTGGTGGAACTGGTAGACACGCTATCTTGAGGGGGTAGTGGCGAAAGCTGTGCGAGTTCGAGTCTCGCCGACGGCACCAAACAAGAAGGCGTCGGGAGTCCATGATTCCCCAGGCGCCTCGAACGCGAGCGCACGATGAACCTAGCTGAATACCTTCCCGTTCTGCTCTTCATTTTGGTGGGGCTGGCCGTGGGGGCGTTGTGCCTGGCCATGGGCGAATTCCTGCAGCCGCACAAGGCTGACCCGGCCAAGAACTCCCCGTATGAGTGCGGTTTCGAGGCATTCGAGGATGCGCGCATGAAGGTGGATGTGCGCTTTTATCTCGTCGCCATCCTGTTCATCCTGTTCGATCTGGAAATCGCGTTTCTCTTCCCGTGGGCGGTCTCGCTCAAGGAGGTCGGGACGACCGGTTTCTTGGCGGTTGTCATCTTCTTGGCCATTCTGGTGGTCGGATTCGTCTACGAATGGAAGAAGGGCGCCCTGGATTGGGAGTGAGGGTGGTGCTCAAGCATCGACCCTGGAGACTCGCACATGAATGATCAATTTCAGCAAAAGGGCTTCGTGCTCACGGGCATTGACGCGGCTGTCAACTGGGCCAAGACCGGATCACTGTGGCCGGTCACGTTCGGACTGGCGTGCTGCGCGGTCGAGATGATGCACGTGGCGGCGCCACGCTACGACCTGGCTCGCTTTGGCGCCGAGGTGTTTCGCGCCAGCCCCCGGCAATCCGATCTGATGATCGTCGCCGGTACGCTGTGCAACAAGATGGCGCCGGCGCTGCGCAAGGT
>CAZGOL010000221.1:0-3512 GCA_964527755.1 uncultured Ottowia sp.
CACGCGGTTCACCGACAAGCGGGCAAGCAGCCGCTTCAGCGCAGTGGCCCGCGTGGGGCATGAAACGCATTTTCAAGACCAATTTGCACTGATGCCCGCACGGAAACTGCGCAAAAAGCTGTTGTTTTTATAGTGTTCCATCATGAGGCGACACTTTGCATTGACGCTGCTGCGCGTTTTACTGGCCGCCGCAATCGTGGCTGTTCTTCCCTACTCGCACCTCCGGTGGGGGCCGGACTACCCCGGCGACGGGCAGGACGCCGTCGGGTTCATCGTGATCTTCCTGACCATCGGCCTGGTCGTCGGCGCGTTTTTTCTGGTGCTGGGCTCGCTGGCCCAGTTCTGGCTGTGCCGGCGCCCGCCGCGCTGGACTGTCCTCGTCGACTTGGTGCTGGCCCTGGTGTTGAGCGGTGTTCTCGCGTACGGTGGCGTCAGCGCCCGATACGAAGACTCGCCGGCCCTGGGGGCGGCGGTGGACACTGGCTAGACTTTGGGCGCCCTGCGCACCTTCAGCACTCATGAAACACAAGCTTCGGATCACCATGACGCTGGCGGTCATCGCGTCGTCCGCCGTCGTCACCGCTCAACCCGCATGGGCACGCGCCGGCGCCTCTGCCCCGCCGCGTGTGGTGCGTGATCTGGTCTCGGGCCGGCCCGTGCCCCAGGCTACGGTCGTGGTCGCCGACTACGACCGGCCATTTTTTGGCGGCATCTTCTCGTCGGCGCCGCCCGTGGCCTGCCGCTCGATTGCGTTCGTGCACAGCGACGACGCCGGGCGCCTGCCGGGCGACCTGCGGGGTGCTGTCCAGTTCGTGCTGGCACCGGGCGTACGTGGCCTGGCAAGCCCGCTTGACGCGATTTCGACGGGCGACCACTACGCTCTGGTGGTGCAGCACCCCGAGGTCCGCAGCGACGCGACCCCCGAGGTCTTCGGCCCAAGCTACGACACGCTGGAGCAGGCGTCGGCGGCCGCGCAGGTATTCCGCGCCTCCCCGCAAGGCCGCGCCTACGACGTCGCGTTCCAGGCCAGCCACGCCGAAAATGGCCGCATGGCCTACCGCACCACCCGCGTGCCGAGGCCCCGAATGGTCGAAAGCGCGCGCGCCGTGCAGCGCTATGCAACCCAGAAGCGGGCCGAGGCAGACCTGATCAACGCGGCGTGGACACTGGCGGGCCCGGGCCCCAGCACCGAAGACGAGATGGACGAGCTGGAAAAGGCCATCGTGTGTTGCCATGACCGACCGGCGCGTGGCATCGAGCGGGTCGGCCCTTTGCTCGACCTGCTTGAGCGTGCCAAGGCCGACGCCGGCCACCCGCCCTTGCCCGACCGCGCGAAGATCATCCGGCACTGGCGTCAACGCGAGCGTGCGGGGCGCTGAAGACGGCGCGGAGCGCAAGCCACGTCCTAGAATTGCCATTTCATCCGCTTCGTTCTCCAACGTCTTCGCAGGCCAGCCATGTCTCTTTTTTCTTCCGTCGAACTCGCCCCGCGCGATCCCATCCTGGGCTTGAACGAGCAATTTGCCGCCGACACCAACCCCAACAAGGTCAACCTGGGCGTGGGCGTGTACTTCGACGAGAACGGCAAGCTTCCGTTGCTGGCCTGCGTGCAGGCGGCCGAAAAGGCCATGATGGCCACGCCCAAGCCACGCGGCTACCTGCCCATCGACGGCATCGCCGCCTATGACGACGGAGTGAAGAAACTGGTGTTTGGCGCCGAGTCCGAACCCTACCGCTCGGGCCGCGTGGCCACCGTGCAAGGCCTGGGCGGCACCGGCGCGCTGAAGATCGGTGCCGACTTCCTCAAGCACCTGAGCCCCAACGCCAAGGTGCTGATCTCCGACCCGAGCTGGGAAAACCACCGCGCCCTGTTCACGCAAGCGGGCTTTCCGGTGGGCACCTACCGCTACTATGACGCGGCCACGCGCCAGCTCGACTTCGCCGGCATGCTGGCCGACCTGAGCGCCGCCGCGCCCGGCACCATCGTGGTGCTGCACGCCTGCTGCCACAACCCCACGGGCTACGACATCAGCGCCGCGCAGTGGGATCAGGTGGTGGCCGCCGTCAAGACGCGCGGACTCACGCCCTTTCTGGACATGGCCTACCAGGGCTTTGCCGAGGGCATTGCCGAGGACGGCGCGGCCATCGGCAAATTCGTCGCTGCGGGCCTGACGTTTTTTGTCTCGACCTCGTTCTCGAAAAGCTTCAGCCTATATGGCGAGCGCGTGGGCGCCCTGTCGGTGCTGTGCGCCAGCAAGGACGAGGCGACTCGTGTGCTCAGCCAGCTCAAGATCATGATCCGCACCAACTACTCCAACCCGCCCACGCACGGCGGCTCGGTGGTGGCCATGGTGTTGAACGATGCCACGCTGCGCGCGCAGTGGGAGCAGGAACTGGCCGGCATGCGGACCCGCATCAAGGCCATGCGCAAGAAGCTGGTCGAGGGCCTGAAGGCCGCCGGGGTGAAGCAGGACATGGGCTTCATCACCACCCAGATCGGCATGTTCAGCTACTCGGGCCTGTCCAAGGAGCAGATGGTCCGCCTGCGCAACGAGTTTGGCGTGTACGGGACCGACACCGGGCGCATGTGCGTGGCGGCGCTGAACGAGAAGAACATCGATTACGTGTGCCAGTCGATCGCCAGGGTGATGCAAGTCCAGGGTTGAAGCGACTGAACTGCAGCGTCGCCACCAACACCCGTTGGCCAGCGTCGGTTACTGCGCATTTGATAGCTACTCGGGCACACCCGGCGCGCTCAAAGGGCCGAAACGACCATCAATAGTCGTCGGTGCTGCCGATAGCCAGGCTCTCGAATCGCGTGAGCGGCTTGATGAACGTGAGCTTGACCGTGCCGGTTGGCCCATTGCGCTGCTTGCCGATGATGATCTCGGCCACACCAGGCTCGCGCGAATCCTTGTTGTAGTACTCGTCGCGGTAGATGAACATGATGATGTCCGCATCCTGCTCGATCGCGCCCGACTCCCGTAGGTCGCTCATCAGAGGGCGCTTGTCCGTGCGCTGCTCGACACTGCGGTTGAGCTGCGACAGAGCGATGACCGGACACTGGAGTTCCTTGGCCAGGGCTTTCAGGCCTCGCGAGATCTCACCCAGTTCGGTGGCGCGGTTCTCATCGCTGCCGCTGCTGCCGCTCATCAGCTGCAGGTAATCGACCACGATCAGGCCCAGTTTGCCGCACTGGCGCGCCAGACGACGCGCATTGGCGCGCAATTCGGCCGGGGTCAGCCCCGGGGTCTCATCGATGTGCAGGCTCACGCCCCGCAGCCGTTCGATGGCCTCGGTCAGGCGCGGCCATTCCTCATCGGTCAGCTTTCCCGTGCGCAGGTGGGTCTGATCGATGCGCCCGATCGATCCCACGATGCGCACCGCCAGCTGCGAGGCGCCCATTTCCATCGAGAACACTGCCACCGGCAGGCCCTCGTTGAGCGCCACGTGCTCCGCGATGTTGATCGCCAGAGCAGTCTTGCCCATCGATGGGCGTGCCGCCAACACCA
>CAZGOL010000222.1:0-3496 GCA_964527755.1 uncultured Ottowia sp.
GGACGATTCGCCAGTACGCGGGCTTTTCGACGGCGGAAGAAAGCAACGCCTTCTACCGCAAGGCACTGGCCGCCGGCGGGCAGGGCGTGTCGGTGGCGTTCGACCTGGCGACGCACCGCGGTTACGACAGCGACCACCCGCGCGTGACGGGCGACGTGGGCAAGGCGGGGGTGGCGATCGACAGCGTGGAGGACATGAAGATTCTGTTCGACGGCATTCCGCTGGATCAGGTCAGCGTGAGCATGACGATGAACGGCGCCGTGCTGCCGGTGCTGGCCGGCTACATCGTGGCGGCCGAGGAGCAGGGGGTGGCGCAAGACAAGCTGGCGGGCACGATCCAGAACGACATCCTCAAGGAGTTCATGGTTCGCAACACCTACATCTACCCGCCCGAGCCCAGCATGCGCATCATCGGCGACATCATCGAGTACACGGCGGCGCACATGCCCAAGTTCAACTCGATCAGCATCAGCGGCTACCACATGCAGGAGGCGGGCGCGACCCAGTCGCTGGAGTTGGCCTTCACCCTGGCCGACGGCAAGGAGTACGTCAAGACCGCGCTGGCCAAGGGCATGGATGTGGATGCCTTTGCCGGGCGCCTGTCCTTCTTCTGGGCGGTGGGGATGAACTTCTACCTGGAAGTGGCCAAGATGCGCGCCGCGCGCCTGCTGTGGTGCCGCATCATGAAAGGCTTTGATGCCAAGAACCCCAAGAGCCTGATGCTGCGCACGCATTCGCAGACCTCGGGCTGGTCGCTGACCGAGCAGGACCCCTACAACAACATCGTGCGCACGACCATCGAGGCCATGGCGGCGGTGTTTGGCGGCACGCAGAGCCTGCACACCAACAGCTTTGACGAAGCCATCGCGCTGCCCACCGAGTTCAGCGCCCGCATCGCGCGCAACACGCAGCTCATCATCCAGGAAGAGACGCACATCACCAGCGTGGTCGACCCCTGGGCCGGCAGCTATCTGATGGAAAAGCTGACGCAGGACATGGCGGACGCGGCCTGGGCCATCATCGAGGAGGTGGACGCCATGGGTGGCATGACCAAGGCCGTGGACAGCGGCTGGGCCAAGCTCAAGATCGAGGCCGCCGCGGCCGAGAAGCAGGCGCGCATCGACTCGGGCCGCGACGTGATCGTGGGCGTGAACAAGTACAAGCTGACCAAGGAAGATCCGATCGACATCCTGGAGGTGGACAACGTGAAGGTGCGCGAGGCGCAGCTCAAGCGCCTGCATGAAATCAAGCAAAAACGCGACGATGCCGGCGTCAACAAAGCGCTGGAGGCTATTACAACGATAGCTGAGAGCGGACAAGGCAACCTGCTGGCCGCCGCCATCGACGCCATCCGTGCCCGCGCCACCGTGGGCGAAGTGAGCGATGCCATGGAAAAAGTCTTTGGGCGCCACCGCGCCGACACGCAAAAGGTCAGTGGCGTGTACGCCGCCGCCTACCAGGGGGCCGAAGGCTGGGAAAAGCTCAAGCATGAGATCGACGCCTTTGCCCAGATCGAAGGCCGCCGCCCCCGCGTGATGATCGCCAAGCTGGGCCAGGACGGGCACGACCGCGGCGCCAAGGTGGTGGCCACCGCCTTTGCCGACCTGGGCTTCGACGTGGACATCGGCAGCCTGTTCCAGACGCCCGAGGAATGCGCGCGCCAGGCGATCGAGAACGACGTGCATGCCGTCGGCGTCAGCACCCTGGCCGCTGGCCACAAGACGCTGGTGCCGGCCATCATCAACGAGCTGCGACGCCAGGGCGCCGACGACATCGTGGTATTCGTGGGCGGCGTGGTGCCCCGGCAGGATTACGACTTTTTGTACGAGGCGGGCGTCAAGGGCATCTACGGGCCGGGCACGCCGATACCGGCCAGCGCCAAGGACGTGCTGGAGCAGATCAAGAAAGCCAAAGCGGCATAGATGTCAACCCTATCAGTTGCCGACGTGGTGCAAGGTGCCGGTCCGCGGCAGCGCCGCGCCATCGCCAAAGCCATCACCCTGCTCGAATCCACCCGCGCCGACCACCGCGCGCAGGCCGACGAGCTGCTGACGGTGCTGCTGCCGCACACCGGCCGCGCGCTGCGCCTGGGCATCAGCGGCGTGCCGGGCGTGGGCAAGAGCACCTTCATCGAAACCCTGGGCCTTTATTTGATCGACAAAGGCCATCGCGTGGCGGTGCTGGCCATCGACCCATCGTCCACGGTGTCGGGCGGCTCCATCCTGGGCGACAAGACGCGCATGGAGCGCCTGTCGGTGCAGGAGGCCGCCTACATCCGCCCCAGCCCCAGCAGCGGCACGCTGGGCGGCGTGGCCGAGAAAACGCGCGAGGCGATGCTGGTGTGCGAGGCCGCAGGCTACGACGTGGTGCTGGTCGAGACGGTGGGCGTGGGCCAGAGCGAAACCGCCGTCAGCGGCATGACCGACATGTTCGTGCTGCTGCAACTGCCGAACGCGGGCGACGACCTGCAAGCCATCAAGAAGGGCGTGATGGAGCTGGCCGATCTGGTCGTCATCAACAAGGCCGACATCGACCCCGGCGCCGCCATCCGCGCGCAGGCGCAAATCAAGTCGGCCCTGCGCTTGATCGGCCAGCAGGGCAACCCCGAGCACATGCGCCACGACGCCGCGCAGTGGCACCCCGACGTGATCCGCATCAGCGGCCTGAAGGGTGAGGGGCTGGACGAATTCTGGCAATGCGTCACGCGCTATCGCGCCCTGCAAACCGCCAATGGCAAGCTGGCGGCGCGCCGCCAGCAGCAGGCGCGCGCGTGGATGTGGTCGCTGATCGAGTCGGGGCTGAAGAACGCCTTCAACCAGCACCCGGCCGTGCGCGAGCGCCTCGCTGCGGTCACCGCCCAGGTCACGCAAGGCCAATTGCCGCCCTCGACGGCGGCGCGGCAATTGCTGGCCGCGGCCGGCTTTGCGTCTGCACCGGTTTGAACAATTCATTTTTTTGCAAAGACCCAAGATGAACACCATCCTTGAACAACTGGAAAGCAAGCGCGCCGCAGCGCGCCTGGGCGGCGGCCAAAAGCGCATCGACGCGCAGCACGCGAAGGGCAAGCTCACGGCGCGCGAGCGCATCGAAGTGCTGCTGGACGTCGGCAGCTTTGAAGAGTGGGACATGTTCGTCGAGCACCGCTGCGCGGACTTCGGCATGGACGCCACGCACATTCCCGGCGACGGCGTGGTCACCGGCTACGGCACCATCAACGGGCGGCTGGTGTTCGTCTTCAGCCAGGACTTCACGGTGTTCGGCGGCGCGCTCTCCGAGGCGCACGCCGAGAAGATCTGCAAGGTGATGGACCAGGCGATGAAGGTCGGCGCGCCGGTGATCGGCCTGAACGACTCGGGCGGCGCGCGCATCCAGGAGGGCGTGGCCAGCCTGGGCGGCTACGCCGAGGTGTTCCAGCGCAACGTGATGGCCTCGGGCGTGGTGCCGCAGATCAGCATGATCATGGGCCCCTGCGCCGGCGGCGCGGTGTATTCGCCCG
>CAZGOL010000223.1:0-3494 GCA_964527755.1 uncultured Ottowia sp.
GCGGCGTTGGCCCGGCGTGACGTGCACCGCCATGCCCGCCTGCAGCGCGCCGGGCTCGTCCACCGCGAGATAGAACCCCGTGCGCCGCTCGCGCGCCATCACCTGCGCGGCCTGCGCAAAGCCGAGCACGGCACCCAGCTTGTGGCACGGTTCGCGCGGCGCCGTCACGCGCAGCACGCAGGTCGATCCGGCAAAGTGCAGCACGTCGCCCACCCACAGGTCGCGCTCGAGCAGGCCCGCCAGCAGCAGGTTGTCGCCGAGCAAGCCGGGCGCGATCGGCTCCTCGAGTGCGGTCAGGCCGCGGCGCTGGCGCTCGGCGCTCCAGAACGGCAGGTGTTCGCTCGGGCAGGCATAGACCGCCTTGTCCAGGCCGCCGTGCACGCTCGGATCGGCCTGCTCGTCGCCCGCCAGGCCCAGCGCACGGACCGGGACCGGGCCATCGACCGGCGTCTTGCGGATCCCGCTCAGCAAGCGCCGGCCATCGATCACCAGCGGCGCCGCCAGCCCCACGCTGACGCACACCACCCGGGACGATGTGCCGCAGTCACTCACGCATCAGCGCCTCGATCGCGTCGGCGGCCACCGGTACCCCGCGCGTGATCAGCTCGCAGCCGCCTTCGGTGACCACGGCGTCGTCCTCGATGCGGATGCCGATGTTCCAGTACTCCTCGGGCACACCTTCGGCCGGACGCACGTAGATCCCGGGCTCGATGGTCAGCACCATGCCCGGGCGCAGGATCCGGCTCGGGCGGTCCTTGACGATTTCGCCCGACAGCGGATCGCGCCGCTCCCGGACCTGGTCGGCCTCTGCCGGTTCGACGTAGCTGCCGCAGTCGTGCACGTCCATGCCCATCCAGTGGCTGGTGCGGTGCATGTAGAACGGGAAGTAGGCGCGCCGGTCGATCACGTCGTCCACGCCGCCGACCTTGTCGCGCTCGAGCAGGCCGGTGTCCAGCATGCCCTGCGCCAGCACCCTGACCGCCGCATCGTGCGGGTCGGTGAAGCGTGCGCCCGGCTGCGTCGCTGCCGTCGCCGCCGCCTGGCTGGCCAGCACCAGGTCGTACAGCGCGCGCTGCGGTCCGCTGAAGCGCCCGTTGGCGGGGAAGGTGCGCGTGATGTCGCTGGCGTAGCCGTGCAGCTCGCAGGCGGCGTCGATCAGCACCAGCTCGCCGTCCCGGATCGGCGCGGCGCCGGCGCGGTAGTGCAGAACGCAGGCGTTGGCACCGGCCGCCACGATGCTGGTGTAGGCCGGAAATTCGGAGCCGTGGCGGCGAAACTCGTGCAGCAGTTCGGCCTCCAGGTGGTACTCGCGCACGTCCTCGCCGGCGCGCAGCATGACGGCGCTTTGCCGCATGGCGCGAATGTGGCCCTGGGCGCTGATTTGGCCAGCGCGGCGCAGCAGGGCCAGCTCGCCCGGATCCTTCACCAGCCGCATTTCGTCGAGCAGGAGGCACAGGTCGCGCTGGCCACCGGGCGTGCGTGCGCCCTGGCGCGCGCGGGCGCGAACCTGACCCAGCCAGCCCTCGATGCGCGCCGCCAGGCCCGGATGCGTGGCGAACGGATACCAGAGCGTGGAGGTGTTTTCCAGCAGCTGAGGCAGGCGCTGATCGAGCTCGGCGACCGAGTGCGCCTCATCGACACCCAGGGCGGCCGGCGCTGCCTCCGGACCCAGCCGGTAACCGTCCCAGATCTCGCGCTCGACGTCCCTGGGCTGGCACAGCAGCGTGCTGCGGCCATCGCCGGCCAGCACCAGCCAGGCGTCGGGTTCGTCGAAGCCGGTGAGATAGTAAAAATAGCTGTCGGGCCGATACGGAAAATCGCTGTCGCGGTTGCGTGGCTGCACCGGCGCGGTGGGAATGACGGCGACGGTGCCGGTGCCCAGCTGCGCGGCGATGCGAGCGCGTCGGGCGGCGTACGGGGATTCGGAGGTCATGCGGCCATCATGACACGCGCCGCCGCGCGGCCGGGGCACGGGGGCGAAATCACGCCGCCAGCGACTCAGGGATTTCTCAAGGTCTGCGATGGCAGGCAGCCGAACTGCTCGCGATACTGTGCGCTGAAGCGCCCCATGTGAATGAAGCCATGCGCCAGCGCGACGTCCGTGACGCTTGGTGCACCTCCCTCGCGCGCCGCCGTGCGCAAGGCGCCGTGCGCGGCCTGCAGCCGCTGGCGGCGGGCGTAGGCCAGGGGCGAGGTTTCGCCATGGCGCTTGAACACCAGCTCCAGCGTGCGTGGACTCACGCAGGCGTGGCGCGCGATGTCGGCCAGCGCCAGCGGACGATCGAGGTTGGCGTGGATGTATTCCTTGGCGCGGCGCAGGCTGCGTGCCTGGGTGGGTGCCCGGGTGCCCGGTGGCGCCGGTTCGTACAGCAGGCACGAGAAGGCGGTCAGCAGGAACGCCTCGATCGCCGCGATGGCCGACGGATGGGCCTGCCACTGGGCGCCGAACTGGTCGATGTTGCGCGTCAGATCCAGCATCGCCTGGCACCAGGCCGCCACCTCCGGCTCGTGCCGCACGCGCGACAGCGCCATGCGCGGACGCGCATCGCCCTCGCCGACGTAGCCGTGCACCAGACGGCTGGGTGCCTGCAGCAGCAGCATGGTGCAGTCCGCGCTCCAGCGCATGCGGCTGGGCGCGCACGGCCGCAGGACGCTCAGCACGTCCCGGTTGACCTCGACGTCATGACCGTCGCACGACACGCTGGCCGACCCGGTCAGCGGCAACTGGACCAGGTAGAAATCGCCACGCTCGCCCGGGTCGATCAGCACCTCGCTGCCGTAATGCAGCACGTTGATGGCCGATTGGCCGAGTGCCACACGGTTGTGCCATACGTCCAGGCTGCGCGCGTCGCCGTGCAGTTCAAGCCGGTGCGGCGAAAACACGTTGCCCACGCGCTGGCGCGCTTCCTCGACCGACCGCGAACGGATCAAGGGAAAGGAATCCAGCAGGCGTGCGCCGGAAGCGGACAACGCAGACGAGCACATGACGGGCGATCACCAATTGTTTAGGCTTCAAGTATCTGCAAGCCCTGATCGATCGTCGTCGGGGTTTTCCCTTGGATTTTGCCGATCTGCGGCGCGGTGCTGCGCAAAATGGACAGCGGGTTGCGGGCGGCGGCTTGCCGGCGGGCCGGGGCCGACGGCAGGATCGCGTCATGAGTCCGTTGCCAGCATGGTCCGTGGACGGGCTGCTGGTCGGCCAATGCCGCAAGGCGCTCGCCGAAGGCTCGTTCGTCCTCTTCACCGACCCCCCAGGAGCAACCCATGACCACCTCTCTCGCCCAGTTCGCCCAGGACATCGCCAGCGGCGCCGTGCGGATCGTCGATCTCACGCACACGCTGTCGCCCGAATTCCCCCCGCTGGTGCTGCCGCCGCAGTTCGGCCAGGTCTGGGCCTTCAAGCAGGAAACCATCAGCCACTACGACGACAAGGGTCCGGGCTGGTACTGGAACAACTTCTCCTGCGGCGAGCACACCGGCACCCACTTCGACGC
>CAZGOL010000224.1:0-3489 GCA_964527755.1 uncultured Ottowia sp.
TTCACCTGACATTGCGCACATATTCAAGAATATTGCGAACTCGGGATCGAAATCGGGTGGCGACGCAAGAATTCCTCTCGATTGTCACGCACGCACCAATTTCCTCTGGTGGACTGCGTGCCGCGGTCGATCTACTGGGCGGCAGCGTTCAGTTTTGCCCGGACACGGCGCGCAGGCCCGACGTCGTCCCCACCAGCGCCCCGAAGCGGCGGCGAATCGAATTCTCGATGCCGGTGGCGTCCAGCCCTTCGAGGGCCAGCAGCCGCGCCGGGTCACCGTGCTCGATGAAGCAATCGGGCAAACCCAGCTGGAGCAGCGGCCTGACCACACCCGCTGCCCCGAGTGCCTCCGCCACCGCACTGCCGGCACCGCCCATGATGGCGCCCTCCTCGACCGTCACCAGCACCTCGTGATCGGCCGCCATCTGCAGCACGAGTTGGGTGTCGAGGGGCTTGGCCCAGCGCATGTTGACCACCGTGGCATTGAGGCGCTCGGCCGCCTGAAGCGCCGGATAGAGCAAGGTGCCGAACGCCAGGATGGCAATGCGCTGGCCAGAACGCCGCACCTCGCCCCGACCGAAGGGCAACGCATCAAGCCCGGGCAGAGGCGCCACGCCCACCCCGGCACCGCGTGGATAGCGCACCGCGACCGGATGGTCCTGCTCGAACGCGGTGCTCAGCAGTTGACGGCACTCGCGTTCATCGGGCGGGCAGGCCACGCTGACATTGGGAATGCAGCGCAGGTAGGCGATGTCGTAGTTGCCGGCGTGGGTGGCGCCATCGGCACCGACGATGCCGGCGCGGTCGAGCGCGAACACCACCGGCAGCTTCTGGATCGCCACGTCGTGGATCAACTGGTCGTAGCCGCGCTGCAGGAAGGTGGAGTAGATCGCCACCACCGGCTTGAGGCCTTCGCAGGCCAGGCCGGCGGCAAAGGTGACGGCGTGCTGCTCGGCGATGCCCACGTCGTAATAGCGATCGGGGAAGCGCTGCTGGAACTCGACCAGCCCCGATCCTTCGCGCATCGCCGGGGTGATGCCCACCAGGCGCTGGTCCCGAGCGGCCATGTCGCACAGCCACTGCCCGAACACCTGCGTGAAGGTCAGCCTGGATGGCGCCGCCGGCGCGACCAGTCCCACTGCCGGATCGAACTTGCCGGGGCCGTGGTAGGCAACCGGATCCGCCTCGGCCAGCTTGTAGCCCTGTCCCTTTTTTGTCACCACGTGCAGGAACTGCGGGCCGGCCCTGGAAGCCATCAACTCGCGGATGTTCTCCAGCGTGGGGATCAGGGCGTCCAGATCGTGCCCGTCGATCGGGCCGATGTAGTTGAAGCCGAAACTCTCGAACAGCGTGGCCGGCACCACCATGCCCTTGGCCTGCTGTTCGATGCGCCGCGCCAGCTCGAACAGCGGCGGCACCGCCCCCAGCACCGAGCGCCCGACGTGCCTGGCCGCCGCATAAAAGCGCCCGCTCATCAGTTGCGCCAGATAGCGATTGAGCGCGCCGACCGGCGGGCTGATCGACATGTCGTTGTCGTTCAGGATGACCAGCAGGCGGGCGTCGCGCTCGACCCCGGCGTTGTTCAGCGCCTCGAAGGCCATGCCGGCGGTCAGGGCACCGTCGCCGATGATCGCCACCGACTTGCGGTCCTCGCCCTTTTGCCGGGCCGCCAGCGCCATGCCCAGCGCCGCCGAGATGCTGGTCGACGAATGCGCGGTGCCGAAGGTGTCGTAGGGGCTCTCGTCGCGGCGCGGAAAACCCGACAAGCCACCCAGCTGGCGCAGCGTGGGCATGCGAGCGCGCCGGCCGGTCAGGATCTTGTGCGGATAGCTCTGGTGTCCGACATCCCAAACCAGGCGGTCGTACGGCGTGTCGAAGACGCTGTGCAGCGCGATGGTGAGTTCCACCGTGCCGAGGTTCGAACTCAGATGCCCGCCGGTGCGCGCCACGTTTTGCAGCACGCACTCGCGCACCTCGTCGGCCAGCGCCTTGAGCTGCACGCGAGACAGGCGGCGCAGCACCGATGGGTCGTCGATCGTGTCGAGCAGCGGTGTGGGAGAAGCGTTCACGGTCATGTTCAGTTCGTGCGCTCGACCACCAGACGCGCCAGCGCGCGCAGGTGCCCGACGTCCGCGAGGCCACTGGCGTCGATGGCGCGGTCGGCCTCCACCAACAGAGTCTGCGCCAGTGCCCGAGCCTGGGTCAAGCCAAGCACGGACACGTAGGTCGGCTTGTCGGCCGCCGCGTCCTTGCCCGCCGTCTTGCCGAGCCGCGCGGATTCCTCGGTGACGTCCAGAATGTCGTCGACCACCTGGAACGCCAGCCCGACCGCGGCTCCGAAATCACCCAGCGCCGATCGGGCCTGCGCGCCGTGATCCTCCGGCGCACTGGCCGCCCCCATCCGAACGCTGCACTCGAGCAACGCCCCCGTCTTGAGTCGGTGCATGCGGCGCAACTCGGGCTCGGACAGCACCTGACCGATGCTGACCAGATCAATCGCCTGTCCGCCCGCCATGCCTGCACTGCCCGCGGCGCGGGCCAACAGGCCGCACAAGATCGCCTGCATCGCCAGCGGCACCGTGCCGTCGTCCGGGGTGAGCAACTCGAACGCCAGCGCCTGCAACGCATCGCCGGCGAGCAACGCCTGGGCCTGGCCGAATCGCACGTGCACCGTCGGTTTGCCACGCCGCAGCACATCGTTGTCCATGCAAGGCATATCGTCGTGCACCAGCGAATAGGCATGGATCAACTCGACCGCACAGGCTGCCCGCAACGCCGCTTCGGCATTGCCGCGCACCGCATCGGCCGCCGCGAGCACGAGCAGCGGGCGCAACCGCTTGCCCCCGTCGAGCACGGCGTAGCGCATCACGGCACCCAGGCCAGCCGGCGCGTCGGACGGCACCCAGCACGCCAGCGACTGCTCCACCTCGGCCAGGCGCGCGTCGCACCAGGCATCGAACCCCTTTCGCGTCATTGCCCCATCCAGGGCTTGACCGCACCGTTTTCGTCCAGCACCTTCACCTGATCTTCCACCGCCTGCAGCCGTTCGCGGCAATAGCGCAGCAACTCAACCCCGCGCTGGTATTGGCCCAGCAATTGCTCGAGCGGCAACTGCCCCGATTCAAGCCCGGCGATCAACTGCTCGAGTTGTTGCACCGCCTCGCCATAGCTGGCGGCGGGTGCGGAGTCCGGACTGGGCTTTCTGGTCATGTCGTCGAAAAGTGAGCATTCTAGGCGGCACTCCGCCAGGCACGCCGCCCAGGCGCGATCGACTCGCGCGCATCCGGGGCGACAGCGAGAGGCGACTCCGCTAGAATGGCAAGCTTGCCTCGCACGCAGTTCACGCTGTGTCTTGCGCTTACTTCCTGCCCCTTCATAGGGGGAGTCTCTAGGTCGGAACACCATGTCTGATTTAAGTCTTCAGTTACAGCAGGCGGCAAGTCAACTTCCCGTCCATTCGTATTTCGACCCCACGCTGTTCGAGCGCGAG
>CAZGOL010000225.1:0-3446 GCA_964527755.1 uncultured Ottowia sp.
AACAGCTCGTTGGTCTCGTGGTTGACCATGTTGGGGATCGGCCGCACGGTCAGTCCGTTGCCGATCGCGCTCTTGAGGTCGACGAGAAAGCAGCTCAGGCCCTCGGAGCGCTTCTTCACGTCGGCCAGTGGCGTGGTGCGCGCCAGCAGGATCATCATGTCGCTGTGCTGGATGCGGCTGATCCAGACCTTCTGGCCGTTGATGACCCACCGTCCGTCCTTGCGCACCGCGGTGGTCTTGAGCTGCGTGGTGTCGCTGCCGGTCGTCGGCTCGGTCACGCCCATCGACTGGATACGCAACTCGCCCGTGGCGATCCTCGGCAGGTACTTGCGCTTTTGTTCCTCGCTGCCGCTGCGAACGATCGCGTTCATCACGTACATCTGGCCGTGGCAGGCGCCCGAGTTGCCGCCCGCACGGTTGATTTCCTCCATGATCACCGAGGCTTCGGCCATCGACAGGCCCGAGCCGCCCCACTCCTGGGGAATCAGCGCCGCCATCCACCCGGCCTCGGTCAACGCCTGCACGAACTCCTCCGGATAGCCGCGCTCGGCGTCGATCTTGCGGTGGTACTCGTCGGGAAACTGCGCACACAAGGCGCGCACCGCGTCGCGGATGTCGTGATGGTCGTGCTGCGCGTTGGTCATGGTCTGGTTTTTTGCTATCGGTTCAGGAGCTGTTTGGGCATGCCTCGCAAGCCAGACAGGGCGATCGTCCAATCATCATCGTCGGGCGAGCACGGCCTCGCCCTGCATGGTGAGCCAGCCTTCGTGATCGTGCGCCCACAGCTGCACGCGCTGGCCATCGGGCGACGGCCTGCCGTTGACGAAGAACGGATGCAGGTCGAACGTGGGCCGCACCGCCTTGAAGTCGAAGCGAGCGACCATCGCGCCGGCCGGGGCACAGCGGCGCACCAGGTCCAGCAGCAGCGTGGCGATCAGCGGGCCGTGCACCACCAGGCCCGGGTAGCCCTCGACCCCGGTCACGTAGGGGCGGTCGTAATGAATTCGATGACCATTGAACGTGAGCGCGCTGTAGCGAAACAGCAGCACCGGATCGGGCACGACCCGGCGCCGCCAGGGGGCGGACGCATCGGCCGGCTGCGGCGCGGGCGCCAGCGCGCCCGGCTCGGCGGACGCCCGGTAAACGATGTCGTGCTCCTCGGTCAGCGCCAGCCCGTGGGCATTGTGTACCTCGTGGCGCACCAGCACGAAAACCATTTCGCCACTGCGGCCCTGCTTGTGCGTGACCGAGCCGATGCTCGACTGGCGGCGCGCCTCGTCGCCCACGCGCAGGGGGTTGCCCGGGTTCCACGCCAGCCGCCCGCCGGCCCACATGCGCCGTGGCAGCGGCACCGGCGGCAGGAAGCCGCCGCGGGCCGGATGGCCATCGGACCCCAACTCGCCCTGGCGCGCCTGCGGCAAGAAGAACAGCCAGTGACCCAGCGGTGGCACCACGTCACCCGGCTTGGGCGGCGCGTCGTCGCGGTCCAGCGTGGCCGACAGGCCATGCAGCGGCGCGGCGCACAACGGGTCACGCTGCTCCTCGGTGCGCCCGACCCATTGCTGCAAACGGGCAATGGCCGAGGCGTCAAGGGCGGAACCGGTGTCCATGGGCGCGATGATGACCAGATTCGACGGCGTGCACAATCGGCCAATTCAGCATCCAGCCTTCGGAATTGCCGAACCCTCCAGCACATCGACGCCATGCAATTCGACCTGATCGACCTGCGCCTGCTGGTGCGCGCCGCCGAGGAAGGCACGCTCACGGGGGCCGCAGCGCGCCAGCACCTGTCGCTGGCGGCGGCCAGCGCGCGCATCCGGGCGCTGGAAGAGCAGGCGGGCACCGCGCTGTTCGAGCGGCGCGCGCGCGGCGTGACGCCCACGCCGGCGGGCGATGCCTTCGTGCACCACGCGCGCGCCCTGCTGCGCCAGATCGAGCAGCTGGGCGCCGAGATGCAGGAGTACGGCGGCGGACTGCGCGGCCACCTGCGCGTGTTCGCCAACACGACGGCGGTGACGGATTTCCTGCCCGGCCTGCTGCCGACTTTTCTGGCCGCGCATCCCCGGGTCAACATCGACCTTCAGGAAAAACCGAACGCCGAGATCGCACGCGGCGTGCGCGAACGACAGGCGGATCTGGGCATCGTCGCCGGCCAGATCGACACCACGGGGTTGCGTGCGATCCACTTCTCGACCGACCGGCTGGTACTGGTGGTGCCGCGCGGGCATCCACTGGCGCGCCGGCGCAAGGTCGCGTTCGCCGACACGCTGGATCACGACTACATCGGCATGCACGGCGGCAGCACGCTGCAGGCCTGGCTCGATGGCGTCACCCGGGAGCTCGGGCGCACCCTGCGCGTGCGCATCCAGCTCACCGGCTTCGACGCCATGTGCCGCATGATCGGCGGCGGCGTGGGGATCGGCGTGGTGCCCGAGAGCGCCGCCCGCCGCAACGTCGGCCCGATGAAGCTGGTGCAGATCGAGCTGGCCGACGACTGGAAATGGCGCGAGCGGCGCATCCTGCTGCGCGAAGGCGAGACGCCACCCCCCTACGCCGAGCAGCTCATCGAGCTGCTCTGCCGACACTTCGATCGCGGCCTCGCGCAGCGCCGTGCGCGCCCGCACTGAGCCTCGCCGGGCGCGAGCATCACCCGGGCCACTCGGCCTGCCAGCCGCCGCCCAGTGCCTGAATGAGCGCCACCGCCGCCTGCTGGCGCTGCAACTGCAATTGCATCAGCGAGCGGCGTGCGCCCAGCGTGCTGGCCTGTGCGGTGACGACGTTGGTGTACGCCGACAGCCCCGCCTGGTAGCTGTTCATGATGCGCAGCTCGGCGGCGGCGGCCGCTTCGGCGGCGGCGCGCTGGTGCTCGATCTGCGCCGCCAGCGTGTCAAGCGCGGTGAGCTGGTCTTCCACCTGGCCAAACGCCGCCAGCGCGCTCTGCCGGTAGCTGGCCGTTGCTCCCTGGTGCTGGGCGATCGCCTGGGCAATGGCGGCGTCGCGCGCGCCGGCGTCGAAGATGGCCTGGGCCAGCGCCGCGCCCAGCGACCAGGTGAGCGCGGGCGCCGAGACGATCTGCGCCAGGCTGCCCGCCCCTGCACCGACACCGGCCGTCAGGTTGAGGCTGGGGAACCACGCCGCCCGCGCCACGCCAATGCGCGCGTTTGCCGCCGCCACCGCGCGTTCGGCCGAGGCGACGTCGGGGCGGCGCAGCAGCAGCTCCGACGGCAACAGCGGCGGCACGACCGGCACTTGCGCCACCCAGGGCGAGCGGGCGAGCGCGAGGCTGGCAGGCGGCACGCCGAGCAGGACCGCGATCGCGTGCTCGTACGTGGCGCGGCTGCGCCGCAGGCTGGCGCGCATCGACTGCGCGCTCTCCAGCGTGCTCTGAGCCTGCAGCAGGTCCGTGTGCGCGGCCACGCCGGCGCGGTAGCGGTTGCCGGTGATGA
>CAZGOL010000226.1:0-3396 GCA_964527755.1 uncultured Ottowia sp.
CCAAGGAGAACCTGCGCACCGGCGATCGCGTGCGCGCCATGATCATGGAAGTCGACCTGACGCTGCGTGGCGCCCCCATTTTGCTGTCGCGCGCCGCGCCCGAGTTCATGATCGAGCTGTTTCGCAACGAGGTGCCCGAGATCGAACAGGGCCTGCTCGAGATCAAGAGCTGCGCGCGCGACCCAGGCAGCCGCGCGAAGATCGCGGTGGTCAGTCACGACAAGCGGGTCGACCCGATCGGCACCTGCGTCGGCGTGCGCGGCACGCGCGTCAATGCCGTCACCAATGAGCTGGCGGGCGAGCGCGTGGACATCGTGCTGTGGTCCGAGGACCCGGCACAGTTCGTGATCGGCGCGCTGGCACCGGCCAACGTTTCGTCCATCGTGGTGGACGAGGAAAAGCACGCGATGGACGTCGTGGTCGACGAGGAGAACCTGGCGATCGCCATCGGCCGCGGCGGCCAGAACGTGCGCCTGGCCTCCGAGCTCACGGGCTGGAAGATCAACATCATGGACGCGGCCGAATCGGCGCAGAAGGAGGCCGAGGAAACCGGTGGTCTGCGCAAGCTGTTCATGGAAAAGCTGGACGTCGACGAGGAAATCGCCGACATGCTGATCGCCGAAGGTTTCACCAACCTGGAGGAAGTGGCTTACGTGCCGATCCAGGAAATGCTGGACATCGAAGGTTTCGACGAGGAGACCGTCGAGGAATTGAGGGCCCGCGCCAAGGATGCCTTGCTGACCCAGGCCATCGCGCGCGAGGAGAGCATGGAATCGGTCTCGCAGGATCTGCGTGACCTGGAAGGGCTTGCACCCGATCTGATCGCCAAGCTGGCCGAGGCGCAGGTGCGCTCGCGCGACGATCTGGCCGATCTGGCGGTGGACGAACTGATCGAGATCACCGGACAGTCCGAGGAAGACGCCCGTGCCCTGATCCTGAAAGCGCGCGAACACTGGTTCGCCGGCCAAGAGTAAGACCATGGAGACGGGCACGACTTATGACGAACACCACCGTTGCCGATTTCGCCAATGAACTCAAGCGCCCCGCCGAAGCGCTGCTGGAACAACTGCAGGCCGCGGGCGTCGGCAAGCGCTCGGCGACCGACGCGCTGACCGACAGCGACAAGCAGCAACTGCTCAATTACCTCGAGACCAGCCACGGGACCGGGGCTGCCCGCCGCAAGATCACGCTGACGAAAAAGACCACCAGCGAGATCAAGCAGGCCGACGCCACCGGCAAGGCGCGGACCATTCAGGTCGAAGTGCGCAAGAAGCGCACCTTCGTCAAGCGCGAGGACGAAGTCGCCGCGCCAGCGAGCGCGCAGACCGAAGCGGTGTTGCCGGACGCCGATGCGCCGGTCGTTGCCATCATCGACGCGTCCGAGCAGGCGCGTCGCGATGAGCAGGCGCGCCGGCAGGCGGAGTTGATGCGCCTGCAGGAAGAGCAGGCCGAACAACGGCGCCTGCGCGATGAGCAGGATCGCCAAGCTGCCGAACAGGCGCGCGTTCCCGTTGCACCAGAAACCGCGGCCGGCGAACAATCCGTGGGCGAGTTGTCGGCAGAGCCAGCCATCGAGCAGCAGGCCGCTCCGGCACCCGTGGACGAGGCCGCTCTCGCGCGCGAGCAGGAGGAAAGCCGTCGCAAGGCCCTCGCCGAAGCCAGGGCGATCCAGGAAATGATGAACGCGCCGCGCAAGGTGCTGGTGGCCAAGCGACCGGAAGAAAAGGCTGCCGATCCCAAGGGCACGCTGCGCAAGCCGGCTGCCGGCGTTGCCGGTACCAAGACCGCCGCGCCCACCGCCAACAAGGAAGTGCGTTCGGCCAAGCTGTCTTCGAGCTGGGCCGGCGATCCGGCCAAGAAGAAGGGTATTCCGACGCGCGGCGACAGCAGCGGCGGAGTGGGGCGCAACAACTGGCGCAGCGGAGCGCGTGGCCGGCGCGGCGAGCGTGGGGTCGGCGAGCGTCAGGCCGAGGCAGCACCCGCCGAACATCGCTCGATCGAGGTGCATGTGCCCGAAACCATCACGGTGGCCGAGCTGGCACACAAGATGTCCATCAAGGCGTCCGAGGTCATCAAGCAGCTCATGAAACTGGGCCAGATGGTCACCATCAACCAGTCGCTCGACCAGGACACTGCGATGATCGTGGTCGAGGAGCTTGGTCACACCGCGGTGGTCGCGTCGCTCGACGACCCGGAGGCCTTCACCGTCCAGGAAGAGCAGGCACAGACCGCCGAGGCACTGCCACGCGCACCCGTGGTCACCGTCATGGGCCACGTCGACCACGGCAAGACCTCGCTGCTCGACTACATTCGCCGCGCGCGTGTCGCCTCGGGCGAGGCGGGGGGCATCACGCAGCACATCGGCGCCTACCACGTGCAGACGCCGCGCGGCGTCGTGTCGTTCCTCGATACGCCTGGCCACGAGGCCTTCACTGCCATGCGCGCGCGCGGCGCGCAGGCCACCGACATCGTGATCCTGGTGGTGGCTGCCGACGACGGCGTGATGCCGCAGACCCGCGAGGCGATCAAGCACGCCAAGGCGGCCGGCGTGCCGATCGTCGTGGCGATCAACAAGATCGACAAACCCGAAGCGAACCCGGAGCGCGTGCGAAGCGAGCTGGTGGGCGAGCAGGTGGTGCCCGAGGAGTTTGGTGGCGATTCACCTTTCGTCGAAGTTTCCGCCAAGACGGGACAGGGCATCGACGAACTGCTCGAGCAGGTGCTTTTGCAAGCGGAAGTGCTGGAGCTCAAGGCCCCGGTCGAAGCCGCTGCCAAGGGCCTGGTGATCGAGGCGAGCCTGGACAAGGGGCGTGGCCCGGTCGCAACCGTGCTGGTGCAGTCGGGCACGCTGAAGGTTGGAGACGTGGTCCTGGCCGGTCAAACTTCCGGTCGCGTGCGCGCGATGTTGGACGAGGACGGCAAGGCGACCAAGTCGGCCGGCCCATCGATCCCGGTCGAGATCCAGGGCCTGGGCGATGTGCCGCAGGCTGGCGACGAATTCATGGTGCTGGCCGACGAACGCCGCGCGCGCGAGATCGCCACCTACCGCGCGGGCAAGTTCCGCAACACCAAGCTGGCCAAGCAACAGGCCGCCAAGCTGGAGAACATGTTCGCCGACATGCAGGCCGGCGAGGTCAAGCAACTGCCGATCATCATCAAGGCGGACGTTCAGGGCTCGCAGGAAGCGCTGTCGGCCTCGCTGCTCAAGCTCTCCACCGACGAAGTCAAGGTGCAGATGGTCTACACCGGAGTGGGCGGCATCAGCGAGAGCGACGTCAACCTGGCCATCGCATCCAAGGCCCTGGTGATCGGCTTCAACACCCGCGCCGACGTCGGTGCCAGAAAACTGGCTGAGGCCAACGACATCCAGATCCGCTACTACAACATCATCTACGA
>CAZGOL010000227.1:0-3395 GCA_964527755.1 uncultured Ottowia sp.
TTTCCCGAGATCGTCGATTTTTATCTGCCGCCCGAGGCCTGCAGCTATCGCATGGCGGTGATCGGCATCAAGAAGGCGTACGCTGGCCACGCGCGGCGCGTGATGATGGGCGTGTGGAGCCATCTGCGCCAGTTTCTGTACACCAAGTTCATCGTCATCGTCGACGACGACATCGACGTGCGCTCATGGCCCGAAGTGATTTGGGCCATGACCACGCGCATGGACCCGGTGCGCGACACCATGCTGATCGAGAACACCCCCATCGACTACCTCGACTTTGCTTCCCCCGTCAGCGGCCTGGGCAGCAAGATGGGGCTGGACGCCACCAACAAATGGCCCGGCGAGACGCAGCGCGAATGGGGCCGCACACTGGCCATGGACGCCGATGTCAGCACGCGCATGAACGCGCTGGCCGATCGCCTCGGTCTGTAGAGCCAGCGCGCGTCAGGGCAACCAGCCGCCCAGTTCCTCCAGCCGCTCTAGCACCACGCGCCGATCGCGTGCCTGAGCCGCCTGGCGCAGATACAGCGACAGGTCGGCGCGTGCGCGCTCGCGTTCGCCCAGTTCGGCCAACGCCAGGCCGCGCTCGCGGTACTCGGTCCAGGAATGCGGCTGCAGGACGATCAGCCGGTTCTGTACCGCCACCAGACGCGGCCAGTCGGCGCGGTTGCGGTGGATATCCTGCAGATTGCCCAGCATGCGCGCCAGGATCTGCCGCGCACTGGCCGGCTCCAGGAAAAACGCCAGCGGCGCGTCCTGCCCATACGGCATGAACCGCTGCAGCGACAACTCATCCAGCCGCTCGCGCAACTCGCCACGACCGAGCGACTGCCCCGTGAACGGATCGATCACCACGCGCCCGCGGTCGACGTGGGCCTCCACCAGGAAGTGCCCCGGGAAGCTGACGCCATCGACGGCCAGATCGATGCCGCGCGCCAGCTCCAGCCAAAGCACCGCCAGCGAAATCGGGATGCCGCGGCGCGTGTGCAGGATCACGTGCAGGTAGCTGTTGTCGGGGTTGTGGTAGTCGTTGACGTTGCCGGCGAAGCCCAGCTCGCCGAAGAAAAACTGGGCCAGCACCCGCAGTCGCTCGAGCACCGGCGCGGCGCGCGACACGCTCGCACGCAGGCGTGCCAGCAGGCGGTCGGTCTCAGACAGCACCTGCTGCACGTCCAGATCGGGGTATTCATCCTGCGCCAGGCTGGCCGCCGCCTCGAGCAGCGGCAGTTCGTCGTCGCTTTGCACCAGCATGCCGAAGTACTCGAGCGGGGTCGGCGCGGACAGATCGAGCTTCATGCAGTATTTGTAGGCGCGCCGGACCGCGCCGTCAACCGGGTCCGTCAGCGCCGCAGCAACTGGCGCAGACGCAGCCCGGTCGCCGCCAGCACCGCAAAGTAGAGCGCGGCCGCCGCCAGCAGCACCACGGCCAGCAGACCCACGCGCGGCCACGCCGGCGTGGCCACCCAGTCGAAATGCCGCCCGGCCCACAGCAGAAAACCCCCAAGCAGCGCGCTGGCCGCCACCACCTGCGCGCCAAAACGCGGCCAGCCCGCCTGCGGACAATAGCTGCCGCGCCGGATCAACCCGCGCAGCAACCACAGCGCGTTGATGAGTGCACCCAGGCTGATGGAGAGCGTGAGCGCCGCGTGTTGCAGGAATGGCACGAGCAGCGCGTTGAACAGCTGCGTGATGACCAGCACCGCGATCGCGATCTTGACCGGCGTGCGGATGTCCAGGCTGGCGTAGTAGCCCGGTGCCAGCACCTTCACCGCCACCAGCCCCAGCAGGCCAATGCCGTAGAACGTTAGCGCGAACGCGGTGCGCGTCACGTCGGCCTGCGAAAACTGCCCGTGGTGGAACAAGGTGGCGATCAGCGGCTCGGCAAACGCGAGCAGCGCCACCGCGCACGGCAGCGCCAGCAGCAGCACCAGGCGCAGGCCCCAGTCCAGCATCTGCGAGTAGCGCGCCTCATCGCCACCGGCGCGTGCCGCCGTCAGCTGCGGCGTCAGCACGACCCCGAGCGCCACACCCAGCAGCGCGGTCGGAAATTCCATCAGCCGGTCGGCGTAGAAGAGCCAGGTGACGCTTCCGACCGCCAGGTAGGAAGCGATCTGCGTGTTGATGAGCAGCGACAGCTGCGCCACACCCACGCCCAGCAGCGCCGGCAACATCAACGCCAACACCTGGCGAACCCCCGCGTCGCGCCACGCAGCGCGCAGGCGCGCCGGCGCCAGGCCGATGCGCGGCAGCAACCCCAGGCGCGCCAGCGCCGGCACCTGCACCGCCAGCTGCAGCAGGCCGCCCGCCATCACGCCGGCCGCCATCGCGTAGATCGGCTCGATCCCCAGGCTCGCAAACCACGGCGCACCCAGCCAGGCGGCCGCGATCATCGCCAGGTTCAGCAGCACCGGGGTGGCCGCTGGCACGGCAAAGTGCTTCCAGGTGTTCAACACGCCGGCGGCCAGCGCCACCAGCGACATGCAGGCGATGTAGGGGAACATCCAGCGCGTCATCAGCACGCCGGCGGCAAAGCTGGGCGCGTCCAGCCCGCTGGCCAGCAGCCACACCAGCAGCGGCGCCAGCACCACCCCGACCACGCTGATGGCCACCACCACCCACGCGAGCGCCGTCGCCACCGCATCGATCAGCACGCGCGTGGCCGCCTCGCCCTCGCGCGCATGGCGCGTGGCCAGCACCGGAACGAAGGCCTGGCTGAACGCACCCTCGGCAAACAGGCGTCGCAGCAGGTTGGGAATGCGAAAAGCGACGTTGAACGCGTCCGTCAGGCCGTTCACGCCGAACACCGAGGCCATGAGCAAGTCGCGCACCAGCCCCGTGATGCGCGAAACCAGCGTCAGCAGCGAAACGGTGGAGGCGGCTTTGAACAGGCTCACGCGGGGCTCTCGGGAGGGGCCCTGAAGTGTAGTCTTTGCCACCCGCGTACGGCGCAAAAAGAGTAAAATGCGCGGTTTGCCGACAACATCCTCAAACCCAAAGGAACACTGAAATGGCTGCTGGAAAGCCCAAGAAAAAGAACCCGCGCCTGGCGTCGGGACGCAAACGCGCGCGTCAGAACGTGGCACTGAATGCCGCGAACACCTCGCTGCGCTCCAAATACCGCACCTCGGTCAAGAACGTCGAGAAAGCCGTTCTCGCCGGCGACAAGGACAAGGCGGCTGCCGCCTTCGCCCTCATGCAATCGGTGGTGGACACCGTGGCCGACAAGGGCATCTTCCACAAGAACAAGGCCGCGCGCGACAAGAGCCGCCTGTCGTCCAAGGTCAAGGCACTGGCCCAGGCTGCCGCCTGAGCGCAGACCCACACCCCGCCCGGGGCGATTCGTTCACGATCCGCCCCGCCGTTTGAATCGGGTGCGCTGTCGGCAAACAGCACAA
>CAZGOL010000228.1:0-3370 GCA_964527755.1 uncultured Ottowia sp.
GCCACCAGCGTCGCGGGCGTGCCCGCCGAATCCGTGACCACCACCGCCGACACCTTCGGGTGCGCGAAGAAGTAGCGGTCGCCGATGACCGGCCCGATCAAGCCATTACCGCCAATGGTCTCGGCGGTCACCGAGCCGGTCGTGCCGGTGATGTGGTTGCCGTAGAGCGCCAGCGCGAGGTTCTCCTTGGTGAACTCCTCGATGGTGAGGTTCACCGTGGCCGACTTCTGCTTGACCATCCGGTGATCCAGCGAGCGCTGGCCGGTCTGGCTCTCGTAGTGCTCCAGCACGTCGGTCTTGAGCGAGAGCTTCAACTCGGCGACGTTGCCGGGCGAGCGCACTTCGATGGGAAGGCCGTCGATATCGCGCTTGCCGAGGAAGACGCGGCCCTGAAAACTGGCGTAGGTGCTCATGATTTGGATTCCTTGCGTTGGGTGGTGGTTTTGGGTTCGATGGGCGCGCCTTCACTTTCCGGTGCTGGCACAGGTGCGGGTTGGCGGTCGTGGCGCGCGATGCCGTTGGCGATGAGCCAGTCGGCGGTGCCGCGTTCCACGTCGAGCCGTTCGCCCGCCGCGTGGGGTTTGCCTGCGTGGGTGTGCGGGCGGGTCAAGACGATGGAGGTCATGGGTGTCATCCGTTGGTTGAAAGATCGGCGTCGAGCGTGCGGTAGGTGATCGCGTAGCGCGCCGGAATCGATGCGGCCACCGCGTCGGCGTCCTCCACGTCCCATTCGCAGTCCAGCTCGCGGATGCCCAAGGCAAGGCCACCCAGATTCCGGTCGGCCAGCAGCGCGGCGTGGGCGGCGGTGAGCAGCCGGTCGGCTTCGGTTTCCGGAATGGCGGGCGGCACCGCCCGGGCCAGCGCGACAAGGCGCACGGCCAGTTCGCGCGTGACGCGGTCGTTGGCGCGCTCGGTGATCTGCTCGGATTCGGGGAACACCACCAGAGCTGGACATTGCTCGCGGCTGATGGCCACCGTGGGCGAGCGGTGCAGCGTGGCCCCGATGGACACCACCGGCGAACGGACAGCGTCGAGCACCGCGAGCAGAATCTGTTCGCGGATCGAGTTGCCAGCCATCGGTCAGAGTCTCGTGAGCTTGGCGCGCATCTCGGAGCCGTCGCTTAACGAGCGGACATCGCGCACCTGATAGGCCACACCGTCGATTACCACGGTGTCGCGCGCGGCGAGGCCCACAAACGCCGACGCCGGATAGGTGATCGCGTAGTCGGTGTTCAGGGCCAGTCCGTCCAGCACGGTGTCATCCGGCGCTGAAAACCCCACCTGCTGCGTTCGGTCGGGTCCACCGCCTGCGGGCAACCAGCGGCAGCGCACCGTCAGGCCCGCATTGGCGGCGGCCTGGTACAGGCGCTCGATCAGGGTCATCACGCCACCGTCAGCTTCACCAGGACGCCGGGGCGATGGCACATCGGCAGCGGGTTGGACTGCGTGTGCAGATCGGTGCCCCGTTCGAACTTGCGCGGTTCCTGTTTGGCGTAGAGCGGCTGACCCAACGTGTTGACGGTTTCGTTGAAATCCGCCGGTGCAAAGTACGTTCCGAAGGTATCGATAGTACCCACCGGGAAGGCATGCGCCTCGCCAGCGGCGATGAAGCGGCGCACATTCCCGCTGGCGTCAGACGCCTTGCCCCGGTACTCCTCGAAGGTGATGCCGCCAAAGGTAAAGCCTTTGCGGACGTCGTTGATGAGGATCGAACCGTTTTGCCAGTTGACGAAGGCGTCCTTGACGTTCTTGTGCCCCGTCAGCGCAGCGAAGAACTCCTGCGAGCACAGCACATGAACGCCGGTAGAGAACTCGCCACTGAGCGCTTCCTCGATGGCCGCCAGCGTCTCCATGCACTTGGCCTTGACGTTGGTGCCATCCGTGCCGAGTGCGTAGGAGATCGTCGTCTGCGGGATGTTGAACTCCGAAAACAGGTTGTAGAGCGTCGAACCATCGGCGTCGAGAATCACGCCTTTGAGCGCGCCCATCCGCAAGTGCTCCAGCGTGATGGCGTGCTTGTTGCGCATCGTCTCCAGATGGCGCACGACGACCGCCGCGACGGATTCAGATTCGGTTTCCGATCCGAAGGCCCGGATGCCTTGCACTTCTTCGGGAAGTACCACATCGTCGTGCGGAATGTGCGGCACCACGAAAGAGCGCAACTTGCGCTTGCCGCGCTTGCCGACCGTACCGGGCGACCCCAGAGGCAGCGTCGGCAGCAGGTTGAGCACGCCGTTCATTTCCTCGACGACGATCTGGCGCTGGCGCACCGGCTTGGCGGGCATCAGGTTCAGTTCTTCGAGACGCCCGTAGCGGTTGGGCAGGATGTTGATGGCGGCGGTCAGCGCCGCCATCGAGAAGGCGGGATTGCTGAAAGGGTTGTTCATGGTCAGGCTCCTTGACGAACGAGGACACCCAGCGCCTTGAGCTGCGCCAAGGCGGTGAGTTTTTCGGCGGTGGTGATGGCGTCAGGCCACGCGAGCGCGTGATCGGCGACGATCGCGTGGCGTGCGACAACGAGGCCGTCATCGCGGTCGGCGAGCGTCGCGTCGCAGTCTTGCAGCAGTACGGCGGCGGCAACCTGAGAGCCGTCTTCGGCGGACGGATCGATCTGCTTGTATTTACCTGAAGCGGTAACGGTGCCAAGCACCGTGCCCAGCAGCAGGTTCTGACCAGAGGTCACAGTGACACGATCTCGCGAGTAGAGGTTGGGCGCTTCGTACTTGAGCAGGTCGCCCAGATTCAGTGGTTCGGCGAGGACGGGCATCTCAGAGCTCCTTCTTGGCGGACTGCGCCGCGAGTTGTTTGGCCGCGTCGATCAGCGGATTGCTGGTGGCAGGATGTGCGGCATCGGGCGCGATTCGGCTGGTGATTTCCGGACTGGCGTCGGCCTTGGCCGCGAGCAATTGGCTGCGCACCGTGGCGGGCGCGGTGTTGGTTTCAAGGAAGCCCGCGATCAGGTCGGCGCGACCGGCAAGCTGGCAGGTCTGCGCGATCTCTATGGCGTTGCTCACGTTCAGCGCGGCGGCGGGCGGTTGAGGAGGACTGCCAGCAGGATCAGCCGTATCGAGGTTGGGCCGATCAAGAGCAGCGGGGTCGGTTCGATCATTCATCAATGACTCCTGGGGGTGGTTGCACAAAGGGCCCGCCCGTGTGGCCGCAGCCTTCGGAGTCGGGTTGGGGGAAAGGGAGGCAAGAAGCTGGGTCAGCGCGTCGTCGAAGGTGCCGACGGCGTCGGCAAGGCCCATCGCCACGGCGGCCTGCCCGAAGAACAGCCCGGCCTCGGTGTCGCGCACGGCGGACGGCTCCAGCCCACGGTGACGGGCCACCGTTTCGACGAACAGGCCGTAGATGCGATTGACCTCGGCCT
>CAZGOL010000229.1:0-3340 GCA_964527755.1 uncultured Ottowia sp.
CCGGGCCTGGTGGCAGCCGACGTGGGCGCGGGCACCGGCAAGTTCACGCCGCTGCGCGCCGCCACCGGCGCCGAGGTGATTGCCGTGGAGCCGGCAGGCGCCATGCGCGCGCAGATCGATACCATGCAACCCGCAGTGCGCGTCCTGCCAGGCACGGCCGATGCGCTGCCGCTGCCCGACGCCTGGCTGGACGCCATCGTGTGCGCGCAGGCCTTCCACTGGTTTCCCACGCGCACCGCGCTGGATGAGTTTGCGCGTGTGCTGAAGCCCGGCGGCCGGCTGGGCCTGGTGTGGAACGTGCGCGACGAGTCGGTGGATTGGGTGGCCGAGCTCACGCGCATCATCACCCCGCACGAAGGCGACGCGCCGCGCTTTCACAAGGGCACCTGGCGCCAGGCCTTTCCGCACCCCACGTTCTCGCCCTTGCAGGAAAGCGTGTTCCGACACGTGCACGAGGGCCCGCCCCGCGAGGTCGTTGCAGACCGTTTCCTGTCCGTGAGTTTCATCGCGGCATTGCCGGCGACCGAGCGCGCCCGCGTTTGCGCGCAGATCGAGGCGTTGATCGAACGCCATCCCGCGCTGCGCGGGCAAGCCGTGGTGCGCTTTCCCTACCGCACGCGGGCCTTCGTCTGCGTACGTCACTGAACCAGGCCCTCCAGCACGCCGGGGGCAAAGGCCCGCTCCAGCTCGTTGGCCAGGCCGTCGAACACGGTGTCGAGCGAGGGCGCGCGCGCTCCGAACAGGGCGTGCAGCACCCCGGCATCCTCGAACAGGCCATGCAGGTACAGGCCCAGCACGTTGCCTTCGGCGTTCTGCCAGGCCAGCGCCGGCATCACCTCGCGAGCACCGGGGACCGGTTCGGTTTGGCCGCTGTGAATTTCGTAGCCCGCCACCAGCACGCCCGCCAGCCGCGACCAGGCTCCTGCCACGCGACCGAACCGCTGCGTGGTGCGCCGTACCGTCTTGGCCGGATCAAAGCGCGTGACCAGCGGCAGCAGGCCGAGGCCCGGCACCTCGCCCTGAAACTCGACGCCGTCGGGATCGCCGACGATGGCTCCCAGCATCTGCAGGCCACCGCAGATGCCCAGCACACGGCCGCCGCGCGCCGCGTGCGCTGCGATCGCGCGGTCCAGCTGCTGCGCGCGCAGCCAGGCCAGGTCCGCCACGGTGGCCTTGCTGCCGGGCAGCACGATCCAGTCCGCGCCCACCAGCTGCGCAGGGCTGCGTGCCCACGTCAGGTGCAGGCCAGGCACGTTCTTGAGCGGCTGGAATTCGTCCAGGTTGCTGATGCGCGGGCAGGCGACGATGGCAATGCGGGTGGGCGGCTGTTCTCCTTCGCCCGTTCGGGAGGAAGGCGGCGACCAGGGGCCGGCATCGCGATCATCGAACACGCCGTCTTCCTCAGGCAGTCCGTGGCCAGGGCGCATCGGCACCACGGCCACCACGGGCACGCCCGTCAGTGCCTGCAACTGCTCGGGTGCCGGTGCCAGCAGCGCCGCGTCGCCGCGGAACTTGTTGAGCACGAAGCCGCGAATGCGCGCGCGGTCGATCTCGGGCAGCAGTGCCCAGGTGCCGTACAAATGGGCGAACGCGCCACCCCGATCGATGTCGGCCACCAGCAGGCAGCGCGCGCCGGCATGGCGTGCCACGCGCAGGTTCACCACGTCGCTGTCCATCAGGTTGATTTCGGCGGGCGAGCCCGCGCCCTCGATCACCACCACGTCGTTTTCGGCGCGCAGCGCGTCCAGCGCGGCAGCGATTTGCGGCCACACGCGCTCGCTGCGTCCGCGCCAGGGCAGCGCGCTCAATTCGCGATCGACCTGCCCCAACAAGACCACTTGGCTTTTCGTGTCGGCCTCGGGCTTGAGCAGCAGCGGGTTCATGCGCACGTCGGGCACGGCGCGCGCCGCCAGCGCCTGGAAATACTGGGCGGAGCCGATCTCGCCGCCATCCATCACGCGCGCGTTGTTGCTCATGTTCTGCGCCTTGAACGGCGCCACCTTCAGGCCCCGGTTGGCGTAGTGCCGGCACAAGGCCGTGGCGATCCAGCTCTTGCCGGCGCCGCTGCTGGTGCCCAGAACCATCACGCACACGGCCGTCACGCCACGGCCTCCACGTCACGCAGCGCCTGCAGCAACGCGTCCTGCACATCGGGCGACACCACCGCCATGCGCACGCGGCCCGGCAACCCGAAGCTCGTGCACTCGCGCAACTTGAAACCCTGACGACGCAGTCGCACCAGCCGACGATTCAAATCAAAATCCGGCAAATCTCTTGCCTGTCCTGCCAAAGCAGCTACAAAAAAATTAGCGTCACTGTGCTGTATCCGCCAGCCTTCCGCGCGCAGCGCGTCGACTTGCCGCGCCTTCCATGCGCGTAGGCGCTCACGACTGTCGGTCAGCCAGTCCTGGGTCGCGGGTGACGCCCAACTGTCCAGCAGAGCCACGCCGTGCGCGCCCAGCGGCCACGAAGGGGTCAGCAGGCCCAGGCGTGCAAGCAACTCGTCCGGAGCGTCCAGCGGCGCAATCGCATACGCCGCACGCACACCGGTCAAGCCCAGCGCCTTGTTGGGCGTGATCAAGCGCCAGACACCATCGAGCGCCGCTCCGCGCAGACTGGGCTCACCGGACAGGCGCAGCGGTTCGTAGGCCTCGTCGAGCACCAGCACCTGCCGCCCGTGTAGCGCCCCCACGCGCCGAGCCAACTCGGGCTCGGTCTGCCCCAGTGGGCTCGATGGCTCGCAGGCCCAGATCAGCGCCGCCGCGCCGGCATCGCCGGTGACCGCCAGACCTGCGGCCCGCCCGGCGCGCGCGTAGTCGCCATAGGCGTGCGATGGCACCCAGACCCGCGCACCCAAGCCGACTCGCAGCGCGACGGCGATGCTGACGCGCGCGATGAACTCGCTCGCACTCGCCGCGAGTACGATGCGCTCGGGTGCAACCCGATGCCATGCGGCCAGACGCCCGATGAGCGCGGTGTACGTCGGATCGGGGTAGTGACGCGGATCGACCGCCTGAAGCGCTCGCAGTACCTCGGGGCAAGGGCCGCAGGCATTCGCATTGGACGAAAAATCGTGCACGGGAACGCCATCGGCGTCGGGGCCGCCGTGGACGACGATGGGGGTTTCGTTGATGGGCACGTCGCCGATTCTGCCCAAAGCCTCAGGCTCCCCACCCCGCGAGCGCCACCAACAGCACGGCGCACGCCAGCACCGTGGACGCCAGCGCGCAGCGTGATCCGATCTGGCAGGCACGCAGCAGGTCATCCGGCTCGGCCGCGTGCCCGCCTTCGTTGAGCGTGTAGACATCGGGCTTGCGCAGGCGCACGCCCAACGCCAGCG
>CAZGOL010000230.1:0-3328 GCA_964527755.1 uncultured Ottowia sp.
GCGCGATCGCTGAACACGCGGCGACCGTCCTTGTCGATCCACTGATATTGAGCAAGGACCGACAGGCTCAGTGCCAGTGCCCAACCGAATAGGAACACGCGAGCGACTTTCATGGCCGGAAGTGTAGCGGCACTTGTGACCAAGTGGTCCAAGTGAGACAAAAAGTTTGATTCAATCAGGGCTGGGTGCTTCATTTCATGGCGAAAAACGGACAGGTCGTTCGATACAATTGCTGTTTTTGAGCAAAACATGCGCCTCATCGGCCAAGCGCTGACCTTTGACGACGTGTTGCTGGTCCCGGCGTACTCGCAGGTCCTGCCCAAGGACACGTCGCTTTCTACCCAGTTCACGCGTCGGATCCGGCTGAATTTGCCGCTGGTTTCGGCCGCGATGGACACCGTCACCGAGGCTCGCCTGGCCATCGCGATGGCGCAGGAGGGCGGCATCGGCATCGTCCACAAGAACCTGACGGCGACCGAGCAGGCGGCCCACGTCGCCAAGGTCAAGCGCTACGAAAGCGGCGTGCTGCGCGATCCGGTGGTGATCACGCCTGAGCACACGGTGCTGCAGGTGATGCAACTGTCCGACGAGCTCGACATCAGCGGTTTTCCGGTGATCGACCACGGGCGGGTGGTGGGCATTGTCACCGGGCGGGACCTGCGTTTCGAGACACGCTATGACGTGCCGGTGAGCAAGATCATGACGCCGCGCGAGCGCCTCATCACGGTTCCCGAGGGAACCAGTCACGCCGAAGCCAAGGCGTTGCTGAACAAGCACAAGCTCGAACGCCTGCTGATCATCGACGGGCAGGATCGCTTGAAGGGCCTCATCACGGTCAAGGACATCACCAAGCAGACGACCTTCCCGAACGCCGCGCGCGATGACCACGGACGCCTGCGCGTGGGTGCGGCCGTGGGGGTGGGCGCGGGCACCGAAGAGCGCGTGGAGCTGCTCGTCAAGGCAGGGGTCGATGCGCTGGTGGTGGACACCGCGCACGGCCACAGCCAGGGTGTGATCGAGCGGGTGCGCTGGGTCAAGCAGAACTACCCGCAGGTGGACGTGATCGGAGGCAACATTGCCACCGCGGACGCCGCTCGCGCGCTGGCCGACGCGGGCGCCGACGGCGTGAAGGTCGGCATCGGGCCGGGCAGCATTTGCACGACGCGCATCGTCGCCGGTGTCGGTGTGCCGCAGATCACCGCAATTCACGACGTCGCCAGTGCGCTCGAAGGCACGGGTGTCCCGATGATCGCCGATGGCGGAGTACGGTATTCGGGCGACATCGCCAAGGCCATTGCGGCCGGCGCCCACAGCGTGATGATGGGTGGCATGTTCGCCGGCACCGAGGAGGCGCCCGGCGAGATCGTGCTGTTCCAGGGCCGCAGTTACAAGAGCTACCGGGGCATGGGCAGCATCGGCGCCATGCAGCAAGGCAGTGCCGACCGCTATTTCCAGGAAAGCACCACCGGCAATCCCAACGCCGACAAGCTGGTGCCCGAAGGCATCGAAGGCCGTGTGCCCTACAAGGGCAGCGTGGTTTCCATCATTTATCAACAGGCGGGCGGTCTGCGTGCGGCCATGGGCTATTGCGGCTGCGCCAGCATCGAAGCCATGCGCGAGAACGCCTCGTTCGTGCAGATCACCGCCGCCGGTATCCGCGAATCGCACGTGCACGACGTGCAGATCACCAAGGAAGCACCCAACTACCGCGCCGATTGATCGGTGCGCCCTGGAAACGGGGCAATCCGGGCGGATGCCGATGGCCGCCAGCCGGACCGTCGATCGACACGCGACACCGCATGCAGCACGACAAGATCCTCATCCTCGATTTCGGCTCCCAGGTGACGCAGCTCATCGCCCGCCGCGTGCGCGAGCTGCGCGTGTACTGCGAAGTGCATCCCTGTGACGTCACTGACGACTGGGTGCGCCAGTATGCGGCGGACGGCCGTCTCAAGGGCGTCATCCTGTCCGGGAGCCACGCCAGCACGACCGAGCAGAGCACCGATCGGGCGCCGCAGGCGATCTTCGCGCTGGGCGTGCCGGTGCTGGGCATCTGCTACGGCATGCAGACCATGGCGCAGCAACTCGGCGGCAAGGTGGAAGGTGGCAAGCTGCGCGAATTCGGCTACGCCGAGGTGCGCGCGCGCGGCCACACCGCGCTGCTGAGCGACATGGCCGACTTCACCACGATTGATGGCCACGGCATGCTCAAGGTGTGGATGAGCCACGGCGACAAGGTCACCGAATTGCCACCGGGCTTCAAGCTGATGGCGAGCACGGATTCATGCCCCATCGCGGGTATGGCCGATGAGGCGCGGCACTTTTACGGCGTGCAGTTTCACCCGGAGGTCACGCACACGCCTCAGGGCAGGGCGATGCTCGAGCGCTTCGTGCGTGGCATCTGCGGCGCCCGGGCCGATTGGGACATGCAGGGTCACGTCGAGGAAGCGGTGCAGGCCATCCGCCACCAGGTGGGGGACGCCGAGGTCATTCTGGGCCTGTCGGGCGGCGTGGACTCGAGCGTGGCGGCGGCCCTGATCCACCGGGCCATCGGCGATCAGCTCACCTGCGTGTTCGTCGACCACGGGCTGTTGCGCCTGAACGAAGGTCGGGCGGTGCTCGACATGTTCGCGCGCAGGCTGCACGTGAAGGTCGTGCACGCCAACGCGGAAGAGCAGTTTCTCGCCAAGCTGGCGGGCGTGAGTGACCCCGAGCGCAAGCGCAAGATCATCGGGCACGAATTCATCGAGGTTTTCAAGGCTCAAGCGCGCGCCCTGATTGCCCAAGGCGCTTCAAAAAAAGGAGCTAAATTCCTGGCGCAGGGCACCATCTACCCGGACGTCATCGAATCCGGTGGCGGCAAGGCGAAGAAGGCGATCACGATCAAGAGCCACCACAACGTCGGTGGGCTGCCTGAGCAGCTTGGGCTGGAACTGCTGGAGCCCCTGCGCGACCTGTTCAAGGACGAGGTGCGCGAACTGGGCCTGGCGCTCGGCTTGCCGCCCGAGATGGTGTATCGCCACCCGTTCCCCGGCCCGGGCCTGGGCGTGCGCATCCTGGGTGAGGTGAAGAAGGAATACGCCGACCTGCTGCGGCGTGCCGACGCGATTTTCATCGAGGAGTTGCGCAACCACGTGGATGCCGCCAGCGGCAAGAACTGGTACGAACTCACCAGTCAGGCTTTCGTCGTGTTCTTGCCGGTCAAGAGCGTGGGCGTGATGGGCGACGGCCGCACCTACGAATACGCCGTGGCTCTGCGGGCCGTGCAGACCACCGATTTCATGACGGCCGACTGGGCCGAGTTGCCCTACGCGCTGCTCAAGAAAGT
>CAZGOL010000231.1:0-3273 GCA_964527755.1 uncultured Ottowia sp.
GCGGCGCGCAAGGCGTGCAGCTCACGCCCGGGCGCTCGATCGCCGTCGATCCGCAAAGCATTCCCTACGGCACGCCGGTGTGGCTGGCCTCCAGCGGATCGGTGGCCAACCTGCAGCGCCTCGTGCTGGCGCAGGACACCGGCAGCGCCATCACCGGCGCCGTTCGCGCCGATTACTTCGCCGGCTGGGGCGCCGAGGCGGGCGACTTCGCCGGGCGCCTCAAGCAGCCGCTCAGGCTCTGGGCGCTGTGGCCGAAATGAACCCGCTGTGTCGACGCCGGCTGCTGGGCGCAGTCGCGACTTGGGGCCTGGTGGCGGTGCTGGTCGGTTGCGAGGGGCCGCTGTCGGGCCCGCGCAGCATCGTGCTCACGCACGAGCGGCTCGAGCAGCTGCTGGCGCGCCGCTTTCCGTACACGCGCCGCTGGGCGGGCCTGGCCGAGCTGACGCTGCAAAACCCCCGCCTGCGCCTGCTGCCGGAGACCAACCGGCTGGGCGCGGGGCTGGACTTCGAGCTGGCCGAGAACCTGGGTGGCGCACGCCTGGCGGGCGAGCTGGATCTGGATTGCGGCCTGCGCTTCGATGCCCAGGAGGGGGCGATCCGCATGGTCGAGGTGCACGTGCTGCGGCTGGACGTCGACGCCCTGCCGCCGGCGCAGCGCGCGCTGGTGGCGCAATACGCCTCGCCGGTGGCCGAGCGGTTGCTGGAGGGCGCCGTGCTTTACCGCGTGCCGGCCGATCAACTGGCCCGTGCGCGCGAACTCGGCCTGGGCGTGACGGCATTGCGCGTGCAGCCCGATGGCCTGCTGATCGAGTTGGCGCGTGTATCGGCCAACTGAAGCTGGCGGTTGACCGCCGTCAAAGGCGTGGCGGCGGGCACGACGCGCACACCGCGTAACATTGGGCATGGCCGCAGCCGGCACGCCGGTTGCCACGAGCACGCGGCCTGGCATCTTCGGCAATTACCGTACAAGGAATTTCAGGCATGAGCACGACGCCCGCCACGATCATCTACACCCTGACCGACGAGGCGCCGGCGTTGGCCACGGCCTCGCTGCTGCCGATCGTGCGCGCCTTCGCCAAGGCGGCGGGCATCGACGTGCAGACCAGCGACATCTCGGTGGCCGCGCGCGTGCTGGCGCAGTTCCCCGAGCTGCTCAAGCCCGAGCAACGCGTGGCCGACAACCTGGCCGCGCTGGGCAAGCTCACCTTGAAGCCCGAGGCCAACATCATCAAGCTGCCCAACATCAGCGCCACGGTGGCGCAGCTCAAGGCCGCCATCAAGGAACTGCAGGGCAAGGGCTACGGCGTGCCCGACTTTCCGGAGAACCCGGCCACCGACGCGGAAAAGGACATCCGCGCGCGCTACAACAAGTGCATCGGCTCGGCCGTCAACCCGGTGCTGCGCGAGGGCAATTCCGACCGCCGCGCGCCGCGCGCCGTCAAGGAATACGCGCGCAAGCACCCGCACAGCATGGCCGAGTGGAGCCCGGCCTCGCGCTCGCACGTCTCGCACATGTTCGATGGCGACTTCTACAGCGGCGAGAAATCGATGACGCTGGACCAGGCGCGCGACGTGAAGATGGAGCTGATCACCAAGTCGGGCAAGACCATCGTGCTCAAGCCCAAGGTCGCGCTGCAGGACCGCGAGGTGATCGACAGCATGTTCATGAGCAAGAAGAAGCTGCTCGCGTTTTATGAGCAGCAGATCGAGGACGCGCGCAAGACCGGCGTGATGTTCTCGCTGCACGTCAAGGCCACCATGATGAAGGTCTCGCACCCCATCGTGTTCGGCCACTGCGTGCGCATCTTCTACAAGGAGGCGTTCGCCAAGCACGCCAAGCTGTTCGACGAGCTGGGCGTCAACGTCAACAACGGCATGGTCGATCTCTACAACAAGATCGCCAACCTGCCCAAGAGCGTGCAGGACGAGATCAAGGCCGACATCCACGCCTGCCACGAGCACCGGCCCGAGCTGGCCATGGTCGATTCCAGCAAGGGCATCACCAACTTCCACTCGCCCAACGACGTGATCGTCGATGCCTCCATGCCGGCGATGATCAGGAACGGCGGCAAGATGTACGGCGCCGACGGGCGGCTGAAAGACGTCAAGGCCGTGATGCCCGAGTCCACCTTCGCCCGCATCTACCAGGAGATGATCAACTTCTGCAAGTGGCACGGCGCGTTCGACCCCCGCACCATGGGCACCGTGCCCAACGTCGGCCTGATGGCCCAGCAGGCCGAGGAATACGGCAGCCACGACAAGACCTTCGAGATCACCGAGGACGGCGTGGCCAACATCACCGACATCAACACCGGCGAGGTGCTGATGAGCCAGAACGTCGAGACCGGCGACATCTGGCGCATGTGCCAGGTGAAGGACGCGCCGATCCGCGACTGGGTCAAGCTGGCCGTCACGCGCGCGCGCCAGTCGGGCATGCCGGTGGTGTTCTGGCTCGACCCGTACCGCCCGCACGAGGCGCAACTGATCACCAAGGTCAAGATGTACCTGCACGAGCACGACACCAGCGGCCTGCACATCGAGATCATGAGCCAGGTGCGCGCCATGCGCTATACGCTGGAGCGCGTGATTCGTGGCCTGGACACCATCAGCGCGACCGGCAACATCCTGCGCGACTACCTGACCGATCTGTTTCCCATCATGGAGCTGGGCACCAGCGCCAAGATGCTGTCCATCGTGCCGCTGATGGCCGGCGGCGGCATGTATGAGACGGGGGCCGGTGGCTCGGCGCCCAAGCACGTCGAGCAGCTGATCGAGGAAAACCATCTGCGCTGGGATTCGCTGGGCGAGTTCCTGGCGCTGGCCGTCAGCCTGGAAGACCTGGGCCACAAGAACCACAACGCCAAGGCCGCCGTATTGGCCAAGACCCTGGACGCCGCCACCGGCAAGCTGCTGGACGAGGACAAGAGCCCGCGGCGCAAGACTGGCGAGCTGGACAACCGCGGCAGTCATTTCTACCTGGCGCTGTACTGGGCCCAGGCACTGGCCGCGCAGACCGAGGACCAGGAGCTGGCCGCCAAATTCAAGCGGCTGGCCGACGCGCTCGCCGCGGACGAGCAGAAAATCGTCGGCGAGCTGGCTGCCGTGCAGGGTCACCCGGTCGACATCGGCGGCTACTACCAGACCGATGCCGCCAAGACCGCCGCCGTGATGCGCCCCAGCCAGACCTTCAACGACGCGCTGGCGGCGGTGGCCTGAGACGCAGCCCGGAGGCGGGCGCGATGCGCGTCTTCTCGCACACCTGCTCCAACACCG
>CAZGOL010000232.1:0-3272 GCA_964527755.1 uncultured Ottowia sp.
CGCAAGCCACGCGAGGGCTGGACGACGTCAACCTGCGCCGAAGCGCCTGGCGCGCTCTGGCGGCCCTGGCCGAGCAGCGTGGTGACCAGGCGGGGGCAGCCGCGGCTTGGCGCGAAGCGGCGCAGACGGGGGCGGCGTAGGGCCCCGGCCGGCGCGGCAAGAGCCGATCGAGACGGCTGGCTTGCGGCGCGAGCGCATCTTCGTCGTGGCTCCGTGCGGCGATCGAGCCGGTGCAGGCGTTCTGCAAAGGCCCAAACGGCCGCCCCTCGGTTCGTCTGGACGGCGTCGGCGCCGGCCTCGCAAGCGGTGGGCGGCCTGTGCCGCGAGACTTGAAGAGTTCCCGCCGTGAACGCGCTTGCGTCCCATCGCGTCCTGGCGGTGATCGCGGTTGCCGTACTGCTCGTCGTTCCGGCTCGGGCGATTTCAGGCCGTCAAGGGACCCGGCATCGTGCTGCGGATCGCGCTGGCGCGCCAGATGGTGCGCGTCGATCCGCGCGCCACCACCGTCGACGCGCCGCCGCTGAGCGAGATTTCGCGCGACCAGTTGCCGATGAAGCTCAGCGCCGTGGCCGGGTTTCAGGTCGTCGACGCGGAAAAGGCCGCGCTGCAAGGCCAGGACCTGCGCGCGTCGCTCAGCCCGCTGGTCCAGGACAGAGGGGTAGCGTTCAGGCGGCCACGGTTTCTTTTACGCCCACGGGCGCTGACTCGGGCACCGGCGTGCGAATCAGGTAGTCGAACGCGCTGAGCGCGGCCGTCGATCCGGCGCCCGCCGCCACCACGATCTGCTTGTAGGGTACGGTGGTGCAGTCGCCGGCGGCAAACACGCCGGGCACGCTGGTTTCGCCGCGCGCGTCCACCTCGATCTCGCCGAACCTGCTGCGCTTGACCGTTGCGCCCAGCCACTCGGTGTTGGGCACCAGGCCGATCTGCACGAACACGCCTTCCAGATCGACCTTGGCATCGGTGCCATCACCCCGGTGCTTGAAGTGCAGGGCGTTCACCTTGCCGCCGTCGCCGGCGATCTCGGTGGTCTGGGCGTTGGTGTGAATGGTGACGTTGGGCAGGCTTTTCAGCTTCTTGATCAGCACCGCGTCGGCCTTCATCTCGGGCAGAAACTCGAGCACGGTGACGTGGTTCACCACGCCGGCCAGGTCGATGGCGGCCTCGACGCCCGAGTTGCCGCCGCCGATCACGGCCACGTCCTTGCCCTTGAAGAGCGGCCCGTCGCAGCTGGGGCAGTACGCCACGCCCTTGGTCTTGTACTCCTGCTCGCCGGGCACGCCCACGTTGCGCCAGCGCGCGCCGGTGGCCAGGATGATGCTGCGGCTTTGCAGCGTGCCGCCGTTGCCGAGCTTGACGGTGATGAGGCCGCCGGTTTGCGCCGCCGGGATCAGCTCGGCCACGCTTTGCGCGGTGATGATGTCCACCTCGTAGTCGCGCACGTGCTGCTGCAGCGCGCTGGCGTACTCGGGGCCGGTGGTGTGCGAGATGCCGGGGTAGTTGGCGATGTCCAGCGTGTCGTTGACCTGGCCGCCAAAGCGCTCGGTGACGATGCCCGTGCGGATGCCCTTGCGCGCGGTGTAGATGGCCGCGGCCGCGCCGGCCGGGCCGCCGCCGATGATCAGCACCTCATACGGGGCGCGCGCCGACAGCTTTTCGGCATCGCGCTTGGCGGCGCCGGTGTCCACCTTCTGCAGGATTTCCTCCAGCGTGATGCGTCCGCTGTGGAACATCTGGCCGCCGGCGAACACGCTGGGCACGCCCATGATGTCGCGCGCCTGGATCTCGCCCTGGAACATGCCGCCGTCAATGATGGTGGTCCTGATGCGCGGGTTGAGAATGGACATGAGCGAAAACGCCTGCACCACGTCGGGGCAGTTGTGGCAGGACAGGCTCATGTAGACCTCGACGTCCATGTCCACGTCGAGCGCCTTGATCTGCTCGATCACCTCGGGCTCCACCTTGGGCGGGTGCCCGCCGGTCCACAGCAGGGCCAGGATGAGCGAGGTGAATTCGTGCCCCATGGGGATGGCGGCAAAGGTGAGCTGCGTGCCGCTGCCGGGGCGCGCCAGGGTGAACGAGGGCACGCGCTTGTCCTGGCCATTGGTGCGCAGGGTGATCTTGTCGGCGCGGATGCTGGCGATTTCTTCCAGCAGCTCGCGCAGCTCGGCGGACTTGGCGTCATCGCCCAGAGTTGCCACCATCTCGAACGGCTCTTGCACGCGCTCCAGATAGGCTGCGAGTTGTTGCTTGATGTCTTGGTCCAACATGGTGGTTGCTCCTTGTCCGATAGCACCTGCGGCTTGCCAGGCAAGCGCTGGAGGTTGATTTGTTCAATAAAAAGCCGAACGGCGAGGCGAATTCGCCCGGACGCCGTTCGGCTGCGTGACTGCGCCGGGCGCAGTGGTTGGGCTCAGATTTTTCCGACCAGGTCGATTGAAGGCTTGAGCGTCTTTTCCCCGTCCTTCCACTTGGCCGGGCAGACCTCGTCCGGGTGCGCGGCGGTGTAGCGCGCAGCCTTGAGCTTGCGCACGGTCTCGCTCACGTCGCGGGCGATTTCGTTGGAGTGCACTTCCATCGTCTTGATGGTGCCGCTGGGGTCGATCACGAAGGTGCCGCGCAGAGCCAAGCCTTCTTCGGGGATGTGCACGCCGAAGTTGTTGGTCAGCTGGTGCGTGGGGTCACCGACCAGGAAGAACTTGGCCTTGCCCACGGCGTCGCTGGTCTCGTGCCACACCTTGTGGCTGAAGTGCGTGTCGGTGGTGACAACGAACACCTCGGCGCCCAGCTTCTGGAACTCGGCGTAGTGCTCGGCCGCGTCCTCGATTTCGGTCGGGCAGTTGAAGGTGAAGGCGGCGGGCATGAAGATCACGACGGACCAGTGCTTGCCATCGCTGAAGTTCCGCTCGGTGACTTCCTCGAACTTGCCGTTGTGAAAAGCCTGGGTCTTGAAGGGCAGGACCTTGGTGTTGATCAGGGACATGAGAGTGAGCTCCTTGGATGATGGTTGATTGAACGACAGGCCTATTATAGTGTATAACTATTCAAATTGATGTTAGATTTTATTGAAACTATTATTAGGCAAACCCTATCGCCCAATGCCGCCCCGTGCTCGGCCCGGTTTCATCGGAGATCGGCCCCGACCGATCGGCGGATGCCGCGGATGTTTCAGGTTGCGGCGCTGAGCGCGGCATCCCCCACCGGCTTGTCACCTGGTGGCAGCGCCAGGCGTGGCGCCTTGCCGTCGACCATGGTCACGCTGCCTTCGTAAT
>CAZGOL010000233.1:0-3265 GCA_964527755.1 uncultured Ottowia sp.
ACAACTGCGTGTACGACTTCATGTGGAAGAACAACCGCCGCCGCTTTGCCGAGAAATTCCCCACCTGGGACATCATCCGCAAGTACAACAAGGACTACAAGCTGATCTTCGTCGGCGATGCGACGATGAGCCCCTACGAAATCCTGCAGCCCGGCGGCAGCGTCGAATACAACAACGAAGAGCCCGGCGCCGAATGGCTGCAGCGCCTCACGCACGCCTTCCCCAAGTTCGTCTGGATCAACCCCGAGCCGCCCGGCGTGTGGCAATACCGCCAGAGCATCGCCATCGTGCAGCAACTGATGGGCCAGCGCATGTTCCCGCTCACGCTCAAGGGGTTGGAGGATGCGATGCGGGCACTGAGCAAGTAGCCAGCAGCCGCAGGCGGTCGTGCTCGTGCGCCGCACAAAACAGGCGCACCGGGTTCATCGCGGACGCACGAGACGCAACGTCTGTTCGCAGCCGCGCCGGTCCGGCTGCGCCCCACACCACCCAGTGTCGCCCGAATTGCGGTTGGTCAGGCCCGCTCTGGTCATCAGGGTTCCGCGTAGCACGCAAGAGCCATATCCAGACGGTCTCGGATTCCCTAGACTGAGCGCATCCAACCAGCAAGACCCGCGAAGGAGAAAGCGCATGTCCACGCCCATCGAAACCATCAAGTCGCTCGCGACTTTGATCAGCACCGAACCGGCGCCGGATGCCGAATTGCGCAACGCCACCAGCGCCGAGCAGTACGCGAAAATCGCGGCCGCGAGCGCCCGGCGTCACGGACGGGCAGTCGATGAGGCTGATCTGCAGGCGCACTTTCGGGCGCAATCAGGCCAGACAACTCACGGGCGCCCCGACGCCGCAGTGACGGACGAGGAATTGGCTGGGGTGGCCGGCGGCGGCACAGTGATTCCTGACCTGAACGCCCCCATGGATCCCCGGGGAAACAGGCGCGTGGGCTGAGAAGCCTGCATGCCAACGGAGCACCGCGTGACGCGCGGCCCAACGCTCTGATTTCATCGTTTCAAAGACCGCCCCAGGAGAACCCCATGACATCCACCACCAACGCCAGCGCCACGTTCGACGCGCTGCTCAACGCCGATCCCGGGTTGGAGGCCGCCCTGCGCCGGGCCACCGACCTGACGCAGTTCGTGCAGATCGTTGCCTCCAGTGCCGAGCGCCACGGGATGGCCCTGGATGCAGACGCGCTGCAAGCGCAACTCCAGGCCCGAATCGACCAGATCGCTGCGGACAGCCGCCCGAACAACGAACTGAGCGATCAGGAATTGAGCGCGGCCACCGGTGCCGGAATGCATCTACGCGACGATCTGTCCCGCATGCTCGCGCTCGATCGGCAGCAGCGTTCCAAGATCGCCTCGAGCCTGATCTGAACCTCGGCGCGCCTATTTCCGGCGCCCGAACCGTTCATCCCAAATCCGGCAGTCGAATGCGCCCGCCAGGGCCGTGGTCGGCGTGCCAGGCCAAGGTGAGAGCGCAAGGACGAGCAACGCCGCATGGCGCGGCGAGCGCAGTGCTGGCGGGCGCATGGCGTGTGCCCCCAGGCGAAGGATGTCAGGGCAGAAAAACTCAACGTTCAGGTGGATCTCCTGAAGATGTGGAGCGGCCAACTGCCGGACCTGGATCCAGTCGCCCCAGGATCGCCAACAGGCCCAGATGCGCCAGCGCCGCCTGCGTGCGTGCCTGCACGCGGGCGGTCTCGGTCTGGAACAGCTCCTGCTGCGCGTTGAGCACGTCGATCAGCGTGAGCTCGCCCAGCGTGTCGTGCGTCTCGCGCACGCCCTGGGCCGCCACCCGGTTGGCGGCAATGGCGGTGTCGTAGGCGGCGATGTCGGAGCGCGCGGCGGCCAGCCGGCGCCAGGCATCGGCGGCGTCCTGGCGCGCCTGCAGCCGCGCGTCGTCCCAGCGAGCCTGTTGCTGCGCGGCGCGCTCGACGCTGCCGGCAATCTGCGCGCGCAACACGCCGCCTTCGTAAAGCGGAACGCGTAGCAGCAAGCGCAGCGAAGCGTCGCGCTGGCTGCGCAGGGTGTCGGTGGGCTCGCGCGTCCAGCCGCCACTGGCTTCCAGGGCCAGGCTGGGCATGAGCTTGCCGCGCGCGCTGTCGATGTCGGCGCGCGCCGCCTCGGTGGCCAGCTGGGCGCTGCGCACCGCCGGGCGTCCCTGATCAGCCTGATCGAGAATCACATCGAGCCGCTCGGGCAGGGGCGGCAGATGCTCGGGAAACAGCAAATCTCCTGGCGGCGCGCCCACCTGGCGCACAAAGGCGTGGCCCGCACTGTCGAGCTCGGCCTGCACCCGGTTCAACTGCGCCAATGCCACCGCGTGCCGTGCCTGCGCCTGCGCCAGTTCGGTGCGCGTGCCCAGCTTGCGCCCGAAGTATGCCTCGCGGTACTCGACTTGCCGGGCCAGGTCGCGCTCGTTGGCCTGGTTGAGCGCCAGCAGTCGGCGGCCTTGCAGCACGTTCAGGTAGGCGCTGGCCACGTCCAGCAAGACGGCCTGCTCGGTCGCTTGCAGATCCGCCTGGCCTTGGCGCACGCGCGCTTCGGCAGCCGACACCATCGGGGTGGTCGAGCCGTTGAGCAGTGGCTGCGTCGCCGTCAGGCGCACATCCGTGCTGTTGCGATCGCCGTGTTGCGTGTCAAGCCCCGCTTTCGGGTCATAGGCGCTTCTGTAGTGGCCGGTGCTGGCGTTCAGCGCCACCTGCGGTCGCCAGCCGCCGCGGGCAGCCTCGGCATCGGCTTCCAGCGCCCGCAGCGCCGCGCGCTGCGCCGCCAGCGCAGGGTGGCGCTCCAGTGCGCGCGCCATGGCTTCGGGCAGGCTTTGTCCCTGCGCCGCGGGCAGCGCCAGCAGCCCCAGCAGCAGCGCCCGCCACCCGCGAACGAGCAGCAGCAAGGGATGACAAGACACCACGGACTTCACAGCAGTTGCGCCGCCGCCAGGCGGGCAAAGTGGCCGTCCTGGCACATCAGTTGATCGTAGCTGCCCTGCTCCACCACCCGCCCGGCGTCCATCACGTAGATGCGGTCGGCGCGCGTGACGGTGCTCAGGCGGTGCGCGACCACGATGCGCGTTACCGACAGGCGCTCCAGGCTATCGGTCACTATGGCCTGCACCCGGTTGTCGAGCGCGCTGGTTGCCTCATCCAGCACCAGGATGCGCGGCTTGCCGACGATGGCGCGCGCGATCATCAGGCGCTGCATCTGCCCGCCCGAAAGCCCACCGCCTTCGCTGACCATGGTGTGCATGCCCATGGGCATCTGCT
>CAZGOL010000234.1:0-1864 GCA_964527755.1 uncultured Ottowia sp.
GCCTGGACGATGTCGTCGGTGTAGTTGCCCACGCCGGTCAGAAAGCGCACGTCCTCCTTGCGCTTGAGGGATTCGCCGATGTGCGGCAGCTTGGCAAATTCGGTGGCACTCATGGTCTTGTCTCCTTGCTGGTGCCTTCAGGCGGCCATGGTCTTCTGTGCGGTCTGCACTGCCGCCACGATGTTCTGGTAGCCGGTGCAGCGGCACAGATTGCCTTCGAGCAGCTGGCGAATCTCGGCCTCGCTGGCCTTGGGGTGGTGCGCCAGCAGATCGACCGTGCTCATCACCATGCCGGGGGTGCAATAGCCGCACTGCAGGCCGTGGCACTCCTTGAAGGCGGCCTGCACCGGATGCAGCGTGCCATCGGCCTGGGCCAGACCTTCGATGGTGGTGATGTCAGCGCCCTGCATCTGCGCCACCAGCGTGTTGCAGGCCTTGATGGAGCGGCCATTGGCGATCACCGTGCAGGCCCCGCACTGGGCCGTGTCGCAGCCCACGTGGGTGCCCGTCAGGCGCAGGTGCTCGCGGATGAACTGCACCAGCAGCGTATTGGACGGCACATCGGCCGTCACGGCCTTGCCATTGACCTTGAGCTCGACTTTCATCGCGGGCGTCTCCTTGTCGTGGTGGGTTTCTGATCTTCAGGTAAAAACAGTCATTCTTCGAACAACGCTTCCCAAGCGGCCTAGTAAAAACCCTTGGTTTGCGGCAACCGGCTTGAATATTCTCAGATTGAGACACGGAGATCCGCGATGACCGCCCTGCCCGCATCCCACGGCGACGCGCGCCTGAGCCAGATCGCCTTGGCAAGGCAAAGCGTGCTGACCGAAGGCACCGAGCTGACCGAGGCCCTGGCCAGCGCCTGGCTGGACCGCGCCTGGATCATGCAAAGCTGGCGCCGCTGCCTGACCCAGGGTCAGCAACCTGGCGCGCGCGTGGAGTTCGACCCCGTGCCCGCCAGCGCCCGCGCCGACGCGCAGGACGCCCACGCCGCCCTGCTGGCCGCCGCCCGACCCGAACTGCGGCGCCTGGCTGCCACCATCGCCCCGATCCGCTACTTCGTCCTGCTGACCGACGCGCACGGCAGCGTCATCGACACCGCGGGCACCATCGACCACCGCAACCGCGCCGCCCACGCCATCGCGCGCGTGGGGGTAGACCTGTCGGAGCCGCGCATCGGGACCAGCGCCATCGGCGCGGCCTTGGCCGAGCGCACACCCGTGTGGCTGCACCGCGGCGAGCACTTCTTCGACGACACCGCCGTCTACAGCTGCGCCGGCGCGCCCCTGTTCGGCCCCGACGGCGCCTGCCTGGGCATGCTCGATGTGACCGGCGTGCAGGCGCGCGAATATCCCGAGCTGAAGTACCTGGTCGCCCAGTCCGCCCACAGCATCGAAGACGCCCTGGTGCTGGCCCGCCCGCACACCCTGCGCCTGCACCTGGCGTGGCCCACCGGCTGGCAAGTCAGCGGCGACCCCACCGGCGCGGGCCTGCTGTGCCTGGACGAGGACGGCCAGGTCACCGGTGCCAACGCCAGCGCGCGCCAGATGTTGCCCGCGCTGCACGGCCTGGCGCAGGCCCCGCTACACGCCAGCGAGCTGTTCGCCCTGCCATGGGCCCAGTTGTTTGACTTGGCGCGGCGCGGCGAGGCCGCTGCGGTGCCCCTGTGGTCGGGCCTGCGCATCCAGTGCCAGGCCACCCAGGCTGCGGCCACCCGCGCGAGCACCGCGGCCGTGCCCCCCGCCCGGGTGCGCCCCTTGAAAGCGTTGGAAACCGAGTTGATCCACCAGGCCGTGCGTCAGGCAGGTGGCCGCGTGGCCGACGCAGCCAAGGCGCTGGGTGTGAGCCGGGCGACCGTCTACCG
>CAZGOL010000234.1:1964-3247 GCA_964527755.1 uncultured Ottowia sp.
ACTCGCGGGCCATCGGCCTGAGTTTGGGCGCTGCGCTGCTCGCGGGCCTGGCGGCCTGTGGCGGTGGCGGCGATCCGGCAGACCCGGGCAGCGGCACGCCGCTCAGCTACGCCGGTGCGCTGACATCGCAGCCGGGGATGGATGGCTATGGATCGGTGTATTTCGACGCCATCGCGAGCAGCAAGAAGGCGCTGAAGGCAGGCGCCAGCCAGCAGCTGGAGGCGACGTTCACCTGGCGGGCGGATCCGGCACCGGATGAACACGCCCTGGTGAGCTTCAGCCAGGCCGGCAAGGCGAACAATTACGTCAACGACCAGGGCCGACTGCACTTCACGCATGGCGCGGGCGCCTATGTCGGGCACCGGGGCCTGGCCCTGGAGCTTTGGTTTGTTACGGACGAGGGGGCGCCTGGCTACGACGACGACCGGCTGAACGCGCACTACTGGACGCAGGACAACGGGCGCTGTGTCGGCGACGTGCTGCACACCGAGATCCCGCACACGCAGTGCCTATCGGATTCGCCGCTGGCGGAATCCCACTTGACGCCCAATCCGGGTTTCGTGCTCAAGCGCAACACGCCCTACACGCTGCGCATCACACTCAGTCGCAACGATGCGGATCACGAGAAAGCCTGGCTGTATGGCGAGTTGCTGCAGCCCTGTGCCGACCCCCTGGTGTGCGACCGGCAAGTGGTGCAGACGGCCAGAATCGGGTTTGCCATAGACGATTTCTTCCCGCTTGGCGACGTGATGAACGCGGACGTCGCCCGCACACGCGGCGCCGAGCCGATCGACTACACGATCATCCGGCGGTTCTGACACCAAAACAGCAAGAATCGCTTGCCAGGGTTGCCACAACAACTATCAATTCAGGAGTGAATGGGATGCCCGCCAACCGGGCGGTGTCGAGGCACACCAGGAACGCGGGGCCAGACCGCGCTTCTTGCGCCGCCATGTCACCGGGGCGCCTGACCGGTCGTGGCACGCGAAAATGGCCGCTTCCTTTCAGTCGTTCGAACGCATGGACACCGGACTTCCGAAACGATGGACGCCCGTCGTTGCCAGCCTCGCCGTCGGCCTTCATGTGTACGAGCAAATGGCTCTCGCCGCCGTGTTCTCGCCTGGTTGGCTGCTTTTCGCCCTGTTGCCCTACGTCGCCCCGCTCGCCGTCCTGTCGAACGCTCGCGGTGGCGTGCCTGCGCTGTGTGGCGCGTCGGTCGCGCTGACGATCGACCTGCTGGCGCACTACCTCGTGTTCGTGCACCCGACAAGCTCCACCGCGGC
>CAZGOL010000235.1:0-3225 GCA_964527755.1 uncultured Ottowia sp.
GGGGGTTTGGCTGGCGATGAAGGGCAAGGTGCCAACCGACGAGATCGCCGCGCTGCCGCCGTCGGCGGGTGTGTTTCACGTGGAACATCTGGAGGTGCCGGGCTTGGGCGCCGAACGCTGCCTGGTCTGGATGAGGGCGGCGAAGCCAGCGTGATGTTTCACGTGGAACCATCGGCGCGCAAGAGTGCGCCGTCGATCGCGTAAACTTCCTTCTTTCGGACGGCGGCATCGTCCACGCTGTTTCACCATTTGATCCCATGTTCGGCATCACCGATTACGCTGCTTTCGTCATCGCGTTCTGGCTGTTCCTGATGGTTCCTGGCCCGGGCAATCTGGTGATCGCGGCGGGCGCGACCCAGGGCGGCCTGCGCGGCGGGCTGGCTGCCACGCTGGGCGTCATCGCAGGCGACCAGGTACTGATCTGGTGCGCGCTGGGTGGGGTGGCGGCACTGCTGCACACCCAGCCGATGGCCTTTGTGGCGTTGCAGTGGACGGGGGCCGTCTACCTCGCCTGGCTCGGGATCCGGATGTGGCGCCTGCGGGCCGATGAAGGTGCGGCGGTGGTGGCGCCGACGACCCGGCGTCACTTCCGTCAGGGTTTTCTCATCACGCTGCTCAATCCCAAGGCGATCGTGTTTTACGTCGCTTTCCTGCCGCTGTTCATCGATCCTGTGCGCCAGCAAGGCGTGGTCACCCTGGCCGCCCTGGCGGCGACCGCGGCCGTCCTGGTGCTGCTGTACGGTTTCATCGAGTCGCTGCTGGTGCGCCGGTTCGCCGAGCGACTGCGCGCCAGCGTCCGCCTGAGCGGTTGGCTGCGCAAGCTGGCGGGCGTGTTCCTCATCGGCTTCGGTGTGCGCCTGGCGGCGTCGGCCTGAGAGCTTGAGAGTCTTTTGCCCATGCCCGCTGATCACGCCAAAACACGCCCACCCTTCGTTGCAAATGCTCGCCGTAGCCCGAGCTACGGCTGCGCTTTGCGTCTCGATTGGCCGCGTTTTGACGCGCTCCCCGGGCACGTCCAAAAAACTCTCAACCTCTGAGTCCACGGGCGGATCGCGCAAAATGGCCCAGATTTTTTGCATCGCCAACCAGAAGGGCGGCGTCGGCAAGACCACCACCACCGTCAACCTGGCGGCCGGCCTGGCCAGGATCGGCCAGCGCGTGCTGCTGGTCGACCTGGACCCGCAGGGCAACGCCACCATGGGCTCGGGGGTCGACAAGCGGGCGATGGAGCTCTCGGTGTACGACGTGCTGCTCGAGTCGGCAACGATCGCCGAGGCCGCCGTGGTGCCCGACAAGCTCCAGGAGGCTGGCGCGGGTTACGCCGTGCTGGGGGCCAACCGCGAGCTGGCGGGCGCCGAGGTCGAACTGGTGGGCGAGCAGCGCCGCGAGCGCCGCCTGAAGGACGCGCTGGCCAAGGTCGACGCCGACTACGACTTCGTGCTGATCGACTGCCCGCCGTCCTTGAGCATGCTCACGCTCAACGGCCTGTGCGCCGCGCAGGGGGTGATCGTGCCGATGCAGTGCGAGTACTTCGCGCTGGAGGGCCTGGCCGACCTGACCAACACCATCCGTCAGGTGCACGCCAACCTGAATCGCGACCTGCGCCTGATTGGCCTGCTGCGCGTGATGTTCGATGCGCGCATCACGCTGCAGCAGCAGGTGAGCGACCAGCTCAAGGCGCACTACGGCCCCAAGGTGTTCGACACCATCATTCCGCGCAACGTGCGGCTGGCCGAGGCCCCCAGCTACGGCCTGCCGGGCGTGGTGTTCGACCCCTCGGCCAAGGGCAGTCAGGCTTTCGTCGCCTTTGCCCAGGAGATGGTGCGTCGCGGCCTGGTGGCCTCGAGCGCGCCGTGATCAGGGGCAAAATCGTGCTCCAGGGCTTGACGGGCAAGCCGAAGCAGCGATCGAAAATGAACGACCCGATCGCCCGTTGCGTGGCCCGGTCTTGGCGAGCCGGCTCATGACGGGGCCCACCGTGCTGCTGTTGCCCGGCTGGCTGGGCAGCGGCCCCGGCCACTGGCAAAGCCGCTGGGAGGCCAGCCAGGGCTACGTGCGCGTCGAGCAAAGCGACTGGCAGCACCCCCGGCGCGGCGACTGGAGCGCACGCCTGGAAGACGTGGTTCTGGCCCAATCAAGTGAGCGCCCACTCTTGTTCGCGGCCCATAGCCTGGGCTGCCTGCTGGTGGCCTGGTGGGCGGCGCACTCGCGCTCGACGGATCGTGTCGCCGGTGCGCTGTTGGTCGCGCCTCCCGACATCGAGCGTGCCGACAACCGGGAGCGCATCCCGGGGTGGGCGCCGGTCGCGCGCCGCCGCCTGCCGTTTGCCAGCGTGGTGGTGGCCAGCCGCGACGACCCCTTTGGCGACCTGGAGCAGGCGCGCCGACTGGCGGTCGAGTGGGGCAGCAGCTTCTATGATGCGGGTGCATGTGGTCATGTGAACGCCGACTCGGGGCTGGGCGACTGGGAGGCCGGGCTCGACCTGCTGCACTCGCTGGCACCCCGGGCCTGACGCCGCCATGCCACCTTCGCACCTGCTGGCCGCGCACCCAGGCCACCCAACGGTTTTTCCTGATCGAGATCGAGCCACAGCATGACCCAACCCCCCGAATTTCGCATCGAACATGACCTGATCGGTGACCGCGAACTGCCCAACAGCGTCTATTACGGCGTGCACACCCTGCGCGCACTCGAGAACTTCCCGATCACCGGCACGCCGATTTCGGTCTATCCCGAACTGATCCGCGCCCTGGCCAGCATCAAGAAAGGCGCCGCGCTCGCCAACCATGAGCTCGGCTTGCTGGAGGGCGCGCACTGCCAGGCCATCACCGCCGCCTGCGACGAACTGCTGGCCGGCAAGCTGCACGAGCAGTTCGTGGTCGATGTCATCCAGGGCGGCGCCGGCACCTCGACCAACATGAACGCCAACGAGGTCATCGCCAACCGCGCCCTGGAGATCATGGGCCACGCCAAGGGCGAGTTCCAGCACCTGCACCCCAACGAGCACGTCAACATGGGGCAAAGCACCAACGACGTGTACCCCAGCGCGCTCAAGATCGCGGCCTGGCACGGCATCAGCGGCCTGATCGAGTCCATGGCCTACCTGCGCCAAGCCTTCGAGGCCAAGGCGCTCGAGTTCAAGGACCTGCTCAAGATGGGCCGCACCCAGTTGCAGGACGCCGTGCCCATGACGCTGGGCCAGGAGTTCACCACCTACGCCGTCAT
>CAZGOL010000236.1:0-3208 GCA_964527755.1 uncultured Ottowia sp.
TCGTGCACGTAGGGCGCGCCGGTCACGATGGCCTTGGTGCCGCTGATCCAGATGCCCTTGCCGTCCTGCCGCACCACATGCACGTAGACATCCTTCACGGGCTGCTCGTGCGGCTTCCTGGTGCGGTCCCCCTTGGCATCGGTCATCGCGATTCCGATGGACAGGTCGCGGTCCTGCGCATGCGCCAGATATTCGCGAAAGCGATCACCGGCCTCGCAGGTTCCGCTGGCGTCGTCGATCGCGGCCGTGGCCTGCGCCAGACCGTTGAGCGCGTCGTGCGCCAGGTAGCGCTGCGCGCATCCCGTCTCCTGACACAGCACGCGCACCGCCTCCAGCTTGTTGAGCAAGTCGCCCGCGGACTCGTTCACGTGCAGCATGCGCGCGACCACGCGCCCGCGGCTGGCCTGCGTTGCCAGCGCGACGGGTGCCAGTTCGGGGCGCAGCGCGTAGTCGTAGGTGAAGGCCAGCGCGTTCACGCCGGGTCGCAGCAAAGGCTCGTCGGCCACGCTGTCGATCTGGCGCCCGTTGACGAACACCCGGGGTCGAAGGCGCCGCAGCGAATCGCGGTATTCATCGCCCGTCATCAACTTGGACCGCAGCGGAGCGGGCGTTGCGCGTGCATCCATAATCGAGACCTCCTGACAAACCCGTTGCAACGTCATTTGAACGGCGTTCAATTTTTTTGTCAACGTTTGTATCTCCCGCATGGCCACTCGATCCCAGCGCCCCGCAGCGCCTGAAGCACCGCCCGGCGGGTCGCGTGAAAACCGTCACCGCGCGCGGGCGACCGTGCGCCACGAACTGGTGCTGGATGCCGCGCGCTCGGCGTTTTTCGAGCTGGGCATGGACAAGACCAGCATGCGCGAGATCGCACGGCGCGCCGGCTACACGCCGGGTGCGCTGTACAGCTACTTCCCCAGCAAGGAGCACATCTACGGCACGCTGCTGGGCGAATCGCTGCAACGGCTGAACGCGCAGGTCACGCAAGCGCTCGCCGCCACCGCCAACGAGCACGATCAGCGCCTGTGCGCAGCAGCCGGCGCCTTCTTCGACTTCTACCGCAACAACCCGCGCGACATGGACCTGGGCTTTTATCTGTTTCAGGGCATCGCGCCGCGCGGCCTGACGCGGGAAATCGACAAGTCCCTCAACGACCTCGTGCGGCAGGCGCTGCAGCCGTGCGTGAGCGCGCTGCAGGGTTTCGGTTTCAGCCACGAACAGGCCACCCGCGAAATCACGGCGCTGTTTGCCCACATCGTCGGCTTGCTGGTGCTGCGCCACACCGGCCGCATCCGCATGTTCGGGCAATCGGCGCAAGCCCTCTTCGAGGCGTACGTCACGCAGTTGACCGCGCGCGCCCGCGGCGCGGTCCAGACCGGTTGACGCCGCGGGTGGCACCGTGTGCGCGATCGACATCGCCACGCACCCCGATGGCCGACAAGGAGCCCAGCATGACCATCTCGCCGACACCGTTCGACGCCCGCCGCGCCGCGTTTCGTGCACTGCATGAGCGCGGCTGCTTCGCCCTGCCCAACCCGTGGGACGCGGGCTCGGCGCGATTTCTGGCGAGCCTGGGTTTCAAGGCCCTGGCCACCACCAGCTCGGGTCACGCCTGGTCGCACGGGCGCGCGGACGGGCAAATGCCGCTGGAAACGGTGCTGGCCTACCTGCGCGACATCGTCGGTGCCACCGACCTGCCGGTCAACGCCGATTTCGAAAGCGGGTTTGCGTCCGATGCGTGGGGCGTGGCGCGCCACGTGCGTCTGGCCATCGACACCGGCGTGGCCGGCCTGTCGATCGAAGACTCGACGGGCGATCCCGACGCGCCCCTGCGCGACCTGCCCCAGACGGTGCAGCGCCTGCGCGCAGCACGCGAGGCGATCGACGCCTCGGGCCAGGATGTGCTGCTGATCGGGCGCGCCGAGAATTTCTTTCTCGGTCGCCCCGACCTGGACGACACCATCCGTCGCCTGAAAGCCTACGCCGAGGCCGGCGCGGACTGCCTGTACGCTCCCGGCATCACCACGCGCGAGCAGATCGCGGCGGTGGTGGCCGCCGTGACCCCCAAGCCGGTCAACGTGCTGGTGGGATCGGTCAGTGCGTTCACGATGGACGAGCTGAGCGCGCTCGGCGTTCGACGGGTCAGCGTCGGCGGCGCGCTCGCACGGGCCGCCTGGGGTGGTTTTGCACGCGCCGCGCGGCAACTGGCCGGACACGGGCGATTCGACGGCTTCGACGGTGCGCTGTCGGGGCAGGAGCTGAACCGGCTGTTCGGCCGGTGAGCGCCGCGGCCTTCGTGCTCAATACAGCCGCGAACCCAGCGGCACCTCGCGATCGGGCGTGCACAACACGACGCGGCCCTCCTCGTCCGGAAATCCCGTCACCAGGCACTCCGACATGAACGGCCCGATCTGCTTGGGCGGGAAATTGATCACCGCCACCACCAGCCGCCCGACCAGTTCTTCGGGCTGGTAGATCTCGGTGATCTGGGCGCTGGACTTGCGCTCGCCGATCTCGGGGCCGAAGTCGATGCGCAGCTTGTAGGCCGGCTTGCGCGCCTGCCGGAACACCTCGGCCGCGACGATGCGGCCGACGCGCAAGTCGACCCTGGCGAAATCGTCCCAGCTGATCGGATTCATGAAAAACCGGCCGATGCGACGGGCGCGTGGTGCCTAGCCGCTCAGGCTCCGATCGTGCGCGCCGAAATGGCGTACCTGAAGGTGGCGGGGTCGTACTGGTCAAACCAGCCCTCGGCGTTTTCCGCCATCGGATACATCACGAAACCGAGCGCCTCGCCCCGGCTGGCGGGCAGCTTGACGTCGTGCGCCGTGTTGTAGGCTATCCAGTTGCCTTCCCAGGCGCCGTACAGGCCGGCGTACACCGGGGCGATCAACGGGTGGTCGGTGCGCCGGATCCACTCGGGCGTTTCCTGGCGCATCACCTTGGCCACGTCGGCGGGGTCCATCGCGGTCCAGCCGCGGGCCTGCAGGTACACCTCGGCGCGGCAGTGCTGCGCGCCGGTCAGGTTGGCCGGATTGCCGCCCAACTGCTGGTAACCGAAGGCCGATGGCGCCAGCCGGATGCCATACACGTCGCGCGCGGGCACGCCCACCGCGCGGCACAGGCCCACGAAGAGAGCGTTGATGTCGGCGCACTTGCCGCCCAGGTTGCCGGTCTCCAGCATGGTCTTGATGTCGCCCTCGCCGCA
>CAZGOL010000237.1:0-3121 GCA_964527755.1 uncultured Ottowia sp.
CGGTGCCCCACACCTTGATGAGATCCAGCGCCTCGGCGCCGCGCACCTCGCCGACCACCACGCGATCCGGCCGCAGGCGCATGGACGAGCGCACCAGCTCGGTCATGGACACCACGCCCGCGCGCGTGCGCAGCGGAACGTGGTCGCGGGCCGCGCATTGCAGTTCCACCGTGTCTTCGAGCACCAGCACGCGGTCGCCCGTGGCGGCGATCTCGGCCAGCAGCGCATTGGCGAGCGTGGTCTTGCCGCTGCTGGTGGCCCCGGCGATCAGTACGTTCTGCCGCTCGCGCACGGCGCGAACGAGAAAGCCCGCCTGCGCGCTGGTCATCATTCCGTCTTCGATGTAGCGCGACAGAGGAATGACGCCGATGGCGCGCTTGCGCAGCGCGAAGGCCGGCCCCGGTGCCGCCGGCGGCAAGATGCCCTCGAAGCGTTCGCCCGTTTCGGGCAGCTCGGCGGACAGCAGCGGCTGGCCGCGGTGGACTTCCGCGCCGACGTGGGCGGCGACAAGGCGAATGATCCGTTCGCCGTCCGCTTCGGACAGTTCTACGCCCATTGGCGCGCGGCCCGATGAAAGCCGATCCACCCAGAGGGTGCGATCAGGATTCAGCATCACTTCCACTACGTCCGGGTCTTCAAGCGCGGCAGCGATCAGCGGCCCCATTGCCGTGCGCAGCATCTGGATGCGCCGGTCAAGCGAGGTGGTGACGGACGAAGGCGCGGCGCTCATGAGGCACGCTCCTGCGCTTCGGCGACTGCCGCTGCGTCATCCATCCGCATCGGGTCGAGGTGCAGTTCCTCCACCACGTCACGCACCAGGCTGCGCCCGCGCAGCAGGTGACGGCCCAACTGCTCCACGAACTGCTCGAACCGCGCCTTGCCCTGGGCGCGCGCCGCGTCTTGGTGCGCCTCGGGAACTGGCGTGCTGACCGTGAGGAAGTAGCGGATGAACAGCGCCAGCGTTTCGATCTGGATGTTCTGATCGCGCTCCATGCGCTCGGCCTGGCGCGACAGGCGATCTAAACGCTTGGCGATGGCGGCCTCGCGCTGGTCTGCCGCGTCCGGCGACAGCCAGGACGCCAAGGCAGCAGCGACGATGGACGACTTGGACACGCCTTTCTTGGCGGCCAGCTCGTCCAGACGCTTGGCGTGCTCCGGTTGGATGAACAGATTGAGGCGGTAGTGGCTCATAGCTCGATTCCGTCGTTGGGGTCGAGGGAAGCCAGCCGGGCCGTGCGCTGCATGGCCGGATCAAGCTGGCGAGGAAGGGGAAGCGGCAAGTCGTCGTCGTCATCGAGCAACCCGAGGTCGGCTGCGGACGCGGCCAGCTCAGGGTCGTAGACGACGGCCTCAGTTAGTTCGGGCTGGCGGCGCGGGCCGCCGTCGTCGGCGTTGCCCATGCCATCGGCGGATGCCCTGGCCCGTGCGGCAGGCATGGCGGGAATCGCCAGCCCGCTCCAGTCGTCGGGCCGCGATGGCGGCGCATCGGCGTACTGCCCGTCCGCCAGCGTGGGCGGTGGCAGCACGCGGCGCTTGAAATTGCTGTCCGCGTAGTAACGCAGCTTCTTCGCCTTGATCGGCGCCACGCTGGACACCATCACCACGGCCTCGTCAGGCGGAAGCTGCATGACTTCGCCCGGCGTCAGCAGCGGGCGCGCGGTTTCCTGGCGCGACACCATCAGGTGACCCAGCCACGGCGCGAGCCGGTGGCCCGCGTAGTTGCGCTGGGCACGCAGCTCGGTCGCGGTGCCCAGCGTCTCGGAGATGCGTTTGGCCGTGCGTTCGTCGTTGGTGGCGAACGTCACCCGGACATGGCAGTTGTCCAGAATCGAATGGTTCTGCCCATACGCCTTGTCGATCTGGTTCAGGCTTTGGGCGATGAGGAAGCTGCGGATGCCATAGCCCGCCATGAAGGCCAACGCCGTCTCGAAGAAATCGAGTCTGCCGAGCGCAGGGAACTCGTGAAGCATCAGCAGAAGCTTGTGGCGGCGCTCGATGCCATCGGAACCATCGAGTGATTCAGTGAGGCGTCGCCCGATCTGGTTGAGGATCAGGCGAATGAGTGGCTTCGTGCGCGAAATGTCCGAAGGCGGCACCACCAGGTACAGCGACACCGGATGCTCGGCCGCGATCAGGTCGGCTATGCGCCAGTCGCAGCGTGAGGTGACCTCGGCCACCGTGGGATCGCGGTACAGGCCGAGGAACGACATGGCCGTGGACAGCACGCCCGATCGTTCGTTGTCGCTCTTGTTGAGGACTTCGCGTGCGGCGGATGCCACCACGGGATGCGGGCCACCACCTTCCTCGTTCACGAGGTGCGGCGTGGTCATCATCCGGTGCAAGGTCAGCTCGAAGGGACAGGCAGGATCGGAAAGGAAGTTGGCGACGCCGCGCAGCGTCTTGTCCTCGCCCGCGTAGAGCACATGCAGGATGGCCCCGACCAGCAGCGCGTGGCTGGTCTTTTCCCAATGGTTGCGCTTCTCCAGCGCACCTTCGGGATCGACCAGAATGTCCGCGATGTTCTGCACGTCGCGCACTTCATGCGCGCCGCGCCGCACCTCCAGCAGCGGGTTGTAGGCCGCCGACTTCGCATCGGTCGGGTTGAACAGCAGGCAATGCGAGAAGCGCGAGCGCCAGCCTGCTGTGATCTGCCAGTTTTCGCCCTTGATGTCGTGAACGACGGCCGAAGCCGGCCAGGACAGCAGCGTCGGCACCACGAGGCCCACGCCCTTGCCCGAGCGCGTAGGCGCGAAGGTTAGGACGTGTTCCGGGCCTTCATGCCGCAGGTACTGACGGTCGTGCTGGCCGAGGAACACGCCGGCCGGTTGCGTGAGGCCCACCTTGCGAATGTCCTGCGCGTTCGCCCAACGGGCCGAGCCGTAGGTGGTGACGAGCCGCGCTTGGCGCGAGCGCCAGACCGACATGGCAATGGCAACGCACACGGCGACCATGCCACTGGCGCCGGCAATCGCGCCGCCAGTGTCGAACACCTCCGGTGCATACGCGCCGAAGAAGAACCACCACTCAAACAGCTTCCAAGGGTGGTAGATAGACGTGCCAAGAAAGTCGAACCACGGCGAGCCCAAGCGTAGCTGGTAGCCCAGGGCGGCGGCTGTCCATT
>CAZGOL010000238.1:0-3093 GCA_964527755.1 uncultured Ottowia sp.
CCATTCCGACCAAGTTCGCGCAGACCTTCTCGACCGCCGACGACAACCAGCCGGCCGTCACCATCAAGGTGTTCCAGGGCGAGCGCGAGATGGCCAGCGGCAACAAGGCGCTGGGCGAGTTCAACCTCGAAGGCATTCCGCCGGCGCCGCGCGGCCTGCCGCAGATCGAGGTGACCTTCGACATCGACGCCAACGGCATCCTGCACGTGAGCGCCAAGGACAAGGGCACGGGCAAGGAAAACAAGATCACCATCAAGGCCAACTCGGGCCTGTCCGAGGCCGAGATCCAGCAAATGGTCAAGGACGCCGAGCTCAACGCCGCCGAGGACCACAAGAAGCTCGAGCTGGTGCAGGCGCGCAACCAGGGCGACGCCATGGTGCACAGCGTGCGCAAGTCGGTGGCCGAGCACGGCGACAAGCTCGATGCGGGCGAAAAAGACAAGATCGAGGCCGCCATCAAGGAGCTGGAAGAAGCCCTGAAGGGCGACGACAAGGCCGGGATCGAGGGCAAAACCGAAGCCCTGATGACGGCCAGCCAGAAGCTGGGCGAAAAAATGTACGCCGACGCGGCTGCCGCGGCCCAGGCAGCAGGAGCGGGTGCAGCCCCGGGCGCTGCCCCCGGCGGTGCGCACGCCTCGGCACCCGCCGACGACAACGTCGTCGACGCAGAAGTCAAGGAAGTCAAGAAAGACTGACCGAGAGCCGTGCGCAGCCATTCCCCCATGGCTGCGCATCCCCCGCCGCGCAGAAGATGATCCATCCGGACATTGCACTGCGCGGCGTTCTTGCTTGAATGGTTCGAAGCACGCAGATGGCCAAGCGCGACTATTACGAAGTCCTCGGGGTTCCCAAGAACGCCGGCGAGGACGAAATCAAGAAGGCTTATCGCAAACTGGCGATGAAGTACCACCCCGACCGCAACCAGGGAGATGCTTCTGCCGAGGCCAGGTTCAAGGAGGCCAAGGAAGCCTACGAGATGCTGTCGGACCCCCAGAAGAAGGCCGCCTACGACCAGTACGGCCACGCCGGGGTCGACCCCAACATGCGCGGTGGCCAGGAGGGTTTTGGCGGCTTTGCCGAAGCCTTCGGCGACATCTTCGGCGACATCTTCGGCGGTGGCCGCGCCGGCGCCACGCGCGGCGGCCGGCAGGTCTATCGCGGCGGCGACCTGAGCTATGCGATGGAAGTCACGCTGGAGGAAGCGGCCGCCGGCAAGCAGGCACAAATCCGCATCCCCAGCTGGGACGACTGCGCTACCTGCCACGGTTCGGGCGCCAAGGCCGGCACCAGCGCGCAAACCTGCAGCACCTGCCACGGCCAGGGCGTGGTGCAGATGCGGCAGGGCTTCTTCAGCGTGCAGCAGACCTGCCCGCACTGCCGCGGCAGCGGCAAGATCATCAAGGAGCCGTGCACCACCTGCCACGGCCAGGGCAAGATCAAGAACCAGAAGACGCTGGAGGTGCAAATTCCCGCCGGCATCGACGACGGCATGCGCATCCGCTCGACCGGCAACGGCGAACCGGGCACGGGCGGCGGCCCACCGGGCGACCTGTTCATCGAGATTCGCGTCAAGAAGCACGACATCTTCGAGCGCGACGGCGACGACCTGCACTGCGTGGTGCCCATCGGCTTTGTGGCCGCGGCGCTGGGCGGCGAGATCGAGGTGCCCACCCTCAACGGCAAGGCCGCCATCGACATCCCAGAGGGCACGCAGGCGGGCAAGCAGTTTCGCCTGCGCGGCAAGGGCATCAAGGGCGTGCGCTCGTCATATCCAGGTGATCTGTACTGCCACATCAGCGTCGAGACCCCCGTCAAGCTGACCGAGCACCAGCGAAAGCTGCTCAAGGAATTCGACGAGTCGCTCAAAAAAGGTGGCGCCAAGCACTCGCCCAGCACCGAGAGCTGGACCGACAAGGTGCGCAATTTCTTCAGCACCTGAGCCCCGGCGGTTCGCCTCGTTGCCGCCGGCCGTTTCAAGCCAGCCTCCCGCACGGTTTCCCGGCTGCGGCGCCCGCGGGTCTTAAGGCCGGCTTCAGACGAGTCGCAGATACTGCCAAGTCATGTTCGCCAGCAAATCGCGCGCGCCAGTGGTGACGGTCAGGCGCCCTCGCGGCCCCAATTCCGCCCAAGGAGCTGCCGTGCCGCGGCCGCCCTGGCTGTTCGTCGCGCTCTCCTGCCTCTGGCTGGCCAGCGTCGGCAACCTGGCGCTCTGGCGGGCCCTGTCCAGGTTGCCAGAGCTCGACAACCTGCGCGGGCTGGTGTTCGCGATCGGCTTTGGCGTGGGCGTCGCGGCGCTGCTGGGTCTGCTGCTCGGCCTGCTGGCGTGGCGCTGGACACTCAAGCCGGCGCTGCTGGTCTTCCTGCTCGCCGCGGCGGTGGGCGGCGCCTTCATGCTGGTCTTCGGCGCCTACATCGACCCGTCGATGATGGTCAACGCCCTGCTCACCGATACCCGGGAAATGCGCGAACTGCTGAACGCGCGCTGGGTGCTCACCGTGCTGGCGCTGGGCGTGCTGCCGATGTGGCTGGTGCTGCGCACGCCCGTCGCCTGGCCGCGCGCCGGACGGCAGGTACTTCAGAACGCTCTGGTATTCATAGCTGGCTTGGCTTTGTTGGCAAGCGCTGGAGGCATTTTTTTCCAGGATCTGTCGTCCACCATGCGCAACCACACGCAGTTGCGCTTCCTGATCAATCCGCTCAATTCGTTCTGGGCGCTGGCCACGCTCGCCGAGACCCCGTTGCAGCGCAACGGCGCTGCCGCATTGCCGCTGGGCCTGGACGCGCACCTGGCCGCGACCGCTCCCGGCGCCCTGCCTCCGCTGGTGCTGATGGTGGTGGGCGAGACCGCGCGCGCCGACCACCTGAGCCTGAACGGCTATGGCCGCGACACCACGCCGCAGCTGGCGATCGAAGGCGTGGTGAGCCTGCGCAACGTGCGCTCGTGCGGCACCAGCACGGCAGCCTCGGTGCCGTGCATGTTCTCGCCGCTGGGGCGCGAGGCGTTCGACCAGCGCAAGGACAACACCGAGGGCCTGGCCGACGTGCTGCAGCACGCCGGCTACGCCGTGCTGTGGCTGGACAACCAGGCCGGCG
>CAZGOL010000239.1:0-3048 GCA_964527755.1 uncultured Ottowia sp.
TGCAAATCGGTCCCTACCGTCTTCCCAATGCCTTGTTCGTCGCCCCCATGGCGGGTGTGACGGACCGGCCGTTTCGCCAGTTGTGCCGCAGTTTCGGCGCCGGCCATGCGGTGAGCGAGATGGTGACCTCGCGGCGGGACCTGTGGCACACCCTGAAGACTTCGCGCCGCGCCGATCACGCGGGTGAGCCGGGCCCGATCGCCGTGCAGATCGCCGGCACCGACGCCGCCATGATGGCCGAGGCTGCGGCCTACAACATCGACCGCGGCGCGCAGATCATCGACATCAACATGGGCTGCCCGGCCAAGAAGGTGTGCGACCAATGGGCCGGCAGCGCGCTGATGCGCGACGAGGCGCTGGCCCTGTCCATCATCGAGGCCGTGGTGGCCGCTTGCGCGCCGCAGGGCGTGCCGGTCACGCTGAAGATGCGCACCGGCTGGTGCGCGCAGGTGAAGAACGCGCTCACCATCGCGCGCGCCGCCGAGCAGGCGGGCGTGCAGATGGTCACGGTGCACGGCCGCACGCGCGAGCAGGGCTATCGCGGAGAGGCCGAGTACGAGACCATCGCCGCCGTCAAGGCCGCGCTGCGCATTCCGGTGGTGGCCAACGGCGACATCGACTCGCCCGCCAAGGCGCGCGCCGTGCTGGCCGCCACCGGCTGCGACGCGCTGATGATCGGCCGCGCGGCCCAGGGCCGGCCCTGGATCTTTCGCGAGATCGCGCATTTCCTGGCCACGGGCCAGGCGCTGGCGCCCCCGCTGGTGCTGGAGGTGCGCCGCGCCCTGCTGGGCCACCTGCAAGACCATTACACGCTGTACGGCGAGCACACCGGCGTGCGCTCGGCGCGCAAGCACATCGGCTGGGCCGTGCATGGCCTGCCGGGCGGCGAGGCGTTTCGCCGCCGCATGAACCAGGTCGACCGCGCTGCCGTGCAGTGGCAGGTGGTGGCCGATTTTTTTGAGGAGCTGGCAGGCGACCACGAGCGCATGCCGGTGGCCGATGCGCTCACCGGCGCCGCGGCGGGGCTGGAGGAGGCGCCAAACCGATCATGAACAAGAACCACAGTCCCATCGAGCACAGCGTGCGCACCAGTCTGGAGGCGTATTTCCGCGACCTGGACGGCACCGCGCCCGGCAACCTGTACGAGATGCTGGTGCGCGCGGTCGAGCGCCCGCTGCTCGACGTGGTGATGCACCACGCCGGCCACAACCAGAGCCGCGCCGCCGAGTGGCTGGGCATGAACCGCAACACGCTGCGCAAGAAACTGCTCGAGCACGGGCTGATCGTCGTCGATAAATCCTGATTTGATAGCTGCTCCGGCTTGTCTGGCAAGCGTTGGAGCCTGTTTTTGTTTAAAAGGGCATCCATGACCACGGCTCTCATCTCCGTCTCCGACAAAACCGGCGTCCTCGAATTCGCCCAAGGCCTGCACGCGCTGGGCGTACGCCTGCTGTCCACCGGCGGCACCGCCAGGCTCTTGCAGGACGCCGGCCTGCCCGTGACCGAGGTGGCCGGGCACACCGGCTTTCCCGAGATGCTGGATGGCCGCGTCAAGACCCTGCACCCCAAGATCCACGGCGGCCTGCTGGCGCGCCGCGACCTGCCCGGGCACATGGCTGCGCTGCAAGAGCACGGCATCGACCCCATCGATCTGCTGGTGGTCAACCTCTATCCCTTCGAAGCCACGGTGGCCAGGCCCGGTTGCACGCTGCAGGAGGCGATCGAGAACATCGACATCGGCGGCCCGGCCATGGTGCGCAGCGCGGCCAAGAACTGGCGCGACGTGGCGGTGCTGACCGACGCCGCGCAGTACGCCGGCGTGCTGTCCGAGCTCAAGGCCGGCGGCATCCGCTTGAAGACGAAGTTTGCCCTGTCGGTGGCGGCCTTCAACCGCATCGCCAACTACGGCGCCGCCATCAGCGACTATCTGTCGTCGATCGAGTTCGACGAAGCCGGCGCTGACGCCGTGCCGGCGCGCAACCCGTTTCCGGCGCAAAGCAACGGCCGCTTCGTGAAGCTGCAGGACCTGCGCTACGGCGAGAACCCGCACCAGCAGGCGGCGTTTTACCGCGACCTGCACCCCGCGCCCGGCTCGCTGGTGACGGCCCGGCAGTTGCAGGGCAAGGATCTGAGCTACAACAACATCGCCGATGCCGATGCGGCGTGGGAATGCGTCAAGCAGTGGGACACACCGGCGTGCGTGATCGTGAAACACGCCAACCCCTGCGGCGTGGCGCTGGGTGCCGACGCCTTGCAGGCGTATCAAAAGGCCTTCCAGACCGATCCCACCAGCGCCTTCGGCGGCATCATCGCCTTCAACGTGCCGGTCGATGGCGCAGCGGCCGATGCCATTTCCAAACAGTTTGTCGAGGTGCTGCTGGCGCCCGCCTTCACGCCCGAGGCGCTGGCCGTGTTCAAGGCCAAGGCCAATGTGCGTGTGCTGCAGATTTCGCTGGATGGCGTGCAGCGCGATGGCGCCACGGCCTGGGCGCGCGGGCACAACCAGATGGAAGTCAAGCGCGTGGGCTCGGGCCTGCTGATGCAGACCGCCGATTTTCATGACCTGCAGTTGTCGGATTTGAAGGTCGTCACGAAAAAACAGCCCACGCCCGAGCAGATGCAAGACCTGCTGTTTGCCTGGAAGGTGGCGCAGTACGTCAAGAGCAACGCCATCGTGTTCTGCGCCAAAGGCATGACCCTGGGCGTGGGCGCGGGGCAGATGAGCCGGCTGGATTCGGCCCGCATCGCCAGCATCAAGGCCGAGGCCGCGGGCCTGTCACTGCAGGGCTCGGCCGTGGCCAGCGATGCCTTCTTCCCGTTCCGCGACGGGCTGGACGTGGTGATCGACCACGGCGCCACCTGCGTGATTCAGCCCGGTGGCTCGATGCGCGACGCCGAGGTCATCGCCGCCGCCGACGAGCGCGGCGTGGCGATGGTGTTCACCGGGGTGCGGCACTTCCGGCACTGAAACCGGATTGTTTCAAGTGAAATCGGGCTCTTCTCGCGAATATTGATGATGCATTCAACGTCCAATGGCCAAAGCCAGCA
>CAZGOL010000240.1:0-3019 GCA_964527755.1 uncultured Ottowia sp.
GCATGCATGGGCTGCAGGACTACACCAGCGCCAACCTGCGCATCTTTGGCCAGGTTCCGGCGCATGTGCGCGAGGCCCACCTGCCCACGCGCGACGCCTATGAGCGCTACTGGGCTGCACTGCTCGCACGCTGCGCGCGCCGCGGCGGCTTTGACCACCGGCGCGACCTGCGGCTGGCGCGCCTGTTTCTGTTCACAGCAATGAACGGCACGCTCGACTGGTTCCAGGGCGGCGCGGTTTCGCTCAAGGCGCTGGCCGATGAATTGACGGAATTGATCTTGAACGGCCTGCGCGAGCGCACGGGCAAGGAGCAGACGCCATGACGGCCTCCACGACCGCCACGCCGACCCAGCGCCAGGCGCATTACGACGAGGCGCTGGCGCTGCTGCGCCAGCGCATGCGCTGGGCCGTGGCCGGCGGCGGCGAGCGCCTGCACGCGCGCCACCGCGAGCGCGGCAAGATCAGCGTGCGCGAGCGCATCGACCTGCTGCTCGACCCCGGCAGCCCGTTCCTGGAGCTGTCGCCGCTGGCCTGCTGGGGGCTGCACGGCGGGGAGGTGCCGGCGGCGGGCATCGTCACCGGCATCGGCCGCGTCAGCGGCGTGCACTGCATGGTGATCGCCAACGACGCGACGGTGAAGGGCGGCAGCTTCTTCCCCGAGACGACGCGCAAGCATGTGCGCGCGCAGGAGATCGCCTGGGAAAACCGCCTGCCCTGCCTCTACCTGGTGGACTGTGGCGGCGCCTTCCTGCCGCAGCAAGACCGCGTGTTTCCGGATTGGGGACATTTCGGCACCACCTTCTATCACCAGTGCCGCATGAGCGCCGATGGCCTGCCCCAGCTGTCGGCGGTGTTTGGCGGTTGTACCGCCGGCGGTGCCTACATCCCGGCGCTGTCGGACGAGTCGGTGATGGTCGAGGGCACGGGACGCATCCACCTGGGCGGTCCGCCCATCGTCAAGGCGGCGATCGCCGAGGTGGTCGACGGTGAGACGCTGGGTGGTGCGCGCATGCACGCGCAGGTTTCGGGCGTGACCGACTACCTGGCGCTCGATGAATGCCAGGCGCTGCACAAGCTGCGCGAGATCGTCGCCCGGCTCAACTGGAAGACCGAGAGCGCCGCCACCCGCATCCCGGTGCGCGCGCCGCTGCACGACGCGGCCGAGATACCCGCCCTCATCGGCACCGACCTGCGCCAGCCTTACGACGTGCGCGCCGTCATCGAGCGGCTGGTGGACGCGAGCGAGCTGCAGGAGTTCAAGCCCGAGTACGGCAGCACGCTGGTCTGCGCCACGGCGCACATCCACGGCTACCCGGTCGGCATCCTGGCCAACAACGGCGTGCTGTTCTCCGAATCCTCGCTCAAGGGCGCGCACTTCATCGAACTGTGCAACCAGCGGCGCATTCCGCTCTTGTTCCTGCAGAACATCCCCGGCTTCATGGTCGGCACCGAGGCCGAGCGCGGCGGCATCGCCAAGCACTCGGCCAAGCTGGTCTACGCCATGGCGACGGCGCGCGTGCCGCGCTTTACGGTGTTGATCGGCGGTAGCTACGGTGCCGGCAACTACGGCATGTGCGGGCGCGGCTTTGGCCCGCGCTTTCTGTTCGCCTGGCCCGCCAGCCGCATCGCCACGATGAGCCCGGACGTTGCCAGCACCGTGCTCACCGAGCTGCGCCGCGCCTCGCTCAAGGGCCCGGTGGACGAGGCCGAGATCGCTCAACTGGACGCGCGCACGCGCGCCCAGTTCGAGGAGCAGAGCGACCCGTTTTACGCGACCGCGCGGCTGTGGGACGACGGCATCATCGAACCGGCGCAGACGCGCGATGTGCTGGGCATCTGCCTGCAGCTGGCCGACGAAAGCACCCCGCGTTTCGAAGGCCAGAGCCCGGTGTATCGGATGTGAAAGGGCGTGTCATGTTTGAAAAGGTTCTGATCGCCAACCGGGGCGAGATCGCCTGCCGCATCATGCGCACCTGCCGACGCCTGGGCGTCTGGACCGTGGCCGTGTACTCCGAGGCGGATGCGAGTGCGCGCCATGTGCGCGAGTCCGATGAGGCACTGTGCATCGGCGCCGCCCCTGCGACGCGCTCCTATCTCGACGCCGACGCCATCGTCGCCGCGGCGCGCACCAGCGGGGCGCAGGCCATTCACCCAGGGTATGGTTTCTTGTCCGAACGCCTGGCGCTGATCGACGCCTGCGCGCGCGAGGGCCTGGTTTTCATCGGCCCGCACCGGGATGCGGTGGCTTCGATGGGCTCGAAGATCGAGAGCAAACGCATTGCTCGCGCCGCGGGCGTTCCGTGCATCCCGGGCTACGATGACGACGACCAAACCACCGAGCATCTGGCGCGGGAGGCTGGCCGCATCGGTTTTCCCCTGCTCATCAAGGCCAGCGCTGGTGGGGGAGGCAAGGGCATGCGCCGGGTCGACCGCGCCGAGGACTTCGTCGCTCAGCTGGCGTTGGCTCAAGCGGAGGCCCGGGCTGCGTTTGGTGATGCCAGGGTGCTGCTCGAGCGTTTCATCACCCGCCCGCGCCATGTCGAGGTGCAACTGCTCGGCGATCGCTGCGGGGGGCTGGTGCACCTGTTCGAGCGTGAATGCTCGATCCAGCGCAACTACCAGAAGCTGATCGAGGAAGCGCCGGCGGCGCACCTGGACGCGGCCGTCAAGGCGCGGCTGTTCGACGCCGCGCTGGCCCTGGGACGGAGCATTGCCTACGACTCGGTCGGCACCGTCGAATTCGTCCTCGACGCCGATCGGAACGATGAGCCGTTCTTTCTCGAAATGAATACGCGGCTGCAGGTCGAGCACCCGGTGACCGAGTTGACGACCGGGGTGGATCTGGTCGAGTGGCAGATCCGCGTCGCGGCGGGCGAGCCGCTGGGCTTCACGCAGCGCGACCTGGCCCAAACGGGCTGGGCGATCGAGGCGCGCGTCAACGCCGAAGATCCGTCTGAACGGTTCGCTCCCTCATTCGGACCGGTGCGCAGCTACGCGCAGCCGTGCATCGACGGAGTGC
>CAZGOL010000241.1:0-3019 GCA_964527755.1 uncultured Ottowia sp.
GCACTCCGTCGATGCACGGCTGCGCGTAGCTGCGCACCGGTCCGAATGAGGGAGCAAACCGTTCAGACGGATCTTCGGCGTTGACGCGCGCCTCGACCGCCCAGCCCGTTTGGGCCAGGTCGCGCTGCGTGAAGCCCAGCGGCTCGCTCGCCGCGACGCGGATCTGCCACTCGACCAGATCCACCCCGGTGGTCAGCTCGGTCACCGGGTGCTCGACCTGCAGCCGCGTGTTCATTTCGAGAAAGAACGGCTCATCGTTCCGATCGGCGTCAAGGACAAACTCGACGGTGCCGACCGAGTCGTAGGCAATGCTCCGTCCCAGGGCCAGCGCGGCGTCGAACAGCCGCGCCTTGACGGCCGCGTCCAGGTGCGCCGCCGGCGCTTCCTCGATCAGCTTCTGGTAGTTGCGCTGGATCGAGCATTCACGCTCGAACAGGTGCACCAGCCCCCCGCAGCGATCGCCGAGCAGTTGCACCTCGACATGGCGCGGGCGGGTGATGAAACGCTCGAGCAGCACCCTGGCATCACCAAACGCAGCCCGGGCCTCCGCTTGAGCCAACGCCAGCTGAGCGACGAAGTCCTCGGCGCGGTCGACCCGGCGCATGCCCTTGCCTCCCCCACCAGCGCTGGCCTTGATGAGCAGGGGAAAACCGATGCGGCCAGCCTCCCGCGCCAGATGCTCGGTGGTTTGGTCGTCGTCATCGTAGCCCGGGATGCACGGAACGCCCGCGGCGCGAGCAATGCGTTTGCTCTCGATCTTCGAGCCCATCGAAGCCACCGCATCCCGGTGCGGGCCGATGAAAACCAGGCCCTCGCGCGCGCAGGCGTCGATCAGCGCCAGGCGTTCGGACAAGAAACCATACCCTGGGTGAATGGCCTGCGCCCCGCTGGTGCGCGCCGCGGCGACGATGGCGTCGGCGTCGAGATAGGAGCGCGTCGCAGGGGCGGCGCCGATGCACAGTGCCTCATCGGACTCGCGCACATGGCGCGCACTCGCATCCGCCTCGGAGTACACGGCCACGGTCCAGACGCCCAGGCGTCGGCAGGTGCGCATGATGCGGCAGGCGATCTCGCCCCGGTTGGCGATCAGAACCTTTTCAAACATGACACGCCCTTTCACATCCGATACACCGGGCTCTGGCCTTCGAAACGCGGGGTGCTTTCGTCGGCCAGCTGCAGGCAGATGCCCAGCACATCGCGCGTCTGCGCCGGTTCGATGATGCCGTCGTCCCACAGCCGCGCGGTCGCGTAAAACGGGTCGCTCTGCTCCTCGAACTGGGCGCGCGTGCGCGCGTCCAGTTGAGCGATCTCGGTCTCGTCCACCGGGCCCTTGAGCGAGGCACGGCGCAGCTCGGTGAGCACGGTGCTGGCAACGTCCGGACTCATCGTGGCGATGCGGCTGGCGGGCCAGGCGAACAGAAAGCGCGGGCCGAAGCCGCGCCCGCACATGCCGTAGTTGCCGGCGCCGTAGCTGCCGCCGATCAACACGGTAAAACGCGGCACGCGCGCCGTCGCCATGGCGTAGACCAGCTTGGCCGAATGCTTGGCGATGCCGCCGCGCTCGGCCTCGGTGCCGACCATGAATCCGGGGATGTTCTGCAGGAACAAGAGCGGAATGCGCCGCTGGTTGCACAGTTCGATGAAGTGCGCCCCCTTGACCGACGACTCGGAGAACAGCACGCCGTTGTTGGCCAGAATGCCCACCGGGTAGCCATGGATGTGCGCCGTCGCGCACACCAGCGTGCTGCCGTACTCGGGCTTGAACTCCTGCATCGCGCTCGCGTCCACCAGCCGCTCGATGACGGCGCGCACGTCGTAGGGCTGGCGCAGGTCGGTGCCGATCAGGGCCGGGATCTCGGCGGCATCGTGCAGCGGCGCTCGCACCGGGGTGCGGGTGGCGGCGCTCTCTGGCTTCCAGTTGAGCTGGGCGACGATCTCGCGCAGCTTGTTCAGCGCCTGGCATTCATCGAGCGCCAGATAGTCAGTCACGCCCGAAACCTGCGCATGCATGCGCGCGCCGCCCAGCGTCTCGCCGTCGACCACCTCGGCGATCGCCGCCTTGACGATGGGCGGGCCGCCCAGGTGGATGCGGCCCGTGCCCTCGACCATCACCGACTCGTCCGACAGCGCCGGGATGTAGGCACCGCCGGCGGTACAACCGCCAAACACCGCCGACAGCTGGGGCAGGCCATCGGCGCTCATGCGGCACTGGTGATAGAAGGTGGTGCCGAAATGTCCCCAATCCGGAAACACGCGGTCTTGCTGCGGCAGGAAGGCGCCGCCACAGTCCACCAGGTAGAGGCAGGGCAGGCGGTTTTCCCAGGCGATCTCCTGCGCGCGCACATGCTTGCGCGTCGTCTCGGGGAAGAAGCTGCCGCCCTTCACCGTCGCGTCGTTGGCGATCACCATGCAGTGCACGCCGCTGACGCGGCCGATGCCGGTGACGATGCCCGCCGCCGGCACCTCCCCGCCGTGCAGCCCCCAGCAGGCCAGCGGCGACAGCTCCAGGAACGGGCTGCCGGGGTCGAGCAGCAGGTCGATGCGCTCGCGCACGCTGATTTTGCCGCGCTCACGGTGGCGCGCGTGCAGCCGCTCGCCGCCGCCGGCCACGGCCCAGCGCATGCGCTGGCGCAGCAGCGTCAGCGCCTCGTCGTAATGCGCCTGGCGCTGGGCCGGCGTGGCGGTCGTGGAGGCCGTCATGGCGTCTGCTCCTTGCCCACGCGCTCGCGCAGGCCGTTCAAGATCAATTCCGTCAATTCATCGGCCAGCGCCCTGAGCGAAACCGCGCCGCCCTGGAACCAGTCCAGCGTGCCGTTCATTGCGGTGAACAAAAACAGGCGCGCCAGCCGCAGGTCGCGCCGGCGGTCAAAGCCGCCGCGGCGCGCGCAGCGTGCGAGCAGTGCAGCCCAGTAGCGTTCGTAGGCGTCGCGCGTGGGCAGGTGGGCCTCGCGCACATGCGCCGGCACCTGGCCAAAGATGCGCAGGTTGGCGCTGGTGTAGTCCTGCAGCCCATGCATGC
>CAZGOL010000242.1:0-3002 GCA_964527755.1 uncultured Ottowia sp.
GGCAGCGCCAGGCGTGGCGCCTTGCCGTCGACCATGGTCACGCTGCCTTCGTAATGGGCGCCTGGATCGACTTGGAGGGTTTGCGTTTCGATGTTGCCCAGGATGCGTGCCGATGCCTGCAGGTGCAGTCGCTGGGCGTGCACGTTGCCTTCGAGGCGCCCCAGCACCAGCAGTTCGGGTGCGTGGGCGTCGCCCTGCACCACGCCGGTCTCGCCGATGATGACGCGCCCCTCGGCACGCAGGGTGCCTTTGATCCGGCCATCGACCTTGACCGAATTTTGCGTGGTCAGGTCGCCTTCGAGCGTGCACAGTTCGGCAATCAGGGTGTCGATCTGTTTGCCGGCGATGGCGGGCAGGGGGGCGGGGGGTTTGTCCTTGCCGGATCCGAACATGGGGCGATCCCTTTCAGGGGACGGTGAGGGGAGTGCCCAGCGCCAGGAATTGCTCGGGGTCGAGCCGGGCGCCCCGCGATTGAACCTCGTAGTGCAGGTGCGGTCCGGTGGAGCGCCCGGTGGAGCCCAGCAGGCCCACCACGTCACCCGCCTTGAGCAACTCGCCCTCGCGCACGTCGATGCGCGACAGGTGTCCGTACAGCGTGACGTGGCCATGATCGTGCGTCACTTCCACCAGATTGCCATAGCCGCCTCGCCGACCGGCAAAACTGACCTTTCCATAGGCGGTGACATGGACCGGCTCACCGGTCGTGCCCTTGAGATCGAGTCCGCCATGGTGCTCGGTGCCGCGACCGGAAAAGGGATTGGAGCGCGCGCCGAACGACGAGGTCAGCGGACCCAGATGCGGCAGGCCCAGCGGCACCGCCTGAATGGCCTGCAGCAACGTCTCGGCGTCGCTGGCGAAGCTGCCGGTGTACGGCACGGGTCGCGTGATGCGGACCCGGGGACCGCCGGCTGCCGGATTCGGCTGCCCGACGGACGGCTCAATGGAGACCGGACGGACGTTGACGCCGCGCGCCTGCAGGTAGGCCTGGAGGTCGGCAATCATCTGCTCGGATTGCTTCAGCGACGCCAGCTTGGCATTGATCTCGGCCGAGGTCAGGTTGCTCAGGTGCATGACCTGTTCGCGCAACTCGCTGATCTCCTGGCGGCTGATTGCCCCTTCGTTCAAGTACTTGTAGCCGACGGAGGCCAACCCTGATGCCAGCAGGACGGTGGCGCCTGCCAGTCCGATCAGCGCGGGCTTGAGCCAGGCCAGCACGCGCGTGCTGATCTCAAGCGACCGGGTCTGCGTCGGGGTGACGATGAGAACGGTGGATCGGGCCATGCGACGGGTTCCAGAGGTTCTTCCATGGGTCTTGGAGCGCGTGCTGGTTGCGCCAGCTTGCCCCGGACGATGGGTTGCCTGTCCGCCGGCGGGCGGGAGGTGACGCGGACAGTGTAACCATGTGCAGCCCAATCAGTCTGCCGCGGAAGCGACACCGGTTGCTCCAGCGCTCTCGAAAGGCAGAATCACCTGGCGCAAGTCCTTGCGCGTTTCGACCAGCACCAGCGGCCCCTCGTCGGGCGTGACCACCGGCGGACGCTCGCGGGGAACGTGGATGGGCCGGGGTTCGGCTGCGATCGCCGCCTGCACGGCGGCCACCTTGCCGGGGTCGGAGTTGACCCATTGCAGACCCGCACCATCGGCCAGTTGCGCCAGGGTGTCCACCGGCAGTTCAAACGGCAGGACTGCGGGCAGATCGGTCGACGTGGAGGCGGTCGCGGTCGGTGTCGGCACGATCACTGGTGTCGGCGCAATCGCTATTGTTTCAATAGTGCCTTCGGCTTGGTGGTCAATGACTGGCGCCGAACCGGGCATGGAAACGGCGGGCGCTTCGACCGTCCCCGCGTCGGCGCCGCGCGAAAAGTAGGAACGCGGGGCCGGAGCGTCGATCACGACCTCCCCATTCACGGTTCCGTTCGATGCGGCCGTCTGGCGGGCGTCCTGCGTGGTGTCCTGGCTTTGCTCGCGTTTGCCCTGGCCGCCCCGCTCGCGGCCACGGCGCTCGCGCCGTGCTTCATGGGTCGTGGCTTGGGTGTCGTCGGCATCGCCCTGACCGTCGTGCCGGTGCTGCGGCTCGGTATCGGCAAAATCGTCCTGCCCGCGCGATGCAGCGTCGGCACGAGACACGGAGCGCTCGCGCCGGCCGTCCTCGCGCCCGTGGCCGCGACGGCTACGTCCTTCGGTGCGTTCGCCATGCGACGCCCGCGTGCCCTCGGCGCCGCCTGCGTTGCCGCCGGATTCGTTGGCTTGCGACTGCGTATCTGACGCGCGCGGGGCATCGGCGCTGCGCGTGCCGTCACGCGGCTCCCGCTGGGCGCGATCACTGCGTTCACCGCCGCGACGGCTGCTTTCACGCGGTTTGCGCGGTTCGTTGTCGCCGCGTTCGCCGGATGCGGCGGACTCGCGGGTCTCGGATCGGCGTTCACCGTGGTCGTTGCCGTTGCGACCTTCCTGGCTGCGCCCGCCGCGTCCACCGCGTCCACCGCGACGCTGGCCACTGCGTTCGCCACGCTCGCCGCGCAACTCGCGCTTTTCATCACCGGCTGGGGTGTTGGCGGGTGCTGTCGGGCTGGGTGCGGGGGCCGTCGCGGCGGGGGTGCCGAACAGGTTCTTGAGCCAACCCATGAATCCGCCACCGGTGGCCGCGATGGGCGCGGCGGGCGCAACCGGTGCGGGTGCGGGCAGCGGCGCTGCGGGTTGCGGCTTGGCTTCGATCTGCGGGGCCGGCGCGTCGCGCAGCACGCCCTTGATGACGGGCTGCTGGCGGTTGGTGGGTTCCTGGCTGCGGCGCGTGACGTGCGTGGGGTCTTCGAACTCTTCGGCCAGCTTGTAGCTGCTGTCGATGTCGTCCAGGCGCGGGTCGTCGTGCTTGAGACGCTCAAGCTTGTAGTGCGGCGTCTCCAGCGACTTGTTGGGCACCAGGGTGACGTTGACGCGCTGCTTGAGTTCGATCTTGGCGATCTCGGGGCGCTTTTCGTTCAGCAGGAAGCTGGCCACCTCCA
>CAZGOL010000243.1:0-3001 GCA_964527755.1 uncultured Ottowia sp.
ATGCCGTGCTGGGCGTGAACGACCGGGTCGCCCACCTTCAGCTCCGACAGGTCCTTGATCAGCGCCTCGACGTCGCTCACCAGCTCCTGCTTGCGGCGCCGGCGCGCGCTGCTGCCTTGCGCGAACAGCTCGGTCTCGGTGACGAAGTCGATGCCGCCCTCGATCCAGGCGAAGCCCTGGGCCAGCGCGGCGGTGGCGATGCCGACCTCTTCGCTGCCGGCGGCAAACTCGGCCAGCGAGTCGAACGCGGGTGGATTCAGGCCGCCGGCGCGCAGCAGATCCAGCAGGCTTTCCCGGCGACCCGCGCTTTCGGCCAGCACCAGCACGCGCTGCGCCGTGCCGAGGATGTGCGCCTTCAGGCGTGCCAGCGGGTCGTCGGCGCCGCGCTGGGCGGTCAGATCCGGCAGCGTCTGGCTGAAGGCGGCGTCGGGCACGTCCCGCACGCCGGCGCGCAGCGCCAGCTGGGCCAGCGGCTTGGCCGCCACGTAGAAGTCCTCGGCCGACAGGAACAGCGCCTCGGGCGGCAGCACTGGCCGTTCGGGGTCGCCCTGGGCCAGGCGATGGCGCTCGCGCGTGTCCTGGGTGAACTGCTGAAAGGCGGGCTCCAGATCGCCATGCAGCACGAGCGTCGCAGCAACGGGCCCCTGGGCGCCCGCTGCGCGGTTGCCGTCCCCCGAGGGGAGCGCGCCACCTTGGGGCGGGCCGGCGGTAGCGCCGCCGAGGTAATCAAACACCGTGGCGGTCTGCTCGAAGAACAGCGGCAGGTAGTACTCGATGCCGGCGCTGGCCACGCCGTTGCCCATGTCCTTGTAGAGGCGGCTCCTGGTGGGGTCGCCCTCCAGCAGCTCGCGCCAGCGGTGGCGAAAGCGCGCCTGCGCGGCATCGTCCAGCGGAAACTCGCGCCCCGGCAGCAGGCGCACGGCGGGCACCGGGTACAGGCTGCGCTGGGTGTCGGGGTCGAAGGCGCGGATCGAGTCGATCTCGTCGTCGAACAGGTCCACGCGGAAGGGCTGGGGCGAGCCCATGGGAAACAGGTCGATCAGCCCGCCGCGCACCGCGTATTCGCCGGGGCTGACCACCTGCGTGACGTGCTGGTAGCCCGCCAGGGTGAGCTGGCTCTTGAGCGCCGCCTCGTCCAGCTTCTGCCCTTGCCTGAAGTCGAAGGTGTAGGCCGCCAAAAATGCCGGTGGGGCCAGCCGATACAAGGCCGTGGTGGCCGGAACCAGCACCACGTCGGTCTGGCGCTGGCGGATGGCCCACAGCGTGGCAAGGCGCTCGCTGATCAGGTCGTGATGCGGCGAGAAGTTGTCGTAGGGCAGGGTCTCCCAGTCCGGAAACAGGGTCACTCGCAAGTCGGGCTCGAAGAAAGCCAGCTCATCGTGCAGGCGGCGCGCGTTGGCCGCGTCGGCGCAGACAATGGCCGTCAGTTGGCCAAGCGCGCGTTGCTGCTGCGCCAATCGGCCCAGCAGCAGTGCGTCGCTGGAGCCGGGCGGACGCGGCAAGGCATGGCGTCTGCCGGGGATGAGTCTGGGCAATTGCATGAAAGGTGCACGCAGGGTGCTGGAACGACAAAAACCCCCGGCCGGCCTGGGGCGGGGGTGACGGGACGATTTTACGAGTCAGGATGGGTTTTCTGTTCATGTTTGAAAACCAGTCGCAACGCTTTGACAGAAAAGCCGCAGCAGCTATCAAATGGATAGTCATCGCACGCGGTGGAATGGCAGCCCGGCGAGGTCGGGCGCCGCTTGTCTCTATAGTCCGTGCTTTGTCCCGCTAGGTTTGCCCCGGTCATGACGCTTCCGATCACTCCCATCGCGACCCGCTTTGGCAGCGGCCAGGCCGTGCCGCGTCTGGAAGACGAGTCACTGCTGCAGGGACGGGGGCGCTATGTCGATGACCTGGGTCAACCGGGCGACGGCTGGCTGGTGTTCGTGCGTTCGCCGCATGCCCACGCCGGCATTCGGTCGATCGAACTGCAGGCCGCCCGGGCGATGCCCGGAGTGCGCGTGGTGTGCAGTGGCGCCGATCTGGTGGCGGCGGGCGTGGCGCCACTGCCCGGTGGCGTCGCCTTCAAGCGCGCCGACGGCAGCGACTGCGCCACGCCCGTGCGCCATGCACTGGCGGTGGATGTCGTGCGCTTCGTCGGTGAACCGGTGGCGGCCGTCGTGGCCGACACCTGGCAGCAGGCCCAGGACGCCAGCGAGGCGGTGTTCGTCGATTACGAGGACCTGCCGACCGTGCCCACGATGGAGGCTGCCCTGCGCGCCGATGCGGTGGTCACTCCCCTGGCACCCGACAACATCGCCTGCGAGGCGCGCCACGGCGACGCCGCAGCGACGCTGGCTGCGTTTGCGCGTGCCGCGCACGTGGTGGCGCTCGAGCTGGTGCACCAGCGCGTGGCGGCGCTGACGCTGGAGCCGCGTGCCGCCCGCGCGAGCTGGGATGCGGAGCGCGGTCGGCTGGACATGCACGTGTCCACGCAGATGCCCACGCCCGTTCGCGCCACCGTCGCCGACGCGCTGGGCCTCGTGCACGAGTCGGTGCGCGTGCGCGTGGGCGACGTGGGGGGCGGCTTCGGAATGAAGGTCCTGCCCTACCCGGAATACGTGGTGTTGGCCTGGTTGGCGCGCGCCAGCGGCCGCCCGGTGCGCTGGAGCGGCGAGCGCGGCGAGGAATTTGCCAGCACCACGCATGGGCGCGATCTGCACGCGCACGCCGAGTTGGCGCTCGATGACCGGGGTCGCATCCTGGCGCTGCGGGTGCATTCGCACGCCAACGTGGGTGCCTACGCGCTGCCGACGGGCGTGACCATCCAGTTGCTGATCGGCCCCTGGGTGCAGACCAGCGTGTACGACATTCCGCTGATCGATTTTCACTTTCGCGCCGTGCTGACGCACCAGGCGCCCACCGGCGCCTACCGCGGCGCGGGCCGACCCGAGGCGATCTTCAACATCGAGCGCCTGATGGACGAGGCGGCGCGCCAGACCGGCATCGACCGCGT
>CAZGOL010000244.1:0-2989 GCA_964527755.1 uncultured Ottowia sp.
TCCAGATGCGGGTCAAGCGCAAGGATGGATCGGTGTTCGACGCGCGCCTTTACGTATCGCCGCTGATCGACGCCACCGGCAAGCACACGGGCTGGATGGCGTCGATGACCGACATCACCGAGCCCAACCGCGTGCGGCGCGAACTGTCGGCCTCCTACGAGCGCTTCACCACGGTGCTGGAGGCGCTCGACGCCTCGGTTTCGGTGGCGCCGCTGGGCAGCGAGGAACTGCTGTTCGCCAACAAGCTGTATCGCCAGTGGTTCGGCACCACCACGGAAGGGCATCTCAAGCTGGTGCTGCGCGGCGGCACTTCGGGCCGACAGACCTCCGACGAGAGCCTGGACGCGGTCGACTCCTTCGTCGGACTGCCGCTGGACAGCCTGGCCACCGCGCCGCTCGCCGAGCACGCCGAGATCTATCTGGAGCGCCTGGGCAAATGGCTGGAGGTGCGCTCGCGCTACCTCAACTGGGTGGACGGGCGCCTGGCGCAAATGGTGATCGCCACCGACATCACGGTGCGCCACCAGGCCGAGGAGCAGGCCGCCGCGCAAGCCGAGCGCGCGCAGACCGCCAGCCGCCTGATCACCATGGGCGAGATGGCCTCCAGCGTGGCGCACGAGTTGAACCAACCGCTGACGGCCATCACCAACTACTGCACCGGCATGATCTCCCGCATCCGGAGTGGCCAGATCAGCGAACCGGATTTGCTCAAGGCGCTCGACAAGACGGCGCACCAGGCCCAACGCGCCGGTCAGGTGGTGCAGCACATCCGCAGCTTCGTCAAGCGCAGCGAACCCCGTCGCCAGCAGGCGCAGGCAAGTGCCATCGTCGAGCAGGTGGTCGAGCTGGCCGAGATCGACTTGCGCCGCCGCCAGGTCAGGCTGGCCTACCAGGTCGCGACCCATTTGCCCCCGCTGTACGTCGACCCAATCTTGATCGAGCAGGTGCTGATGAACCTGATCAAGAACGGCGCCGATTCCATCGACGCAGCGGGTCGAGCCGCCGGCGATCGGCAGGTCGAACTGCACGTGGTCGCGCAGGTGGTGGAAGGCCTGCAGGCGGTCCAGTTCAGCGTCACCGATTCCGGTGCGGGCCTCTCACCGGAAGCCGTCGATCGCCTGTACGAACCGTTCTTCTCGACCAAGAACGAGGGCATGGGGATCGGGCTCAACCTGTGCCGCTCGATCGTCGAGTCGCACCAGGGACGGATCCACGCAGAGAACCTCTACAATGCCGGCCGAGTCAGCGGTTGCCGCTTCACGTTCTGGATCCCGGTCAGCCCGCAGCAGTCGACTCCGCCGCCGGACGAGAGCGGCACCATCAAGGTCATCGCATGAATGTGAATCCCAAGCGCGGCACCGTGTACGTGATCGACGACGACGAGGCCGTCCGCGACTCGGTCCAGTGGCTGCTCGAAGGCCAGGACTTCCGGGTGCGCTGCTTCGAATCGGCCGAGGCTTTCCTGGCGCGCTACGACGCGCGCGAGGTCGGCTGCCTGCTGGTGGATATCCGCATGAGTGGCATGAGTGGCCTGGAGCTGCAGGACCGCCTGTCCGAGCGCGAGTCGCCCCTGCCGATCGCCTTCGTCACCGGGCACGGTGACGTGCCGATGGCGGTGGACACCATGAAAAAGGGCGCCATGGACTTCGTCCAGAAACCCTTTCGCGAGAAAGAGCTGGTGACGTTGGTCGAAAAAATGCTGGAGCAGGCACGCGGCGCGTTCGCCCTCCACCAGCAAGCCGCCAGCCGCGAGGCCCTGCTGGCCAAGCTGACCGGACGCGAGGCGCAGGTGCTCGAACGCATCGTTGCCGGCCGCCTGAACAAACAGATCGCCGACGACCTGGGCATCAGCATCAAGACGGTCGAGGCGCATCGCGCCAACATCATGGAAAAACTGGGCGCCAACACCGTCGCCGATCTGCTGAAGATCGCCTTGGGTCAGAGCGCGGCCAAGGCTTGATGCAGGTCGCCCCCCGACGACGCTTGCGCATCGATGGCCGTTCGCGCCGAATCGATCGGCGCTGGCACCGCTTTGATGGATGACGGGTATCCGATGACCGCCCAATTGATCGACGGCAACGCACTGGCGCGCCAAATCCGCGCCGAGGTGGCGCACCGCGTCGCGGCGCTGCGCACGCGCGGCGTCGAACCGCGCCTGACCATCCTCCTGGTGGGCGAGGACCCGGCCAGTCGGGTCTATGTGCGCAACAAGGTGGCCGACAGCGAGCAGACCGGTCTGGCCGCCACGCTTGAGCGTCACCCCGCCGATCTGGGCCAGGCGCAGTTGCTGGCGCGCATCGCCGCGCTCAACGCCGATCCGGCCGTGCACGGCATCCTGGTGCAACTGCCGTTGCCGCGGCACATCGATGCCGGCGCGGTGATCGAGGCCATCGCACCGGGCAAGGACGTGGACGGCTTTCACGTGGCCAACGCGGGCGCGTTGATGACCGGCCAGCCCGGCTTTCGCCCCTGCACCCCGCACGGCTGCATGCGCATGCTCGACTCCATTGGCCGGCGCGACCTGCGCGGCCAGCACGCCGTGGTGATCGGGCGCAGCAACATCGTCGGCAAACCGATGGCCATGATGCTGCTGGCCGCCAACGCCACCGTGACCGTGTGCCACAGCGGCACGCCCGATGTCGGTGCGCTGACGCGGCAGGCCGACGTGGTGGTGGCCGCGGTCGGCAAGCGCAACGTGCTCACGGCCGACATGGTCAAGCCCGGCGCGGTGGTGATCGACGTCGGCATGAACCGCGACGAGCAGGGCAAGCTCTGCGGCGACGTGGACTTCGAGGGCGTGCGACAAGTCGCCGGCTGGATCACTCCCGTTCCCGGCGGCGTGGGCCCCATGACGCGGGCCATGCTGTTGGTCAACACGGTCGAGGCCACCGAGCGCGCCGCCGGTTGAACCATGGCGCATCGTTTCTGGTCAAATCAGGCTCTTCTCGCGAATGTTAGTGATGCCTCTTTTCCTGCCTCCATTGGCCCC
>CAZGOL010000245.1:0-2973 GCA_964527755.1 uncultured Ottowia sp.
AGTAGACCGAGAGCACGAACAGCAGGCCCAGCCACAGCAGCCAGCGGTCGGGCGAAAGCAGGGCGGGCAGCAGCGGCACGCCGGCCAGCGCTTCGCTGCCCAGGCGCAGCAGATCCTGCAGGTAGCTCTGGGCGATCAGGAACACGGTCGAGCCGATCAGCGCCCCGTAGATCGTGCCCATGCCGCCAATCACCACGATCAGCAGCACGTCGATCATGATTTCGAAGGACAGCGAGGTGTCCGGCCCGTTGTAGCGCAGCCAGATCGCCAGCATGCAACCGGCCAGCGTGGCAAACAGCGCCGACAGCACCGAAGACAGGGTACGGTAGACCACCACACGGTAGCCGATGGCCTCGGCGCGGAACTCGTTCTCGCGGATGGCCTGCAGCACGCGCCCGAACGGCGAGTTGACGATGCGCAGCAGGGCCAGCACCAGCACCACGCAGCAGACGAACAGCAGGTAGTAGGCGATGATCTTGCCGTCGATCAGCACGCCCAGCACCTCGTTCTCGAAGGGCTCGAAGCTGGGCGAGAGCCACTCGGGCAGCTTGAAGGTCAGGCCGTCCTCGCCGCCGGTGATCTGCGACAGCTGCGAAGCCAGCGTCTGGAACGCCGCCGCCACCGCCAGCGTGATCATGGCGAAGAAGATGGCGCGCACGCGCAGCGAAAACAGGCCGATCACCAGCGACAGCACCAACGACAGCAACAGCGCGCCGGCGGTGCCCACCGCCAGGGCAGTCCACGTGGCGCCCAGGTGCGTGCACGCCACCGCGATGCCGTAGGCACCGATGCCGAAGAACATGGTGTGGGCGAAGCTGACGATGCCGGTGTAGCCCAGCAGCAGGTCGAACGCCGCCACCAGCACGATGAAGATCAGCACCTTGGCCGCCACGTTGAGCGCCTTGACCCCCGGAAACAAAAACGGCGCGAAGGCCAGGCCAGCCACGATGACGATCAGGATCGCCATCAGCAGTTTGCTGCGCGGCAGGTCGTTGGAGAGGATGCGGCTGAACATGGTTTATGAATCAAAAACGGTTCTGGCCCTTTTGCATCAAGCGAGAGCAGCTATGTTTATCGTAGTAACGGATTAAAAATACCGGACGCAGAGGACGCAAAAGGTACGCAGAGGACGCAAAAGATGACCATTTTTGATCTCTGTATTTTTTGCGTTCTTTGCGAATCCTTTGCGTCCTCTGCGTCCGGCTGTTTTCATTTCGACGCCGCGTAAATGCCTTGCGGGCGCCACAGCAGCACGGCCACCATCAGCGCGATGTTGGAGAACAGGGCCACCTTGGGCGCCAGAAAGCCGGTGTAGTTGGCCATCAGGCCCACCAGCAGCGCGCCGATCAGCGCGCCGGTGGTGCTGCCCAGCCCGCCGATGATGATGACGATGAAGATCAGGATGTTGACCTGCGAGCCCATCTGCGGCACCACGATCTGCTGGTACAGGCCCCACATCACGCCGCCCAGGCCGGCCAGCGCGCTGCCGGTCACGAATACGCCCACGAACAGTCGCCGGATTCGGTAACCGAGCGCCTCCACCATCTCGCGGTCCTGCACGCCGGCGCGGATCAGCAGGCCCACCTTGGTGCGCGCCAGCGTCCACAGCAGCAGGGCAAACACCAGCACGCCCACGACCACCGCCACCACGCGGTACTTTTCGATCACCGCGCCGCCCAGCAGCCACGAGCCCTGCATGCCCGCGGGCAGCGGCAGCGGAATCTGCTGCGGGCCCCAGATCACCTTGATCAGCTCCTCGCCGATGATCATGCCGCCCATGGTGATCAGGATCTGCTTGAGGTGCTGGCCATAGACGGGCCGCACGATGAAGCGCTCGAAGGCCACCCCCACGGCGCCGGCCACCAGCATCGCGACCGCCATCGCGGGCAGCACCGTGACCAGGTTGCGCCACAGTTCCTGCGAGCCGGTCCAGTCGCTCATGGCGCCCAGCACGCTGGTGGCCACGAACGCGCCCAGCGCGATGAACACGCCGTGGCCGAAGTTCAGCACGTCCATCAGGCCGAACACCAGCGTCAGGCCCGAGGCGATCATGAAGATGATCATGCCCATCGCCATGCCCGCCACGGTGAGCGTGATCCAGGTGGCGCCCGAGCCCACCAGCGGCAGTGCGGCGAGCGCCAGCACGGGCACCAGCAGCAGCGGCTTGTAGTCGATGTCGAGCGCTTTCATGGAGTGCCGATTACTATTAATAGAGTAGCTGGCATGGCAATCTGGTTGGCTGTTTCAGGCCGGTTTGTCATGAAAATCATGCCAGCGACAACCCCAGCAGCCGTTGTTGCAGCGCCTCATCGGCGGCCAGCGCCTGCATGCTGCCGGCGTGCACGACACGGCCGTTGTCCATCACGGCCACCGTGTCGCCCAGGCGTTGGGCAAAACCGATGTTCTGCTCGACCAGCAGGATGGTCACGCCACTTTGCTTGAGCTGGCTGAACGCCTCGATCATGTTGTTGATGATGGCGGGCGCCAGGCCCTTGCTGGGCTCGTCGACGATCAGCAGCTGACGCGGCTCGACGATGGCTCGTGCCACGGCCAGCATCTGCTTTTGCCCGCCCGAGAGCTTGCCGGCCGGGTGGTTCCAAAACTGCTCCACCGCCGGAAACAGACGGAAGATCCATTGCAGGCGATCTCCATCGATCTGCGCGGCGGTGCGCGCGCCGCGCGCGGCGAGCACCATGTTTTCCTTGACCGTCAGATCGGCGAAGATGCCCATGTTCTCGGGCACGTAGGCAATGCCGGCCTGCGCGATCTGCGGTGTGTGCTGCCGCGTGATGTCCTGGCCGTCGAACGTGATGCGTCCCTGGCTCGCTTGCCACAGGCTCATGATGGTGCGCAGCGTGGTGGTCTTGCCCGCGCCGTTGCGCCCCAGCAGCAACGTGAGCTGCCCGCGCGGCACCTGCAAATCGACGCCGTGCAGGATGTGGTAGGCGCCGATGTGGGTGTGCACGCCTTGCA
>CAZGOL010000246.1:0-2936 GCA_964527755.1 uncultured Ottowia sp.
TGGGGAAGCACCCGTCGGTGACGTGCATCGAGTTCTGGTCGAAGAACGTCCAGTACACCGAGCGCAGACCGCTGTCGCCGGCCATCGCGGGGCTCGACTTGTTGATGAAGCCGACGGCCGTGGTGTCGGCCATGCCGTTGTGCCACACGTTGGGCACGACCACGCCGTTGCTGAACGTGCCCACCGTGTAGGCCTGTGCCGCACCGGCGCCCAGCAGCGAAGCGGCAGCCAGGGCGGTCATTGCAAATTTTTTCATTGCCGAACTCCTCGAGACTATGTGATGGAAGGTTGATTCGTGATATGGCGGCATGCCGCAACACACACCGATGATTGTAATCTGGCCCCACGGCTTGCAGCCGGTTTTCGAAGCCCTGCGAGTTGCCGCCACGCCACACATACGGCCGCTCTTCACTCCTCACTCGGGCCACGCACCGCGGGCGGCATCGACGGCATGCCTGGGTGTCTCCGGCGCCTTGCGGCCGGCGCGCGGCTCACTTGGACGCGGGCGCGTCCGGCGACTTCGGCAAATCGGCGAACAGCGTCCGGATGCCTTTCGCATCGAACTGCACGCCGTATTTCTTGAACAGCTCGGCCTGCAGGCGCTCGCGTGTCTGGGTGGTGCAAAAGACCAGCGCGCGCTTGGCCGCGCTGGCCTTGATTTCTTCCCACTTCAGCGGCCGCCCCTCACGCTTGTCGGCGAGGTAGTACAGGTAGGCAAAGTCACCTTCGCGCACCGGCCCCACCAGTTCGCCCTGGCGCGCACCGGTGAGCACCCGGATGATGGCGTTGTCGCCCTCGAGCAGCACCCAGCCGAGGTCGCCCTGCGGATCGAGCCTGTAGGCCGCTTCGGCGCGCTGGACGATGGCCTCCAGCGTGGTCTTGCCGCCGGACAGCGCCATGGCCTCGTTGGTCATCCAGGTCATGGCCGGCACGCCATCGATCAGCTCCTTCACCGGCAGCATCACGCGCGAGACGCGCACCGACGCCGGCAACTGGAACGCCTCGGGGTGCGCATCGAAGTACTGGCGCGCGGCCGCCTCATCGGCCGGACGCTCGCAGGGCAGCGTCAATTTGGTATAGACGGCTTGCCCATAGATGTCATCGAACCGTGGATCGGGCTGGATGCTCCGGCGCGGCAAGTCGATGCGATCGCCCTCGAGCACGAGCGTGCGCGTGAGCGCCATCTCGCGCAGCGCCTGCTCGACGCCCCAGTAACTGCGCACCACCGGGCGCAGGTCGATGCGTCGCTCGACGTAGCGCTGCAAGTCGTCGCCCGTGATCACTTCACCGTTGGCAAAGTGAGCCAGCGCGGGCGCCGGGGTCGGCGCCCCGGCCTGCGGGGCCGCGGACGGGCCCTGGGCCAGCGCCGGCGTCAGGCACGAGAGGCCGATGGACAGAACGACGCCCACGCGTCGCAGGGGAAAGGCAAGCTTGAAGGTCATGGTGCAGTACAGGAGTCAGAAAAGGCGTTGCGGGTTCAGGGCCGCTGGGTGCCGGCACGTTGCCACAGCGGGCCGTAGATCACGTCCGAGGTGGGGCCGGCCGAGTTGAGCACGACGGCGTCGAGCTCGCCATCGCCATCGACGTCGATGAGCTGGACACTCGTCGAGAAGCCCGTGGTCGGCAGCCAGCGCGTCTCCAGCACCTGCCCGCGCGCATCCAGGCGTTGCAGCATGAGGCGCCAGCTGTCGCCCCAGATCACCAGGTCGTCGGCCAGCGGCGCCACGGCGACGTTGCCGGTGGGCAGCGCCGTCAGGTGCTGAATTTCGCCGCTGTCCATGTCGATGCGGGCGTTGTAGCCGCCCAGCTCGAGTGCCACGTACAGCCACTTGCCCGATGGGGACGGTCGCACCTGGCGCGGCACGTTCTTGAAGCGGGCCAGCTCGACGGCCGGCTCGTGCGGCGCGGCCCGCGGCATCCACATGACCCGCTTGTCATCCAGGCAGCCCACGGCCACACCCGCCTGGGCGCGCCCGGGCGCGCGCGCCACTGGCGTCGGATGCCAGGGCGTCCGGCAGGCGGGCGTGCGCTGAACCACGGCGGGTGTCGGGCTGCCGGGCACGACCGTGACCCAGATCGCCTGGTCGCCCCCGTAAGGGGTGGCCAGCAGGTCGAACGACCCCGGCGCACCGGCGGCTCCCGCGGCGGCCGGCAGCACGACCACGTCGCGCGGCTGGGTGCCGATCTGGATTTGCTGCACGAGCACCAGGCGCTCGCCGTCCAGTCGGAAGATGTCGAGGCCGGACGAACCCTCCACCGCCGCCACCACCAGCTCGTCGGTGAGCCAGGCGGCCGAATCGGGGTGATAGGCCAGCTCGTGGCGCGCCAGCGGCTGCACCGCGCGGCCCTCCAGGCGGTGAACCACCAGTTGCCCATTCTCGTGCTCGACCAGCACGAGCTTGCAGCCGCCGGCCGCGCATCGCACCTGACCGCCCCAGGCATCCGGCGATGCGATGAGCGTCACCCCCGACGGGGGCGGCTTGGCGGTGGCCACGGGTGCGGACGCGGGGCCGCCCTGGCAGCCGGCCAGCACCAGCAGGCCGGAGAACAGGGCGATGATGACGTTGTTGCGCATGGGGTGGGCTTTCAGGCAAAACCTCTTGAACGTGAAAAAGCCGGCAAGTTCCCGCTGGAAGCGTGCCGGCCCGCAAAAAAACAAGCCACCGCTTGCGTGGTGGCTTGCCGAACTGGCCCGCGCCTGGCGGCGCGGGCCGGTCGGGATGCGCTATCAGGCGATCACGGAGCGACGTGGTGCGCGCCCAGCAGGGTCTGCACCGCACCGAAGGCCGGGGCGATCATCCACGTGTAGGTGTAGGCCGTGCGGGCGTAAGGCTGCGACGCCAGCGGGCCTTCCAGGGAGGTACCCCACGGGAAGTCGGCCGGAATGGCGCGCGTCACGTCCCACTCGATGAAGCCGTCGGTGAAGCTGGCCGGAA
>CAZGOL010000247.1:0-2920 GCA_964527755.1 uncultured Ottowia sp.
TGGCCACCATCCCGCTGGGGCGCTTTTCCACCGCGCTCGATGTGGCCAACGCCGCGCTGTACCTCGCCAGCGACGAAGCGGCTTTCATCAGCGGCGTGTGCATCGAGGTGGACGGAGCGCGCTGCGTTTGAATCACAACCCCTGCAAGCTCCACGGGTCGCGTGGGACGCGCCGTGCGATGCGGTGAAATGAACCCGATGGCCTACAGCCAACGCGCCAGGTCGGCCACGTCCTCGGGGAAAAGCTGCCCTTTCTCGGCCTGCACCACGCGTCCGTTCCTGCCGCGCACGACCGTCACCGGCAGGCCGTCGGGCTTTGGATAGTGGCGCGCCAAATCGGGGCCGAGCCAGGCCGCCGGAAACGTGTAGCCTCTCTTGCGCAGATACGCCGTGGCGTCCTCGCGTTTCTTGTCGATCGACAGCGCCAGCATCTGCAGCCCGCGTTCGCGCGCGCCATCCCAGAGTTTTTGCATCTCCGGACTCTGTTGCGCGCAAAACGGGCACCAGCTGGCCCACCAGTACAGCACCACCACGCGGCCCTCGGCCTGCGCCGGCTCGAAACGCCCGCCATCCAGCAAATCGGCCGGCACCAGTGGCAAACCACTGCCAAGCGCGGGCAGCGGCACCACGCGTTCGCGCTGCGCCCACGCCGGCGCAGCGGCCACGCCGGCGGCCAGTTGCAGCCAGCGGCGGCGGGTGCATGGCGGGTGAGGCATGGGGTCGCTCCAGCGCATATCGGGATCGTCGCGGCAATGGTAGCGCGCCGCTCGAAAGCCACAAGGCATTACCCCGGTCGCGGCTTGCAGGGATCAGCATAATGAACGACATGAGCAAGGACACGGTTTCGTTCACGGCGCGCAAGGGCGACCCACCGCGCGAGCAAAAGGCGCCCGAGTCGGCGACCGGCGCGTTGCTGGACACCCGCGGGCGCCCCTTGCGCGATTTGCGCATCAGCGTCACCGACCGATGCAACTTCCGTTGCACGTACTGCATGCCCAAGGAAATCTTCGGCGCCAACTACCACTTCCTGCCGCGTGCCGAGGTGCTGAGCTTCGAGGAGATCACCCGCCTGGCTGGTATTTTCGTCAGCCTGGGCGTGCACAAGCTGCGCCTGACGGGCGGCGAACCACTGGTGCGCAAAGGTGTCGAAGAACTGGTCGCGCAACTTGCCGCGTTGCGCACGCCCGCGGGCGAGCCGCTGGACATCACGCTCACCACCAACGGCTCGCTGCTCGAACGCAAGGCGGCAGCGCTGGCCAAGGCGGGGCTGCAGCGAGTCACCGTGAGCCTGGACTCGATGGACGACGAGGTGTTCCAGCGCATGAACGACGTCGGCTTTCCGGTCGCGAAGGTGCTGGCCGGCATCGAGGCGGCGCGCGCGCAGGGCATGGCGCCGGTCAAGGTCAACATGGTGGTCAAGAAGGGCACCAACGACCAGGAGATCCTGGCGATTGCGCGACGCTTTCGTGGCACGGGGATCACGCCGCGATTCATCGAATTCATGGACGTGGGCAGCACCAACGGCTGGCGCATGGACGAGGTGTTGCCGGGCGCTGAGGTGATCCGGCGCCTGCAACGCGAATTTCCGATGGTGCCGCTGGACGCCACCGCCCCCGGTGAAACCGCCGAGCGCTGGGGGTATGCCGGCGCCGACGGGCGCCACGACCCGGCACTGGGCGAAGTGGGCGTGATCTGCAGCGTCACCCACCCGTTTTGCGGCGCCTGCAACCGCGCCCGCCTGTCCACCGACGGGCGGCTGTACCTGTGTCTGTTTGCCTCGCAGGGACACGACTTGCGCACCCTGCTGCGCGGCGGCGCCACCGATGAAGACATCGCCGGCGCCATCGCCGGCATCTGGCATGGGCGCACCGATCGCTACAGCGAGCTGCGGGCCAGCCTGCCTCCGGACCGCACCAGTGGCAAGCGTCGCATCGAGATGAGCTACATCGGCGGCTGACCTGCCCTTCGGCAAGCCCGAAGCGTCCGGCACGCCCCGGCCGGGCCCATCCGCGGCGGGCCCGCAAGCCGGTGGCAGCGGCCGGCGCACGCTGCCGTTGTCGCAAACCCCATGGCCGATATTCCATCGATGACCGCCCCGCTCCCGCCGCCCGCCATCACCGCGCTGGTGCTGGCCGGCGGGCGTGGCTCGCGCATGGACGGGGTCGACAAGGGGTTGCAACCCCTGCGTGGCCAGCCGCTCGTGCGCCACGCGCTGGAGCGTCTGTCCCGGCAATCCGTGGTGCCGATGCACGTCGCCATCAGCGCCAACCGCAATCTGGACGCGTATCGCACCCTCGGGGTCCCTGTGTGGCCCGACATCGCACCCGGATTCATGGGGCCGCTGGCCGGCTTCCTGACTGGTCTCACACACTGCAGCACTCCGCTACTGCTCACCGTGCCGTGCGACGTACCACGCTTTTCACTATCACTTTGCGAGCGGCTTCGGCACGTCCTGCTTGCTGAAAACGCCGAAATTGCCATGGCCGCCGGACTGGATCAGGATGGCAGCGTGCGGGCTCAACCGGTGTTCTGCCTGTTGCGGCGGGAGTTGCGCGACAGTCTGGCGCACCACCTGGAAACGGGTGGTCGGCGGATCGCCACCTGGACAGCGCGCCATGAGCGGGTCATCGTGACTTTCGATCGGCCAGACGACGACCGTCACGCCTTCGACAACATCAACACGCCGGACCAATTGCGTGCCGCAGAAGACTCGTCCTGAAACCCGATGCCCCCGGCGTCACCCTGGTGAAGGTGATGCGTCGCCTCGTGCCGACCCATCGGGTCGGACGGCTCTGGCCGAGAAAGTGGCCAATTCCGGGCGTTTTGGTGGCAGGCCACCCGCAGCACTGGCGGCCAGAACCCCGCGTGGCGCGGGGAATTCAGGCAAGAAAAAGGGCCCGGAGACTATCCGAGCCCTTGTG
>CAZGOL010000248.1:0-2911 GCA_964527755.1 uncultured Ottowia sp.
CGCGGTGCGGGTGGCTGCCCACGCCGCGCCGCTGCGTGGTGGGGCTGAACTGGGTCGGCGCCGCGTAGTCCAGCAGCAAGAAGGGGCTGCGCTCGGCCACGCCCTCGCCGCTGTAGCCAAACAGGCCGTGCACTGGAAAGCCGTCGCCCACCCAGTGGCGGCCGGGGGCGTGGCGGGTGGATTGCACGGTCTTGCGGGTGAGGGTCGGGGCGTCGGACATGGTAAATCTCCAAGTACAAGGCGCCGACCGGTCTGCCAGCGCGATGATTTAATTGTATGAATTGCTTAATCAAAGATAAACAAGCTAAATTTGGAATCAGTGTCCCAATATTGAAACGATGACCGCACCAGTCATGCCCAATCTCGATGACCTGGCCCTGTTTGCCCTGGTGGCCGAGCACGGTGGCTTTGCCGCCGCCGAGCGCGCCACCGGTACCCCCAAGTCACGCCTGAGCCGTCGCCTGGCCGCGCTGGAGGCGCAGCTGGGCGCGCGTCTGATCCAGCGCAGCACGCGCCGCTTTGCCGTCACCGACACCGGCCAGCAGGTACTGCGCCACGCCCGCGCCATGCTGGACGAAGCCACCGCCGCCCAGGCCCTGGCCGAGGGCTTGAGCGGCGCGCCGCGCGGCGCCGTGCGCCTGGCCTGCCCGCCGGCGCTGTTGCATGCGGCGGTGGGCCCCATGCTGGCCGACTACCTCAACCAGTGGCCCCAGGTGCAGCTGCAGGTGCAGGCCAGCAACCGCAACGTCGACGTGTGGCATGACGGCGTGGACCTGGCGCTGCGCGTGCGCGCACCCGATGCGGTGCTGGCACAGGACGAGGTGGTGCGCGTGCTGGCGCTGAGCGAGCACCTGCTGGTGGCCGCGCCGCAATTGCTGGCCAATGTGCCGCCGCCGGCCCAGCCCGCCGACCTGGCCGCGTTGCCGACACTGGGCCTGGGCAACTCGCCCGATGAGCAACGCTGGCGCCTGCGCGGGCCGGCGGGCCAGTGGCATGAGCACCCCCACCAGCCGCGCCTGGTGGTTGACGATGCCGCCACCTTGCTGGACGCCGCCCTGGCCGGGACGGGCTGCGCGCTGCTGCCGCGCCTGCTGGCGCACGAGGCCTTGCAACGCGGCGCGCTGCAAGTGCTGCTGCCCGGCTGGAGCGCGCCGCCCGGCCTGGTGCAGGTGGCCTATGCCAGCCGCCAGGGCCAGCGCGCGGCGGTGCGCCAGTTGATCGACGCGCTGGCCGATGGTTTTGCGCGCCTGATTGCCGAGGGCCGCTGCCTGGCGGCGCCTTGATGCTGCGGTGGCGGGGGATGCCGCAACAGCCGGACGCAGAGGACGCCAAAAAAGCGCAAAGGACGCGAAAAAAACACCGATTGAATTCGCGCGTACGAAAGCTCTGTTGCAGCAAGGGCCGCGGCGCTGCTTTTCATTGGTGTTGCCCCGTGAAGTTTGACCGGTTCACCCTGGGCCTGTCCAAGGGCGACTGGGGCTTCAAAGGGCCGAAGCAACAAAGCACATTGCTGGTGACTTTTGCGTCCTTTGCGCTTTTTTGGCGTCCTCTGCGTCCGGTATTTCCGACGCCTCCAGCTGGCCCTCGCCGCCCTCAGAACGGCCGCTTGCCGCCCCCCATGCCCGGCGGCAGCGGCGGCATGCCGCCGCCCATCAGGCCTTTCATGCCCTTCATGCCGCCCATGCGGCGCATCATCTTCATCAGGCCGCCGCCCTTCATCTGCTTCATCATGCCCTGCATCTGCTCGAATTCCTTGAGCAGGCGGTTGACCTCCTGCACCTGCACGCCCGCGCCGGCGGCGATGCGGCGCTTGCGGCTGGCTTTCAGCAGTTCGGGCTTGCGGCGCTCTTCGGGGGTCATGCTGTTGATGATGCCTTCCTTGCGGCGCACGTCCTTCTCGGCGCGGTTCAGATCGGTCCCGCTGGCCTTGGCCGCCAGCTGGGTGGGCAGCTTGTCCATCAGGCTGGACAAGCCCCCCATCTGCTTCATTTGCTGAATCTGGCCCAGAAAATCCTGCAAGTCGAAGCCGCTGCCGCTCTTGACCTTCTCGGCCAGCTTCTTGGCCGCCTCGATGTCCACGTTGGCCGTGACCTGCTCGACCAGGGCCAGCACGTCGCCCATGCCCAGGATGCGGCCGGCGTGGCGCTCGGCGTCGAACACCTCCAGGCCGTCGATCTTCTCGCTGACGCCGGCAAACTTGATCGGCGCGCCGGTGATCTGCCGCACCGACAGCGCCGCGCCGCCGCGCGAGTCGCCGTCCATCTTGGTCAGCACGATGCCGGTGAGCGGCAGCGCCTCCTTGAAGGCGCGCGCCGTGTTGGCCGCGTCCTGGCCCTGCATGGCGTCCACCACGAACAGGGTCTCCACTGGGTTCAACGCCGCATGCAAGGCCTTGATCTCGGCCATCAGCGCCTCGTCGATCGCCAGCCGGCCGGCGGTGTCCACCAGCAGCACGTCGTAAAAATGCTTGCGCGCGTGGTCCAGCGCGGCGTGCGCGATGTCCACCGGCTTCTGGTCGGGCGCGCTGGGGAACCAGTCGGCGCCGGCCTGGGTGGTCACGGTCTTGAGCTGCTCGATGGCGGCCGGCCGGTATACGTCGCCCGACACCGTCAGCACCTTCTTCTTGCGCTTTTGGATCAGGTGGCGCGCCAGCTTGGCGGTGGTGGTGGTCTTGCCCGCGCCCTGCAGGCCGGCCATCAGGATGACGGCGGGCGGCTGCGCAGCCAGGTTGAGGTCGCTCACGCCCTCGCCCATGGTGGCGGCCAGTTCCTTGTTGACGATGCCCACCAGCGCCTGGCCGGGCTTCAGGCTGCCCAGCACCTCCTGGCCCAGGGCCTTGTCCTTGACGCGGGCGATGAAGTCGCGCACCACGGGCAGGGCGACGTCGGCCTCGAGCAGGGCCATGCGCACC
>CAZGOL010000249.1:0-2894 GCA_964527755.1 uncultured Ottowia sp.
TGCTGGGCCTGGGGCTGGCGCCGGGCGAGCGCATCGGCATCTGGTCGCACAACAATGCCGAATGGGTGCTGATGCAGCTGGCCACCGCCAAGGCGGGGCTGATTCTGGTCAATATCAATCCGGCCTACCGCACGGCCGAGGTCGAGTACGCGCTGAACAAGGTCGAGTGTCGGGCGCTGGTGACCATGGCGCGCTTCAAGACCAGCGACTACCTGGGCATGCTGCGCGAGCTGGCGCCGGAGTGGGCGCACGCGCGGCCGGGCGAGCCGCTGCAGTCGGCCACGCTGCCGCACCTCAGGCACGCGATCTGGATCGACGTGGCGGGCGAGGGCAGCGAGGAGCCCGGCTTCCAGCGCTTTTCCGATCTGATGAAGAGCGGCGACCCGCAGGATGCGCGCCTGCCGCAGATCGCGCGGCGGCTGCACAACCGCGACGCCATCAACATCCAGTTCACCAGCGGCACCACCGGTTTTCCCAAGGGCGCGACGCTGACGCACCGCAACATCCTGAACAACGGTTTTTTCATCGGTGAGGCGATGCGGCTGACCGAGCACGACCGCCTGTGCATTCCCGTGCCGCTGTATCACTGCTTCGGCATGGTGCTGGGCAACCTGGCGGTGCTGACGCACGGCGGCTGCATCGTCTACCCCAACGACGCCTTCGAGCCGCTGTCCGTGCTGCAGACGGTGCAGGACGAGCAGTGCACCGGCCTGCACGGCGTGCCGACCATGTTCATCGCCGAGCTCGACCACCCGCGCTTCAAGGAGTTCGACCTGTCGACCCTGCGCACCGGCATCATGGCCGGCAGCCCCTGCCCGATCGAGGTGATGAAGCGCGTGCAGTGCGAGATGAACATGGGCGAGGTGACCATCGCCTACGGCATGACCGAGACCAGCCCGGTGAGCTGCCAAAGCTCTACCGACACCCCGCTGGACAAGCGCGTCTCCACCGTCGGCCTGGTGCAGCCGCACCTGGAGATCAAGATCATCGACCCCGAGACCGGCAAGACGGTGCCGCGCGGCACCACCGGCGAGTTCTGCACCCGCGGCTACTCGGTGATGCAGGGCTATTGGGAGGATCCGGCGCGCACCGCCGAGGCGATCGACGCCGAGGGCTGGATGCACACGGGCGATCTGGCCGTGATGGACGAGGAGGGCTACGTCAACATCGTCGGGCGCAGCAAGGACATGGTGATCCGCGGCGGCGAGAACGTCTACCCGCGCGAGATCGAGGAGTTCCTCTACCGCCACCCCAAGGTGCAGGACGTGCAGGTGGTCGGCGTGCCCGACCTGAAGTACGGCGAGGAGCTGTGCGCCTGGATCGTCGTCAAGCCCGGCCAGCAACTGACCGAGGACGAGGTGCGCGAATTCTGCAAGGGCAAGATCGCGCACTACAAGGTGCCGCGCTACATGAAGTTCGTCGCCGAATTCCCGATGACGGTGACGGGCAAGGTGCAGAAGTTCAAGATTCGCGAGGCGATGATCGGCGAATTGCATCTTGTTGAAGCCAAAACGGCGTAAAACGCAAATCAGACAAGCCACGACAGCTATCAAAACAATAGTTACAAGGATTCTTCATGTCGGTTCTGCAAAGCAAGCTCAATCCGCGCTCCGCCGATTTCCAGGCCAATGCCCAGGCCATGCGCGCGCTGGTCGATGATTTGAGGGAGCAGGTGGCCAAGGTGGGGCAGGGCGGTGGCGAGGCGGCGCGCAAGAAGCACACCGATCGCGGCAAGCTGCTGCCGCGGGTGCGGGTGCAGATGCTGCTTGATCCGGGCACGCCGTTTCTGGAGATCGCGCCGCTGGCGGCGCTGCACATGTACCCGGACAAGGACGGCTCCGATTCGGCGCCGGCCGCCGGCCTGGTGGCCGGCATCGGGCGCGTTTCGGGCGTGGACTGCATGATCGTGTGCAACGACGCCACGGTGAAGGGCGGCACCTACTACCCGATGACGGTGAAGAAGCACCTGCGCGCGCAGGAGATCGCCGAGCAAAACCGCCTGCCCTGCATCTACCTGGTCGATTCGGGCGGCGCCAACCTGCCCAACCAGGACGAAGTCTTCCCCGATCGCGACCACTTCGGCCGCATCTTCTACAACCAGGCCAACCTGAGCGCCCAGGGCATCGCGCAGATCGCCGTCGTCATGGGCAGTTGCACGGCCGGCGGCGCCTACGTGCCGGCCATGAGCGACGAGTCCATCATCGTCAAGAACCAGGGCACCATCTTTCTGGGTGGTCCGCCGCTGGTGAAGGCCGCCACCGGCGAAGAGGTGAGCGCCGAGGATCTGGGCGGCGGCGACGTGCACACGCGTCTGTCGGGCGTGGCCGACCACCTGGCGCAAAACGACATGCACGCGCTGGCGCTGGCGCGCGAGGTGGTGGCGCACCTCAATCACACCAAGGCGCGTGACGGTGCGCTGCGCCCGCCCGTCGCTCCGAAGTACGCCGCCGAGGAGCTTTACGGCGTGATCCCGACCGACACGCGCAAACCCTTCGACGTGCGCGAGATCATCGCGCGCATCGTCGACGGCAGTGCGCTGCAGGAGTTCAAGGCGCGCTTTGGCACCACGCTGGTTTGCGGCTTCGCCCACATCGAAGGCATGCCCGTCGGCATCGTGGCCAACAACGGCATCCTGTTTTCCGAATCGGCGCAGAAGGGCGCGCACTTCATCGAGCTGTGCGGCCAGCGCAAGATCCCGCTCGTGTTCCTGCAGAACATCACCGGCTTCATGGTGGGGCGCAAATACGAGAACGAGGGCATCGCGCGCCACGGCGCCAAGATGGTCACGGCCGTGGCCACCGTCAACGTGCCCAAGTTCACGATCATCATCGGCGGCAGTTTCGGCGCCGGCAACTACGGCATGTGCGGGCGCGCCTACAGCCCGCGCTTCCTGT
>CAZGOL010000250.1:0-2887 GCA_964527755.1 uncultured Ottowia sp.
TTTTTTTGGCAATCGACGACGATGCGATCGCCTGGTCCCGGCACCGATGGTCAGAAGCGGATGCCGGCCGGATTGGTGGCCGTGGGTGAGGGCGTCACAGGGCTTGCGCCGCTGGTCGTTGCCGGTGCTTGCGCGCCCGCGGTCGTGGCTGGCGCTGCTGCGGCGGCCGTGGCCGGGGCGGCTTCGGGCGGGACGAGCGACGTGGCTGCGGGCTGGCGCCAACTGCCGGGCAATTGCGAGCTCTTGGGATAGCCAGCCGCGTCCAGGTACTGCATCCACTCGACTTCGGCGAACCCCTTGATCTGCTGCGCTCCGATGGTCAGCAGCGGCAGGCTGTTGACCCCCGCCAGCTTTTGCAGTGCCGCGATGTCGGCGTTGGTGTCAACCGTCTTTTCGGTGAACGGAACACCCCGGCGCAACAGCAGGTTGCGCCCGCTCACGCAAGGCACGCAATTGGCGGCGGTGTACAGGGTGACCGGAAAGCGCTGCACCGTTTGCCCCAGTTGGTAGGGCAGGGCGGTGCCGCTGCTTTCGGTGCCGCGCGCCGCCTGCACTTCGCGCACCGGAGCCTGGGCCGGCGGGGTATCGGAAAAGGTCACGCGGCCATCGGGTCCGACGTTGCGGTAGACCTGCGCCTGGGATGCGCCCGCAAGCGTCAGCAGCAGCGCGCCCAGCGCCAGCTTGGTGGGGGTGTCGGCGAAACGGGTTTGCACGAACCGGATCTCCTGCAGTATCGGGCGATCGCCCGCTGTTGTTGTTCAGGCCATGCCCTGGTGGCGCAGCAGTGCGTCCAGGCTGGGCTCACGGCCCCGAAAGGCCTTGAACGATTCCATGGCCGGGCGGCTGCCGCCGACCTCCAGGATCTCGCGGCGGTATTTTCGCCCGATTTCCACGCTGGGCGTCCCCTCGGGTGTAACACTCTCCTCGAACGCCGCGTACGCATCGGCCGACAGCACTTCGGCCCATTTGTAGCTGTAGTAGCCCGCCGCGTAACCGCCGGCAAAGATGTGGCTGAAGGTCTGTGCCGTGCGGGCAAAGGATGGCGGCGGCAGCACGGCCACTTCGCGCCGAACGGCGTCCAGCAGGGGCTGGAAGTCGTCGGCCGGATCGTGCTCGGTGTGCAGCAGCATGTCGAACAGCGCGAACTCGATCTGGCGCAGGGTCTGCAGACCGGCCTGGTAGTTGCGGGCGGCCAGCATCTTGTCGAACAGGGCGCGCGGCAGCGGCTCGCCGGTCTCGACGTGCGCGGTCATGTGGCGCAGCACCTCCCACTCCCAGCAGAAGTTCTCCATGAACTGGCTCGGCAGTTCGACCGCATCCCACTCGACGCCACCGATGCCGGAAACATCATGTTCGTCCACCTGCGTGAGCATGTGGTGCAGGCCGTGGCCGAATTCGTGAAACAGGGTGATCACGTCGTCGTGCGTGAGCAGCGGCGGCTGGCCGCCAGTGCCCTCAGCGAAGTTGCAGATGAGCTGCGCCACCGGAGTCTGCAGCCGATTCGAATCGGGCCGCAACCAGCGCGAGCGCACGTCGTCCATCCACGCGCCACCGCGCTTGCCGGTGCGCGCGCCGGGGTCGAGGTAGAACTGGCCGAGCAGGCGCCCATCACGCTCGATCCGGTAGAACTCGACGGCAGGGTGCCACACGGGGGCCTGGTCGCGGCGGATGGCGACCTCGAACAGCGTCTCGACGATCCGGAACAATCCGTGCAGCACCTTGGGAGCCTGAAAATACGGCTTGACCTCCTGCTCACTGAAGGCGTAGCGCGCTTCCTTGAGCTTTTCGCCGACGTAGGGCCAGTCCCAGCTCTGCGGATCGGGCAGCGCGAGCTCGGTGCGCGCAAACGTCCGCAGATCGCTGACGTCGCGCTCGGCGTACGGCCTGGCCTTGGCGGCAAGCTCACGCAGGAAATCGATCACCTGGCGCGGCGATTCGGCCATCTTGGCCACCAGCGACAGTTCGCCGAAATTCGCGTAGCCCAGCAATTGCGCCTCCTCGCGACGCAGCGCCAGGATTTCGCGGATCAGTGGCGCGTTGTCGAAGCGCGTGCCATCGCCCTCGGCCTGGTCGGAAGCACGGGTGACGTAAGCCCGGTACAGGCGTTCGCGCAACGCTCGGTCGTGCGCGAACTGCATGACCGGCAGGTAGCTGGGCAGCTTCAGCGTCAGCTTGTAGCCGTCTTGGCCTTCGGCTTGCGCGGCCGCACGGGCGGTGGCCTTGACATCGGCGGGCAGGCCGTCGACTTCGATTTCACTCGCGATGCAGGTCCAGGTGTCGGTGGCGTCCAGCGCGTTCTCGCTGAACTTCTGCGTGAGCTGGGCCAGCCGGTCCTGGATGGCGGCGTATCGGGCCCTGGCCGCCCCCTGCAACTCGGCACCGCCCAGCACGAAGTCGCGCAGCGCGTTGTCGCGCGCCCGGCGCTGCTCGGCGTTCAGGGTGGCGGGGTCGACCGCCTTGTATTTGGCGTACAGGCGCTCGTCGCTGCCCAGGCGCGTCCAGAAATCGGTGACCTTTGGCAGCGCCGCGTTGTAGGCAAGGCGAAGTTCGGGTGTGTTGACCACCGCGTTGAGGTGCGTGACCACGCCCCAGGCGCGCCCCAGGCGCTCGGTCGCCACATCGAGGGCGCGCGAAAGCGCGATCCAATCGGGGCGCGTGGCCGGTGAAACGGCAATTTCGAGCGCCGCTTCGCACTCGGCGAGCAGCGCGTCGATGGCAGGCTCCACGTGTTCGGGGCGAATCCGGTCGAACAGTGGGAGGTCGGTGAAGTCGAGCAGGGGATTGGCCATGGCCAGTCAGTTGCGGGCGTTCCCCGGATTGTCAAGTCGAGCAGTATTCAATTGATAGCTGCTCCGGCGCGTCAGATATGCCTTTGAGGCTGATTTGA
>CAZGOL010000251.1:0-2880 GCA_964527755.1 uncultured Ottowia sp.
AGGGCCTCGAGCACGGTGACCTCGGCGCCCAGGCGGCGCCACACGCTGCCCATCTCCAGGCCGATCACGCCCGAGCCGACCAGGCCCAGGCGCTTGGGCACCGCCTGAATGGCCAGCGCGCCGTCGTTGCTCAGGATCGTCTTCTCGTCGAAGGGAGCGCCCGGCAGTGCTCGCGCGCTGGAGCCGGTGGCCACCACGACCTGCTTGCCGCTCAACAGTTCATCGGTCTTGCCGGCCACCTTGATTTCATAGCCACCCTCGATGGCCTTGACAAAACTGCCGCGGCCGTGGAAGAACGTGACCTTGTTCTTCTTGAACAGATACAGGATACCGTCGTTGTTCTGCTGCACGACGGCGTCCTTGCGCCCGATCATGGTCGGCACATCCATCTTCAGGTCCTTCAACGAGATGCCATGCTCGCCGAAGTGCTTGTCCGCCTGCTCGAAGTTTTCCGAGCTCTGAAGCAGCGCCTTGGAGGGAATGCAGCCCACGTTGGTGCAGGTTCCACCCGGTGCCGGGCCGCCCTTGGCATTTTTCCACTCGTCGATGCAGGCGACGTTGAAACCCAGTTGTGCGGCGCGAATGGCCGCGATGTAACCGCCGGGGCCGGCGCCGATGACGATGACGTCGAATGGTTTGGACATGATGTTGCGTGAGTGGGTGCGCCGCGTTCACTCGGCGGGCACGAAAATCCAGAGCAAAACGTAGATCACGATGCCGACGCCGCCAAACAGCGTCAGCAACGCGAAGATCAACCGCCAGACCCAGCTTTCCAGTCCGGTCGCCCGCGCCAGTCCGCCGCATACGCCGCCGATCCAGCGGTCGCCGGCACTGCGTCGCAGGCGGTTGACGGCATCCAGACCGGGTGGCGGCACCGGCGGCGGCAGCGACGACGCCGTGCCCAGCAGGCGCTCCTTGGCGCGCGCGAACTCGGCCTCGCTCAAGGTCCCGCGCTGGCGCAGTTCGTCGAGCTTGGCCAGTTCGTCAGCGATCGACATGGCGGTGTCCTGCCCCGAAGTGTCAGATATCGAACAGCAGGCGCGCCGGATCTTCCAGCGCGTCTTTCATCGCCACCAGGCCCAGGACGGCCTCACGTCCGTCGACCAGGCGGTGGTCGTAGCTCAGCGCGAGGTAGTTCATGGGGCGTACCACGACCTGGCCGTTTTCCACCACCGCTCGCTCCTTCGTGGCGTGCACGCCCAGGATGGCCGACTGCGGCGGGTTGATGATGGGAGTCGACATCATCGAGCCGAACACGCCGCCGTTGCTGATCGAGAAGGTGCCGCCGGTGAGCTCTTCCAGCCCCAGCTTGCCGTCGCGCGCCTTGACGCCGAACTCGGCGATCTTCTTCTCGATGTCGGCAAAACTCATCTGGTCGACGTTGCGCAAGATCGGCACCACCAGACCACGCGGCGACCCGACCGCGATGCCGATGTCGAAATAACCGTGGTAGACGATGTCGTTGCCGTCGATGCTGGCGTTGATGACCGGGAACTTCTTGAGGGCGTGCACCGCCGCCTTGACGAAGAAACTCATGAACCCGAGCTTGACGCCATGCTCCTTCTCGAACTTCTCCTGAAAGCGCTTGCGCATGTCCATCACCGGCTGCATGTTCACCTCGTTGAACGTGGTGAGGATGGCGTTGGTGGCCTGCGACTGCAACAGGCGCTCGGCCACGCGCGCGCGCAGCCGCGTCATCGGCACGCGCTGCTCAGGGCGATCGCCAAGTTTGGGCGCCGCGGGACTGGCCACCTGGGGCAATATGCTGGCCGGCACGCCAGTCGGGATCTGCACGGCTTTTTGAGCTCCAATGCCCGCCGGACTTGCCGCAGAAGCTCCTGTTTGAATAGCACCCAGTACATCGCCCTTGGTCACGCGGCCATCCCTGCCGGTGCCGGCCACGCTCCCGGTGGGCAACTGATGGTCGGCCATCAGCTTGGCGGCGGCCGGCATGGCGATGCCGGCCTTGCCACCGCCCGGCGTCGCAGCCGGTGACGCGGCCGGTGCGGCAACCGGCGCCGCGGGCGCAGCCGGTGCGACGCCAGCCACCGCCTCGGTGTCGATGCGGGCCAGCAACTGCAGCGCGGTCACCGTGGCGCCGTCGGGCTGCACGATTTCCGCGAGCACGCCGGCGGCAGGCGCGGGCACTTCGAGCACGACCTTGTCGGTCTCGATTTCGATCAGGATTTCGTCGGCCTTGACGGCCTCACCCGCGTGCTTCTTCCACTGCAGCAGAGTGGCCTCGGAGATGGACTCGGACAACTCGGGGACTTTGACTTCGACGATGGCCATTTGAGATGTTTCCTGGTTCTGATCCTGCAAACGCGGCGACGCGCACGGTGCGTGCGCCCGCGTCGACGCGCAATCACTTGTTCAGCACGAACCCCTTGAGGCGCCCGAAGGCGGCGTTGACCAGGTTCTTCTGCTGTTCCTGGTGCAGGTGCGCGTAGCCCACCGCCGGCGATGCCGACGCGGCGCGGCCGGCGTAGCCCAGTTTTTGCCCCGCCAGCATGTTCTCGTGCACGTAGTGCTGCACGAAGAACCAGGCACCCTGGTTTTGCGGTTCGTCCTGGCACCACACGATTTCGGTGGCGCCGGCGTAGCGCTTGAGTTCGGCTCCGAACGCCTTGTGCGGAAACGGATAAAGCTGTTCGACGCGAAGGATGACGACGTCCTTGATGCCCTGCTCGGCGCGGTGCTTGACCAGGTCGTAGTAGACCTTGCCCGAACAGGCGATCACGCGCTTGACCTTGGCGGCGTTCTTGGCCACCGCTTCATCCTGCTCGGGGATCACGGTCTGGAAACCGCCGCTGGTGAACTCGGCCAGCGGCGAGGTGGCGTCCTTGTTGCGCAGCAGGCTCTTGGGCGTCATGATGACCA
>CAZGOL010000252.1:0-2847 GCA_964527755.1 uncultured Ottowia sp.
CGACCCGCTGCTGCTGTACTTCACCTCGGGCACCACGTCCAAGCCCAAGCTGGTGCTGCACACGCACCAAAGCTACCCGGTGGGCCACCTGTCCACCATGTTCTGGATCGGCCTGAAGCCGGGCGACATCCACATGAACATCTCCTCGCCGGGCTGGGCCAAGCATGCGTGGAGCTGCTTCTTCGCGCCCTGGAACGCGGGCGCCTGCATCTTCATCCACAACACGGCGCGCTTTGCCGCCCCGGCCCTGCTGCAAACGCTGGCGCGCTGCGACGTCGACACGCTGTGCGCACCACCCACCGTGTGGCGCATGCTGATCCAGGAAGACTTGGCCGCCTGGCGCGGCAAGCTGAGTCTGCGCGAAGTGATCGGCGCCGGCGAGCCGCTCAACCCCGAAATCATCGAGCAGGTCAAGAGCAGTTGGGGGCTCACGCTGCGCGACGGCTATGGCCAGACCGAAACCACCGCCATCGTCGGCAACGCGCCGGGCCTGGCCGTCAAGCCCGGCTCCATGGGCCTGGCCATGCCCGGCTACCACGTGGCCCTGCTGGACGTGGACGGCCAGGAGACCAACGAGGGCGAGGTGGTGCTGAAGCTGCAGGACGAACCCGGCCCCGCCCCCGGCGGCCACCCCGGCACCGGACGACCGCTGGGCCTGATGGCCGGCTACGAGGACAGCCCCGAGCGCACCGCCGAGGTCATGCACGGGGGCTACTACCGCACGGGCGACGTGGCGCAGCGTGACGCCGACGGCTACTACACCTTCGTCGGCCGCGCCGACGACGTGTTCAAGGCCAGCGACTACCGCATCAGCCCCTTCGAACTGGAAAGCGCGCTGATCGAACATGCGGCGGTGGTCGAGGTGGCCGTGGTGCCCAGCCCCGACCCGGTGCGCCTGGCCGTGCCCAAGGCCTTCATCATCCTCACGCAAGGCAGCCACGCCGACGCCGCCATGGCCCGCGACGTGCTGGCCTTTGCGCGCCAGGCGCTGGCGCCCTACAAGCGCGTGCGCCGCATCGAGTTTGTCACCGAGCTGCCCAAGACCATCTCGGGCAAGATCCGCCGCGTGGAGCTGCGCCAGACCGAGGCCGGCCGACGCGAGCGCGGCGTGCGCGACGCGCACGAGTACTTCGAGGACGACTTCCCCGATCTCAAAACGTAAGCGTGCGCCCACCTTCGGGTTAGCCCGCAAACGGGCTCGCGCCACCCCGTGAAAAATCGCCGATGGCGGCGCCCACGCGCCCGCCACAGTGCCTTTTTGTTCGCGAGGAGACCCCGGATGGCCCAACCCACCCCCAAACTGCTGCTGGCCGGCCTGGCTCTGGCCGTGCTGGCCGCGTGCAGCACCCCGACCACCACGCCGCCGCCCACGGCCGCCGCTCCGGCAACCGCCGCAACGCCGGCACCCTTGGCAGCGCCAGTCCCCGCTCCGGCAGCCGGCACGCAAACGGCGGCCGCCAAGGCTGCCGCCGCGGCCTACGACTTCGACATGGACGTGTTCCACCCCGTGGTGGGCCGTCACGGCATGGTCGCCACCGAGCAGGAACTGGCCTCGCGGATCGGCCTGAATGTGCTCAAGTCCGGCGGCAACGCGGTCGATGCCGCCGTGGCCATCGGCTTTGCGCTGGCTGTGGCCCTGCCCAACGCGGGCAACGTGGGCGGCGGCGGTTTCATGATGGTGTATGACGCCAAGACCGCCAAGACCGTGGCGCTGGACTTCCGCGAGGTGGCGCCAGCGGCGGCCAGCCGCGACATGTACCTGGACGCCGCTGGCCGCGTGATCGACGGCAAGTCGCTCTACACCCACCACGCCATCGGCGTGCCCGGCACCGTGGCCGGCCTGACGCACGCGCTGCAAAAGTGGGGCACCCAGCCGCTGGCCAAGCTGCTGGCGCCCAGCATCGCGCTGGCCGAAAAAGGCTATCCCGTCAGCGAAACCCTGGCCAAGGTGCTGCAGCAAGAAACCAGGAACATGGGCAAGTGGCCCGCCACCCAGGCCATCTTCTGGAAGAACGGCGCGCCTCTGAAAGCCGGCGACCGCCTGGTGCAAAAAGACTTGGGCCACTCCCTGCGCCTGATCGCCAGGCAGGGCGCCAAGGCGTTCTATGAAGGCGAGATCGCCCACAAGATCGCCGCCGACATGGCCAAGAACGGCAACCCCATGACGCTGGCCGACCTCAAGAACTACAAGGTGGTCGAGCGCGAGCCCGTGCGCGGCACCTACCGCGGCTACGAGATCGTCACCATGCCCCCGCCCTCCTCCGGCGGCATCCACCTGGTGCAAATCCTGAACATGATGGAGACTTGGCCGCTCAACGCCTGGGGCCACAACAGCGCCACCACCGTGCACCACATGGCCGAGGCCATGAAACTGGCCTACGCCGACCGCGCCGAATACCTGGGCGACCCCGGTTTTGTGCAAGTGCCCGTCAAGGGCCTGACCAGCAAGCAATACGCCGCCGGCCTGGTACGGCAGATCGACCCGGATCGGGCGCGCGCGGCCAAGGACATCCGCGCCGGCAAGCCCCAGCCGTACGAGAGCGACCAGACCACGCACTACTCGGTGGTCGACCAGGCCGGCAACATGGTGGCCGTCACCTACACGCTCAACACCAACTTCGGCAGCGGCATCGTGGCGCCCGGCACCGGCATCATGCTCAACAACGAGATGGACGACTTCTCGGCCAAGCCCGGCGTGCCCAACGCCTATGGCGTGATCGGCGGCGACGCCAACGCCGTGGCCGCCGGCAAGCGCCCGCTGTCGTCGATGACGCCCACCTTCGTTTTGAAGGACGGCAAGCCCTGGCTGGCCACCGGCAGCCCCGGCGGGCCGCGCATCATCACCAC
>CAZGOL010000253.1:0-2781 GCA_964527755.1 uncultured Ottowia sp.
CGGCCCACGCCCAGCAGGCTGGTGACGATGCCGACCACCACCATCACGGCGATGTTGGTCAGCACGAACAGTGCAATGCGTTTCATGAAATCCCTCAAAAATGGCCGCCATCGGTCAGGTGCCGGGGCTGGCGCGAATGGTAGGGGCAATTGGAGCGCTTTCAAGGCCGTCGGTTCCATCCGTGCGCGTCTTGAGGTTCACAACAGAAAGCAGCCAGACGCAGAGGCCGCAAAGGATTCGGAGAGAACGCAAAAAAGTCAGAATCCACTTCATCCTGGTTCTTGGATTGTTTTGCGTCCTTTGCGCTTTCTTTGCGTCCTCTGCGTCCGGCTGTTTAATCGGAGCATTCCACTCCCCCGAGAATTTCTTATGACCACCTTGAACTGGCTCGAAAAACTGGTCGCCATCGACACCACCAGCCGCAACTCCAACCTCGGCCTGATCGAGACGGTGCGCGACGCCCTGGCCGCCCAGGGCCTGAAACCCTGGCTGGCCGCCAACGTCGAGGGCACCAAGGCCAACCTGTTTTGCACCCTGCCCGCGCAGGACGGTGCAACGCAAGGCGGCATCGTGCTGTCGGGGCACACCGACGTGGTGCCTGTCGATGGACAGAGCTGGACGAGCGAGCCGTTCAGGCTGACCGACAAGGGCGACGGCCGCCGCTATGGCCGCGGCGCCTGCGACATGAAGGGCTTCATCGCCAGCAGCCTGGCGCTGGTGCCGCGGGCGCTGGCCATGCCGCGCAACAAGCCACTGCATCTGGCCCTCTCCTACGACGAAGAGGTGGGCTGCGTGGGCGCGCCGGTGATGCTGGCCGAACTGGCTGCACGCGGCATCCGCGCCGACGGCTGCATCGTGGGCGAACCCACCTCCATGCAGCCGGTGGTGGCGCACAAGGGCATCAACCTGTTTCGCTGCCGCGTGCACGGCCGGGCGGCGCACTCCTCGCTCACCCCGCGCGGCTGCAACGCCATCGAATACGCCGCGCGCCTGATCTGCCACATCCGCGACCTGGCCGACGCCTGGCGCGCCCACGGCCCGTTCGACACCGACTACGACGTGCCGCACAGCACCATGACGACCAACCTGATCGCGGGCGGCATCGCGGTCAACACCATCCCCGAAGCCTGCGAGTTCAGCTTCGAGTTCCGCAACCTGTCCACCCATTCCGGCGCCGAGATCCAGGGCCAGATCAGGCACTACATCGAACAGGACCTGCTGCCGCGCATGCGCCGCGAGTTCGCCGATGCCCGCATCGAACTCGAGACGGGCGCCGCCGCCCCCGGCCTGGACGCCAGCGAGCAGGCCGCCATCACCGCGCTGGTGCGCGCGCTCACGCAAGACCGCACGGTGCGCAAGGTGGCCTACGGCACCGAGGCCGGCCTGTTCGCCCACGCCGGCATCCCGGCCGTGCTGTGCGGCCCCGGCGCCATCGAGCAGGCGCACAAGGTGGATGAGTGGGTGGAAGTCGAGCAACTCCACCAGTGCGACCGTTTTTTGCACCGGGTGGCCGAGTCGCTCTGCTGAGCACTATTCATTCGATAGCTGGCACGGCAAACCAGTCAAGCGATACAGCCGGATTTGTCTTGAATTTTTGCCGTCAGGCAACCACCCCCTTCACCCCTTCCGCAGATGGACGATCGCGATCGGCCCGGTGGCTTCCTCCCGGTCCCTGCGCGAGAAGGCTGGGGTGAGGGCCGGCAGCGATCGCTTCGGTGCATCGCCCGTCAGCGCCGCGGCGGCCGAAACACCTGCGCGTCGCCGTAAAAGCCCGGAGCCTCGTTGCCTGCCCACCACCCGGGCACGCCCAGCAGCGGCAGCGGCGCAAACGGCTTGGCGGCCAGCTTGTCGGCCGTCAGGTCGCCCGCCAGCCAGTTATCCAGCGCACCGAGGTCGCCCGCCGGCTCGAACGCCGGCACCACGCGCCACGCGTGGCCGGTGATGGACTTGTAGGGCGCGACCAGCTTCTCCAGCGCGGCATGGCCGAACACCAGCACGCGCGCCTCGCGCCACAGCGGGCGCAGCGGGCCGAACAGCTCGCTCCACCGGCGCGCGGCCAGCGCCTGCCACAGCGCGTCGGGCGCGTGCACCAGCACGGCGTTCTCGTCGAACACGGTGGCCGCGTCGCGCACCGCCCCGCGCGTGGCGCGCACCCCGTCGCGCGCGATCTCGGCGGCTTGCAGGGCGTTCAGCCGGGCCTTGGCGCGCGGCAGGCGCAGCCACGCCAGGCCGTTGAAGGCATCGTGCGGGTTGTCGCGCGTGGGCACGGTGCGGTGCCGGGCGATGAAGGCTTCGTACGCTGCACCGGCGGGCACCTCGGCCGCCGCGACAAAGCGCACCGGCGACGCCTCCGGCGCCTGCGCCTGGAGCGCCGCGGCCACGGCCCCAGCGCGCGCGCCCTGCCTTGCCGTCGCCTGCCACACCGCGCAGCCAGCCGCCGCCCACGGCCCGAACCACGGTGCCGACCAGTCCACGGGCGCCAGCGGACCATCGATGTCTGCCATGTCCCGTCTTGCCATCCGCGCCCATCGTGCCACAGACCCGGGGGCGACCCCGCGCACCGTCTTCGCCCCCTCGCGACGGGGCGCGGCCGGCCATCGAACCGGATCTTTGGTCGATCGGCCCTCTCCCCTGAAAAGTGCCTGCCCTCCTGCAGTCCGGCAAAGATTTCGAGTCGTAATGAAGGATTGAAAACCATGGCCGAAGTCAAATAAAATGACCTTGGCTTGCCAAGGTTATTGCCGAGGTGGGCATTGCGGTTTCGGCCGCAATGGTGGGTGT
>CAZGOL010000254.1:0-1607 GCA_964527755.1 uncultured Ottowia sp.
GCGGCGATGGGTGCGTAGGGCAGGCCACGACGCGCCCAGCCCGGCAGGGGCCATTCGCGTTCGCTGATGAAGAAGAAGCAGCGCGTGAGCACCGAGATCGCGGCCATGCCGACGATGATGAGCAGCGTCCAGGCGTGCGTTTCACCCATGGTCGGGCTCCGCGGCCGAATCGCTCGCCCAGCGCTCGAGCAGCACGGTGGCGGCCACGGCCACGCCGATCGCCACCACGATGTTCAGGCGATACGGCAGGTTGTAGGCCAGCACCGCCGCCGCCGCGGCCAGCAGCGCCGCCACCGCCCGCAGCCGCGTGGTGATCAGCGAGCAGGTCACGGCCAGCAGCGCCAGCGTGCCGGCGAACTCCAGCCCCCAGCGCGCGGGCAGCGCCGCGCCCAGGAAGATGCCCAGCATGTTCAGCGACTGCCAGAACATCCAGTTCCAGCAGTTGCCACCCCACAGGTAGGCCATTTGCGCATGGCGCTGGCGCTCGGTCTGACCCGGGCTGGGGAAACGCCGGGTGAACAGCACGTAGGTCAGATCGCCCGTGAAGTAGCCCAGCCAAAGCCGCCGCCGGCGCGGCATGAACATGAAGTAGTCGCGCAGGTGCACGCTGAACACCACGAAGCGCAGGTTCACGCACAGCGCGGCAGCCCAGATCACCCACAGCGGCGCACCCACGGCGATCAGCGGCATCACCGCCAGCTGCGCGCTGCCGGCGAACACCAGCAGCGACATCAGCACCGCCTCGGTGATGCTCATCCCGCTGCCCACCATCGCCACGCCGGTCATGAAGGCCCAGGCGGCCAGGCCCACCGACACGCCCGCCATCTCGCGCGCGCCGACCCAGAACAGCGGGTGGCGCGCGGTGCGCGCGAAGCCGTCGATGCGCCGGCCCAGCCAGGCTGCCAGGCGCGTGCGTGCCGCCAGGTCGGGGGGCAGCTCGGGCGGCAGCGGCATGTTCATGGTGTGGCCTCGGTGCCCAGGCGCTGGCCTGGCGCCAGCGCGAAGCCGGCCAGGAATTCGCGCGCGGGCAGCCGCTTGCCGCCCGCGCGCTGCAGTTCGGTGAGCCGCAGCGCGCCGCTGCCGCAGGCCACGCTCACCCCGGCATCGCTGATCGACAAAATCTGGCCGCAACGCTTGTCTATTACGCCATGCAAGCTATCAATTTCAGAGTGCCAGATCTTGATGACGACATCGCCGAGCGTGGTGTGGGCACCGGGAAACGGGTCGAATGCGCGCACCCGCCGCTCGATCGCAACGGCACTTTGGCTCCAGTCGATCGCGGCCTCGTGCTTGTCGATCTTGTGCGCGTACGTCACGCCTTGGGCCGGCTGCGGCGTGCGTGTCAGGGTGCCGGCGGCCAATTGGCGCAGCGCCTGCACGATCAGGCGCGCCCCCAGTGCCGCCAGCTCGTCGTGCAGGAGGGCGGTGGTGGCGCGCGCGGCGATCGGCACCGCCTCGGTCAGCAGCACGTCGCCCGTGTCCAGGCCGGTGTCCATCTGCATGATGGTGACCCCGGTTTGCGCGTCCCCTGCCTCGATCGCGCGGTGAATGGGGGCCGCGCCACGCCAGCGCGGCAGCAGGCTGGCGTGGATGTTGAGACACCCAAG
>CAZGOL010000254.1:1707-2777 GCA_964527755.1 uncultured Ottowia sp.
GCCGGTTGCGCTGCCCCCCGAGGGGGCGTTCGCGCCTTCGGGCGGCCGTGCGGCGCTCATGGCATCGAGTACCCATTGGGGCAAGATCAGGCCGTAGGCGGCCACCACCATCACGTCGGCGTGCGCCTGGGCCAGCGCGGCCTGCGCAGCGGCGGCATCGGCGGGGTACTTGCCGTCCAGGCGCAGGCTGCGCGGCTGGACGACGGTGATGCCGTGCGCCAGCGCCAGCTGCTTGACCGGCGAGGCGTGCAGCCTGAGCCCGCGCCCGGCCGGCCGGTCAGGCTGGGTGAGCACCAGCGGCACGTCGAAGCCCGCGTCCAGCAGGGCCTCGAGTGCCGTGCGCGCGAACTCCGGCGTACCGGCAAAGACGATTTTCATACTCTTGTTTTGATAGCCGCCCTGGCGCATCTGAAAAGCCAGAGACGCTGATTTTTGTCGATAACCGGACACTCACCTGGAGTCCGGCACGTCGGGCAGGCCTTCGTCGCCGGTCGACCAGCCGCGCACCAGGCCGGTGTGGTCGATGTCGATGAACAGCAGGCGCCAGATGGGGCCCTGGAGGTAGCGCCAGATCCAGATGTCCCCCGCGAAGTTGTGTACCTGGATGATGCGCGCTGGCGCGCCATATTCACGCAGCACGTCCTCGCGCTGCCAGCGACCGGTTTCGATGCGCTGCGGGAACAACCCGTCATCCAGAGCCTGCTCGACGCGTGCCACGCGGCCCTGCAGGTCGAGGTCGAGGTTGAAAACCCGCTGGCCGGCAGGCTCCTGCGAATACTGCAGACGCTCGCCCGCCGGACCCGGATAGCGCGCGGTGGGCGGGCCCAACGCTTGCAGCGCCTGGGCGGCCGGGGTGCCGATGGCGACGCGGCCGGGGCCAGCCAGCAGTGCGCAGGCACCCAGCAGCAGTGCCAGGGCGCCGGCCAACAGCGCGCGCCCGGCGCGCGCGGTCACACCGGCTCCCGTGCCTTGTCGGCCTTTTCCAGGCGATCGGCCTTGAGCAGACGGGTCTTGATGCGCCCGCGCTTGAGCGGCGACAGATAGTCGACGAACACCTTGCCCATCAGGTG
>CAZGOL010000255.1:0-2768 GCA_964527755.1 uncultured Ottowia sp.
GCCTGCGCGCTGGGCACTCACCCGATGTACGTCGCGCATGCCGGCGACGCTGCACTGCAGCGGCTGGATGACGCGCTGCGCGCCCATGCAGCCGACCCGCGCCTGGTTGCGGTGGGCGAGATCGGCCTGGACTATTTCGTGCCCGAACTGGCCGCGCCGGGACCGCTGCGCGAACGACAGGAATGGTTGTACCGCGAGCAACTGCGCCTCGCGCGTCGCCACGGCCTGCCGGTGATCCTGCACGTGCGCCGCTCGATCGATCAGATCCTCAAGGGCCTGCGCGACATCGGCGCCGCGGGCGGCATCGCCCATGCCTTCAATGGCAGCCGCCAGCAGGCCGACCAGTTGCTGGAGATGGGCTTCAAGCTGGGTTTTGGCGGCGCCGTCACTTTCGAGCGCGCCACGCGCCTGCGCGCGCTGGCGGCCGAGTTGCCGGCGCACGCCATCGTGATGGAGACCGACGCGCCCGACATCCCCCCGCAGTGGCTGTACCAGGCTGCGGCCGAGCGCGCCGGCGGCAACCGGCAAGGACGCAACGAGCCCGCCGAACTGCCGCGCATCGCCGCTGCCGTGGCCGGCCTGCGTGGCGTGCCGATCACCGACTGGGCGGCGCAGACGCGCGCCAACGCCTGCGCCGCGTTGCCGCGCCTGGCGGGACTGCTGGCGCCCGCCTGAAGTCTTTGCGGCAAGGTTCTACGCACGCTGCCTCGCCAGGCCCAACAGGGTGGCGCACAGGCCGATATAGCTCAGGCCCCAGCACGCAGCGGCTGTCAACACCATCCAGGACGGCCCTGGCAGGATACGCAGCAGCGCGGCCAGCCCCAGCGTGATGGCGCCGGCGTAGGCCCAGGGTCGTGCATTGGTGTCGTGCCGTGTGCGAAACAGCTGCGTGCGCAGCATCACGCTGAAAGTCAGGGTGCCCAGCGCGCCCACGGTGATGGCATGCAGCGCCGCGGTCGGCTTGGCGCCTGCCAGCAGGGCCCCGCCCACCAGCACCCAGCCCGCTGGCAACCAGCCGTAGCCCGCCAGCAACGCCAGCAGGTCGGCCCTCCCGCGACACAGCCAGATGCGCCAGCGCGCCATGCGCACCACGGTCAGTGCGGCGCAGGCGATCAGCAGCAGGGCGCACGCCGTCTGCGCGGCGCGTCCTGGCAACAGATTGCAGACCAGCGCCAACGCCAGCAGGACAAGGGTGGTGCCTTCCAGGCGCGGCTGCACCACGTGGCGCAGCGGCGGTGCCTGCTTGCGCACATGCCCGGCGATGGCCGGCGCCAGGATGCGCCCGCCCATGAAGAACATCAGCGCACTCAGCAGCAGCACCGCGCCCAGCAGCAGGGCGAACAGGCCATCGACGCGCGCCCACGGCAGCAGTGCGTGAAACGCCAGCACCGTGACGGCGAGTGCAGTGATGATGATCGCCACCGACCGGTTGCGCCATTTGTCGGTGTACAGGTAGATCGGCACCACCGAGGCGGCCAGGCCCAGCACGAACACGCCGTTGCACAGCGTGCTCAGCCACGACATCGGCCAGCCGAGAAAGCTGACGCGCGCCGCTGCCCACGCGACCAGCAGCCACGCGCTGCGCCGGCGCTGGTTGGGGCGCAGCGTGTAGCCCGCCACCACCGCCAGCGCAAAGCCGAACAGCATCTCGTGCGCGTGGCCCAGGGCGCTGCCCAGCGCGCCGGGAGCGCCCAGCAGCTTCTGCTGCGCCAGCACCGACCACGGCAGGATCAGCGCGGCGTAGGCCGCCGCCACCGGAAACCACAGGCTGCTGGCGAAGTGGTTCCTGATCTTGCCGGCCGGCTCCCCGGCGTGCTCCGGCGCCGCGGTGCGCTGGGTCGGGCGCGTGTTCACGTCGGAGCGGGGCCGCCCAGTCGGCGCAGGTGCGCCTCGGCCTCGGCCGCGCTTTCGTGGATGTAGGGCGCCAGGCCGCGCTGCGCCAGCGCGTCGCCGAGCTTGGCGCGCAGGAAGGAGCTGGTGGTGTAGCGCGTCACGCCCGAGTAGTGCTGCTGCATCAGGCCGCGCACCATGTCGGAGTAGGCGCCCAGCACGTCGGGCGCGATGCTGAAGTTGTCGTAGTTGACGATCGCCAGCACGCGCTTGCCCAGCGGCACCACCAGCCGCTCGACCTGCTCGCGAATGGCCGCCACCTCGGCCGTCGTGCCCACGGCCAGACCTTCGAAGTTGATGAACAGCGTGTTCTGCCGGGGTTCGTAGCTGAAGCGCTGCGCCAGCGGGATCGCCAGCAACTGGCGGCGCAACTGCATCGGACCATCCTGGAAGATGCGTGCGTCCATCGCGCGCGGCGTGCCATGCATGATCGGCTTGAACTTCATCCGCGCCAGGACATCGCGCTCCAGGTCGATGCCGGGCGCGATCTCGATCAGTTCCACGCCCGCCGGCGTGAGCCGGAACACGCAGCGCTCGGTGACGTACAGCACCGGCTGCCCGCGCTCGGCAGCGTGGCGGCCGCTGAAGGTGCGCTGTTCCACCTGCGCCACCAGCTTGGCCGAGCCGCCCTCGTGCGTGATCGTCAGCCGGCCGTCGGCCACCTGCAGCTCCAGCTTGCCGGCGCTGAAGCTGCCCATGAACACCACCTTGCGCGCGTTCTGGCTGATGTTGATGAAGCCACCAGCGCCGGCCACTTTCGGTCCGAACTTGCTCACGTTGACGTTGCCCTCGCCATCCATCTGCGCCAGGCCGAGGAAGGCGATGTCCAGCCCGCCGCCGTCGTAGAAGTCGAACTGGTAGGGCTGGTCGATGATCGC
>CAZGOL010000256.1:0-2768 GCA_964527755.1 uncultured Ottowia sp.
GCACCGAACAGGAGAAGCACCATGAAATCGATGCAGGGCTGGTTGATGGCGGGCGCGCTGGCGCTGGGGGCGGCAGGTTTTGCCGGCACCGCGCAGGCACGCAGTGACGTGTACTGGTCGGTCGGCGTGGGTTCGCCGGGCATCAGTCTCGGCGTGGGCAATCTGCCCCCGCCGGTGGTGTATGCGCCACCGGTCTACATGCAGCCGGCGCCGGTGTACGTCCCTCCGCCGGTGTATTACGGTCCGCCGCCGGTGTACCGGCCCGCGCGCTACTACTACGGGCCGCCGCCGCGTCATTGGGAGCGCGAGCGCTGGCGCCGTCATCACCGCTGGGACGGTGATCGTGACTGGCGCCGCTGAACGATTGTCTTTTTCCTGACCCGGCCATGGGTGGGTGCGACGCCCCGGCCGGGTTTTTTGTGCCTGCGTTGCAAGTGGGCGTCTCGGCCTGCGCTACAACGCCTTGAAGCGGTGCGCATACAGCCGACTGACGGCCAGTCGCTCCGCGTGGTCGCGCAGGGTAAGCGTCAGGCGCCCGGCCTCGTCGCGCTGCACGGTGTCGATGGCGTCGGCGCGCACGGCGGTGGCACGGTGGATCTGCCAGAACACGTTGCCGTCGAGTTGCGCCAGCAGGTCCTTGAGCGGTGTGCGCAGCAGGTACTCGGCCTCGCGGGTGACCACGCGAACGTATTTGTCAGTGGCCTGCAGGAACAGCACGTCGTCGACGGCCACCATGCGGATGGTGCTGCCGCCCGAGCCCGCCGTGCTGGCCGCCAGCTGGCGCAGCGGCGCGAACGGCGCGGGCGCGGGTGGCTCGAAGGCTGCCAGCAGCGCGCGCAGCCGGGTGGCGAGCGCATCGGCCTGGGCGGCATCGGTAGCTATTTGATCTGTAGCTGTTGCGGCACGTCCCGAAAGGGTTGAACGCAGTTTTTGCACTGTTTTCAGCAATCGGGCCGGCTGCACGGGCTTGAGCACGTAGTCCAGCGCCTGCGCCTCGAAGGCCTGCACGGCGTACTGGTCGTAGGCGGTGACGAACACCAGGGCGGGCAGGGGCCCCGCGCGGGTTTCGTCCCAGCGGTCGGCCAACTCGGCGGCGGCGTCCAGGCCACCGAGGCCGGGCATGCGGATGTCGAAGAACAGCACGTCGGGCCGGTGCTCGAGCGCCTCGCGCACGGCGCTGGCACCGTCACCGGCGGTGGCGACGATGCGCAACTCGGGCCAGGCGCGCGCCAGTTCTCCCGACAGCGCGGCGGCGAGCAGGGGTTCGTCCTCGGCGATCAGCGCGGTGGGCATGGGTGGCGTTCAGCGGGGTCGCAGCGTCATGCGGTCGCCATCGATCACCACCTCGAAATGGCGCAGGAACGATTGGCCCAGCAGCGCGGCGTTGGCCGCGCCGCCCTGCACGCCGACGATCACGCTGGTGTCGTTGCGCGCCAGCGGTCCGGCCTTGACCGGCACGTTGCGCACGATGTGCGCCGCGCGCTCGCCGCCGGCCGTGTCGATGCTGATCGGCATGCCATCGGGCAACTGGGCGGTTCGCGCCAGCGACTCGCTGATGGCCACGCCGGTGGCTCCGGTGTCGACCATGAAGGTGACGGGCACGTGGTTGACTTCACCGGGTACGTAGAAGTGTCCGTCCCGGCTGCGCGGGATGACCAGCTGGCCGCCGGCCTCGACATAGGGCAGGAGCGCCGCGCGCTGGCGCGCCTGGTACCAGCTGAAGCCGACCCACAGCACGAGGCTGACGAGCAGCCAGAACAGCAGGATCGCCAGCGTGTTGCGGCGCAGGCTGCGGGCGGTGCTGTGGGGAGGGGGCGCGTCGGACATCGGGGTCCAGTATGCCCGGCCCCAGGCCGCCCGGTGTGCACGCGCGACGCTTCATGCCAGCGGCAGCGTGATGCGCGCCGTGGTACCGGCGAGCCGGTCGGACAGCAGCTCGAGGCGGCCGCGCCCGCCGCTGGCCGAGGCGATCCGCTCGCGCACGTGGGCCAGGCCGAAATGGCCGGCGCGCGGCGCTGAGTTGGGATCGAACCCGGCCCCCGTGTCGTGCACCGACAGCACCAGCCGACCGGCAACGCGCGCTGCCGTGACCTCGACGCAGCCCCCTTCGATGCGTGGCTCCAGTCCGTGGCGGATGGCGTTTTCGACCAGCGGCTGCAGCAGCAGCGTGGGCACCGGCAGCGCGCGCAGGTCGTCGGGCAGGTCGAGCCGATGTTTCAGGCGCGCACCCATGCGCACCGCCATCAGTTCCAGGTAATCGGCCAGCAGCTCGAACTCAGCCGCCAGGGGATGCTCGGTGGCGCGCGATGCCGCCAGGGTGGCGCGCAGGTAGCCGTCCAGCCGGTCCAGCATGCGCTGCGCGGCGGGCGGATCGACCGCGATCAGCGCGCGCAGGTTGGCCAGCGTGTTGAACAGCATGTGCGGTTCGAGCTGGCTTTGCAGCAGCGTCAGCCGCGCCTGGCTGGCGTCGCGCTCGGCGGCCGCGATGGCCATCTGCAGAACCGCCTGCCGGCTGCGCGTGAAGAAGAAAAAGCTGGCCACGATGGTGGCCGCCACGGTGACGGCCAGCACCATGCGCAGGTCGCGCGCCGGCAACTGCACAGGCTCGTGCAGCAGCGCACTGACCAGCCGCGTGCCGCCGAAAAACCCGACGGCGATGCCAACCATGATGAGCGCGGCGCCCCGCCAACCCGTCGGCCAGCCGTGGCCTTGTGCTTCGCGGCTGCCCGCGCAGTGGCGCCGTGGCACCAGCAGGCGGCCGAACTCCA
>CAZGOL010000257.1:0-2751 GCA_964527755.1 uncultured Ottowia sp.
TGAGCGCGCCGGGCCGCTCCCAAGCGCGAATCCCGCAGCGCGCAGCGCGGAGGGTGCACCCATGAGCGCGCCGGGCCGCTCCCAAGCGCGAATCCCGCAGCGCGCAGCGCGGAGGGTCGCGCCGTGACCAAGCGGCTGATGGATCTGACCTTCGCGCTGCTGCTGCTGCCCGTGGCGTTGCCGCTGATGGCGGCCATCGCGCTCTGGGTGCGGCTGGATTCGCCCGGACCGGCGCTGTTCCGACAGGAGCGCGTGGGGCGCGGCGGGCGCCTGTTTCGCATCCACAAGTTCCGCACCATGCAGGCGCGAGGTGGTGACGGGCCACATCTGACCGCGGCGGGCGACGCGCGCATCACCCGAGCAGGGCGCTGGCTGCGTCGCACCAAGCTGGACGAGTTGCCGCAGCTGATCGACGTGCTGCTGGGCGACATGAGCCTGGTCGGCCCGCGCCCCGAGGTGCCGCGCTACATGGCGCTGTACCCCGACGATGCGCGGCGGCGGATTCTGTCGGTGCGCCCCGGCATCACCGACCGCGCGGCAATCGCGTTCCGCGACGAGGAGCGCCTGCTCGCCGCCAGCGCCGACCCCGAGCGCACCTACGTCGAGCAGATCATGCCGATCAAGCAACGCCACTACCTGGACTACGTGGCGCGGCGCAGCCTGACCGGTGATTTGCGCATCCTGCTCGATACGTTGCGGGCCGTGATCAGATGAGAAACCATGGTAAAAAATGGTTGAAAACTGCATGGATAGCTCCAGGACAGCTACTATTATGATAGTAATTTTCAGAATCATGTTGCCCGGGTGGGCGGCGACCAGGCGCGGATCATGCTGAAGCTGCGGCGCGCCGACGTGGTGAGCAAGAGCTGGCTGGTCGACCTGCCGCTGGCGGCGCTGGCGTGGTGGCTGGCGTTTTGGCTGCGCTTCAACCTGGGTGTGCCCTGGCCCTATGTCGATCAGGCGGCGCAGACCATGCCGGTGGCGGTGGCCTGCATGGCCCTGGGCTTGGGAATCGCGCGGGTGCCGCGCCAGTCCTGGCGTTACGTCAGCCTTGCCGACTTGCGCCAGCTGGCCGCGGGCGTGGCGCTGGGCGCCCTCCTGACCACCGCCGTCGTGATGGGCTGGCGCGTCGACGAGTTTCCGCGCTCGGTGATCCTGATCTCCGCGCTGCTGACGCTGGTGTCGTTGGTCGGTGCACGGGCGAGCTGGCGTACCCTGATCGAGCGCGAGCGTGACCATGCGCATGCCCAGGTCGGCCAAGCGCAACAGCCGCTGCTGGTGGTGGGGACGCTGGAGGAGGCCGATCACACGTTGCGCACCCTCAAGGGGGTGGCGGGCTGGCGGGTGGTGGGCATCGTTTCGCCGCAGCCGCAGGATGTGGGGCGCACCGTGCAGGGCGTGTCGGTGCTCGGCGCGCCGGGGCAACTGGCCGACATCGCGGCGGCAAGGCGCACCGGCACGGTGCTGCTGGCCAGCGAGCCGGGCGCCGCGCTGCGCCGGGAGGTGATGTTGCGCTGGGCCGGCTCGGGCCTGACCTTGCTGACGCTGCCCAGCGCCGACGAAATGCTGCGCCCCGGTGCCACGTCGGCGCTGCGGCAGGTGCGGCTGGAAGACCTGCTGGGGCGCACGCCGGTGCACCTGGATACCGCGGGCCTGGCCGCGCTGTTCAGCGGTCAGACGGTGCTGGTGACGGGCGCGGGCGGCTCGATCGGCTCCGAGCTGTGTCGCCAGGTCGCGCGCCTGGGCGTGGCGCGGCTGGTGTGCGTGGACGCGTCGGAGTACGCGGTCTACCGGCTCGAACAGGACTTGCGCGGGTTGTTTCCGGCCCTGGTTGGCGTCTACCGCACCGCCGATGTGCGCGAACTCGATCGCCTGCGAGCCATCGGCCTGGCCGAGCGTCCGACCGTGGTGCTGCACGCGGCCGCCTACAAGCACGTGCCGCTGATGGAGGCCGGCAACGAGATCGACGCGCTGCGCACCAACGTGCTGGGCACGCTGAACGCCGCGCGCGTGGCGGGCGAGCTGGGCGCGGCGCGCTTCGTGATGGTGTCCACCGACAAGGCCGTCAATCCCACCAGCGTGATGGGCGCCAGCAAGCGCCTGGCCGAGCAGGCGGTGCAGGCGCTGGCGCTTCGGTTCCCCGCGACGCGCTGCGTCTCGGTTCGCTTCGGCAACGTGCTTGGCTCCAGCGGTTCGGTGGTGCCGCTGTTCGAGGCGCAGATCGCGCGCGGCGGCCCGGTCACCGTCACGCACCCGGAGATCGTGCGCTACTTCATGACCATCCCCGAGGCGGCGCAGTTGGTGCTGCAGGCCGGGCTGATGGGGCAATCGGGCCAGATCTTCGTGCTCGACATGGGCGAGCCCATGAAGATCGTCGAGTTGGCGCGCCTGCTGATCCGCCTGTCGGGCAAGAGCGAGGCCGAGGTGCCGATCGCCTATACGGGTCTGCGCCCGGGCGAAAAGCTGTACGAGGAATTGCTGGCCGACGACGAGACCACCGAGCCGACGCCCCACCCCAAGCTGCGCGTGGCCCGAGTGAACGCCGTCGATGCGCGGGCCGCAGACGAGATGGCAGCCTGGATTGGTGCGTTGGGTGACGCCCCGTCGCCTGCAACGGTTCGCGATGGCCTGCGCGAGCGCGTTCCGGAGTATCGGTCCGGATCGACGGTTGCGTGAAACCGTCGCGGGAGCTGGCGGCCCCTACAGCCCTCGCAGCAGCGCGCTCAGCCCGTCCCACAGGATCTGCACGCC
>CAZGOL010000258.1:0-2743 GCA_964527755.1 uncultured Ottowia sp.
TCCACACCTGGCCCGAAACCGGCAACGTCACGCTGGACGTCTATGTCTGCAATTTTTCCAGCGACAACTCGGGCAAGGCGCAGCATCTGCTCGACGCCGTGATCGAAGCCTACCGACCGCGACAGGTGGTCCGCAACCAGCTGGTGCGTGGCGACATCAGCGACCACGGTCCTGCTGCATCTGCGGCGCCTGACGATGGCTGGGTCGCCGAGCGACTGACGCCGTCGGTGGCGTTCAACTACCGGGCCGTCCGGATTGAGCAGCGCAAGACCGCGCACCAGTCGCTGGAAGTGCTGGAGACCCCCGCCTTCGGGCGCGTGTTGCGCCTGGACGGCCGCCTGATGACCTCGGAAAAAGAGGAGTTTTTCTACCACGAGGCGATCGTGCACCCGGCCGCCATCACCCACGAGGGGCCGCGCCGCTGCCTGATCGTGGGTGGCGGCGACGGCGGCTCGGCCGAGGAACTGCTCAAGCACCCCAGCGTGCGCGAGATCGTGGTGGCCGAGCTTGATGACCAGGTGATCGAGGTCGCGCGTCGGCAACTGCAAGGGGTGCATCGCGGGGCGTTCGACGATCCGCGCGTGCGCATCGAGATCGGCGACGGCATGGCGTTCGTGGACCGCTCGCCCGGACAGTTCGATCTGATCCTGATGGACCTGACCGATCCCGACACCCCCGCCAGCGCGCTGTATGAGCCCGAGGCCCTTGCGCGCATGCGCCGTGCCCTGGCCCCTGGCGGCGCTCTGGTGCTGCATCTGGGCAGCCCGGTGTTTCATCCCGGACAGGTGAAACGGCTGTTGGGTCACCTCCATGAATTGTTCGAGTGCGTCAGCCCCTATGGCCTGTACATCCCGCTGTATGGGGCTTACTGGGGTCTGGCGGTGGCATCCGATGGCCTGCGGCCCGCGCAGTTGCCGCACGCCGAAGCCCAGCGGCGCATCGTCACCCGCCGCATCGGCGAACTGCAGTACTACAACGCAGACGTCCACGGCGCCCTGTTTGCGCTGCCGAACTACTACCGCGACCTCGTGCCGCAAGCAACCGCCCTCGCGCTCTGACGGCCGCCGGCCACGGGCGCGGGTACGTGGCGCATCGCCGGGCTGCCGAAGGGGCGCGAATTGCCCCGGTCGATTGCCAAAAAATGTGGCAGTGCCGGCCAACCCCCGTCGCACGCGCCACCGCAGACTTGTTCTGTTACTTGTCCACAGGGCCACCCACCGCCGATGGGGACAAGAGCGCTCACGTTGTCAGGCCATTCGCATCTCCATTCACGATTCCTTGGATTGCGTTTTCGAGGACAATCTGCGAAACGCACCGCATATCGAGATGGCTGAACCCCAGACCAAACCCGTTCACCGCACGTTCGCCAGGCGAATCGACCTGACGTCGCTGCAATTGTTCGTGGCGGTGGCCGAGGCCGGCAGCATCGCGCGCGCCGCCGAACGAGAATTCATCGCGGCGTCCGCCGTGAGCAAACGCGTGGCCGAACTGGAAGCCGCGCTGCAAACCACCCTGCTCTATCGCCAGGCCCGCGGCGTGGCGCTCACGGCGGCGGGGCAGAACCTGCTGCACCACGCGCGCAAGCTGCTGTACGGGTTGGAGAAGATGCAGGGGGAGCTGGGCGAATACGCCAGCGGCGTGCGCGGCCATGTCCGGGTGCACGCCAGCATGTCGGCGATCGTGCAGTTTCTGCCTGAGGATCTGGGGCGGTTCGCCCGCCAGCATCCGCAAGTCAAGATCGACCTGGAGGAACACCTTTCCTCGGAGGTGGAACGAGCTGTCACCGAAGGCGCGGCCGACCTGGGCATCTGCTGCGCGAGCGACCAATCGACTCACTTGCAGGTTCGTGCCTACCGCACCGACCGGCTGGCGTTGATCGCGCCTGCCGCGCACCCTCTCGCGACGCGGGGCGCGATCCATCTCGCGCAAACGCTCGATCTGGATCACGTGGGGCTGCACGCCGGCAGCTCGATATCGCTTGCCTTGCACCAGGCTGCCGAGCGGCTGGGCCGCAGCGTGCGCCTGCGCATCCGCGTCACCGGGCTCGATGCCATGTGCCGCATGATCGCCAATGGCCTGGGCGTGGGCGTGATGCCCGAACGCGCCTTCGGCCTGGTGCATGGCACCGGTGAACTGCGCGCCATTCGCCTGCTGGACGACTGGGCCACGCGAGTGATCAGCCTGGTGGCCCGCGACTTCGCCAGCCTGCCGCCCACCGCACGGGCCTTCGTCGAGCATCTCGCCCCCGAGGTCGCCACCACGCAACCGGCCTTCGCCGCATAAAATTTCAAATCGCTCGAACGCGAGCCCTCCACGCCATGACCGCACGCACGCTGTACGACAAGATCTGGGACGAGCATGTCGTCCACACCGAAGACGATGGCACCGCCATCCTCTACATCGACCGCCACATGGTCCACGAGGTCACCAGCCCGCAGGCCTTCGAAGGCCTGCGCCAGGCCCATCGCCCGGTCTGGCGCACCAGCAGCATCATTGCCACCGCCGACCACAACACGCCCACCACCGGCTGGGAGCGTGGCTACGACGGTATCGAGGACCCGATCAGCCGGGAGCAAATCGTCACGCTGGACGCCAACATCGAGGACTTCGGTGCCGCGGCGTATTTCCCCTTCCTCGACCAACATCAGGGAATCGTGCACGTGATCGGCCCCGAGAACGGGGCCACCCTGCCCGGCATGACGGTGGTTTGCGGCGACAGCCACACCAGCACGCACGGCGCCTT
>CAZGOL010000259.1:0-2732 GCA_964527755.1 uncultured Ottowia sp.
GCGGCTTGTCGGAGACGCACAGCAGGGTGCCGTAGGGCACGCGAAAGCGAAAGCCGTTGGCGGCGATGGTGGCACTTTCCATGTCCAGCGCCACCGCGCGCGACTGCGAAAAGCGCTGCTGTGGGCTGCCGCCGCCCAGCAATTCCCAGTTGCGGTTGTCGGTGGTCGCCACGGTGCCGGTGCGCAGCACGCGCTTCAAGTCGGCGCCTTGCAACTGCGTTACCTCGGCCACTGCCTCTTGCAGGGCGATCTGCACCTCGGCCAGCGCGGGCACCGGAATCCACAACGGCAGGTCTTCGTCGAGCACATGGTCGGCGCGCACGTAGCCGTGCGCCAGCACGTAGTCGCCCAGTTGCTGGCGGTTGCGCAGCCCCGCGCAGTGGCCGATCATGATCCACGCATGCGGGCGCAGCACGGCGATGTGGTCGGTGATGTTCTTGGCGTTGCTCGGGCCCACGCCGATGTTGATCAGCGTGATGCCGCCGTGTCCTTCGCGCGCGAGGTGATAGGCGGGCATCTGGGGCAGGCGCTCGGGCGCGACCCCGCGCTCGTCTCCCGCCTGCACCGCCGTGCCGATTCGCCGCGTGAGGACGTTGCCCGGCTGCACGAAGGCGCTGTAGGCGCTGTCCGGGCGGGCCATCTCGGCCTCGCCCAGGGCAATGAACTCGTCGATGTAGAACTGGTAGTTGGTGAACAGCACGAAGTTCTGGAAGTGCTCGGGCGAGGTGCCGGTGTAGTGGCGCAGGCGGTGCAGCGAATAGTCGACGCGCGGCGCGGTGAACAGGGCCAGCGGCAGGGCCTCGCCCGGGCGCGGCAGGTGCGTGCCGTTGGCGATGCGGTCGTCCATGGCCATCAGGTCGGGCAGATCGAACACCTCGCCCAGCAGGCCGCGCTGCCAGGCCTGCAGGCCGCCATCGAAGTAGTCATCGTCGGCAAAACTGAACGGCAACGGAATCGGCTGGTTGCCGATGCCGATCTCCAGCGGCACCTGATGGCTGGCCAGCAGCAGGCGAAATTGCTCCAGGTAGTAGCCGGCAAACAGGTCAGGGCGCGTCAGGGTGGTCTCGTAGTGGCCGGCTTGGGCGACGAATCCGTAGGCCAGGCGCGTGTCGGGGTGGCAATGGCGGGTGGTCGCCAGCCGCACGAAGGGGTAGCACGCGCGCACCCGCCGCAAGGGCGTGGCCGGCGCCTGGGGCAACGCCATGAAGGCCTGCAACTGCTCGCGCAGGTGCGCCACGCCGCTTTGGTAGATCTGCTGCACGCGCGCCAGTGCGGCGTCGGCGTCGGTGAAGGCGGTGGGGGCGATGAAGGGGGGGCGGGAATCCATGCGCCATTGTCCACGCAGAACATGGCGGATTCGTGACGACGGCGCGGCCGCGGGAGGAGCCACCGGCTATGATTCATCGGTCACCAAACACTCCTGTTTCAGTAGCTGCCTTGGCTTTCCAGACAAGCTCAAACGGCCGATTCGATGCCTGAAACCGACCCGCTTGACGCGATCACGCCGCAGCGCATGCGCCACCGCCAGCGGGCGGCCATGCTGTTGTGGCGGCTGCTGGCCGTCCTGGCGTTCGCGCTGGGCGTGGTCGGCGCGTTCCTGCCCGTGCTGCCGACGGTGCCGTTCCTGCTGGTGGCCGCGTGGGCCGGGGGCAAGGGCTGGCCCGCGTTCGAGGCTTGGCTCCTGCGCCACCCGCGCTTTGGCCCGCCCGTGCAGCGCTGGCGCGAGCGCGGCGCCATCGGCCGTGGCGCCAAGTGGCTGGCCACCGCCATGATGGCGGCGAGTGCCGGCGTGCTGCAACTGTTCGGCTCGGTGGCGCCGTGGGTGCGCATCTTCGTGCCATTGTTCCTACTGGCCATGTGCATCTGGCTGTGGCTGCGGCCGGAAGAATGAGCCGGCGGTGCGCGCCGGGGTCGCGCCCGGCGCCCTTCATGGCTGCTTGACGATCGTCGCGATGCCGTCCACCTCGGGTTGGGCGATGTAGCGCTCGTCCGGGGTGAAAAAGCGGATGCGCAGCTTGCGCGTGGCGTCGCTGAAACCGATGCCCCAGTCGTCAAGAAGCGTCCAGGCAGCGATGTCACCCATGACCGGGAATGTCTTCGCGCAGCCCCTGGCGACATCGATTTCCATGCCGCCGATGGTCGGTTGGTTGCCGAGCGTGACCATGCAGCGCCTGCGGCCTGTGGCATCGCGCACCTCCCAGCGGCCGAACATGTCGGCGAGCAGTCGCGGATCGACGCTGGCCGGGTCGATCGCCTTCGGTTCCTGCGCCGCAAGGGCCGCGCAGCAGGTGGCCAGAAGCACGCCAAGACCGAGGCGAAACCGGGACGAGCATGGCAGACCGGCGTGCGGGAAACGGGTGTCTTGAGGTTGAGCGGATGCCATCGTGCGTTCGCCAGGCGCGCGGTTCAGTAGCCCAGCGTGCGGCCGTCGGGGTTGCGCGGATCGGAGTAGCCCCACAGCTCCTTGCCCTGCACCTGGATGGTTTGCGTGCGGCCCATGGTGGGCTTGACGACGACGTTCTGGCCCTTGTCCTTGAGCAGCCGGATGGTGTCGGGTGAGAAGCCTTTTTCGATGCGCAGCTCGTCGGGCGTCCACTGGTGGTGAAAGCGCAACTGCGACGCCGCCTCGGCCGGGTTCATGCCGTAGTCGATGCCGTTGCTGATTTGCTGCAGCACCGTGGTGATGATGCGCGGCCCGCCGGGGCTGCCGGTGGCCAGCCAGGGCTTGCCGT
>CAZGOL010000260.1:0-2634 GCA_964527755.1 uncultured Ottowia sp.
CTGCTCGACGGCCTGGGCATCGAGACCGGCATCGACCTCGACCGGCTGGTGGACGCGGGCGCGTTCATCAGCGCCGCGCTGGGCCGCAAGCCCAACTCGCGCGTGGCCACCGCCATCCTCAACAAGCGTGCGGGTTGAGCGGCATGGACCTGCACCTCTGGCTGGCCTTTCTTGTCGCGTCCTGCGTGATCGCGCTGTCGCCCGGTTCGGGCGCCGTGCTGTCGATGAGCCACGGCCTGGCCTACGGCGTGCGTCAGACCACGGCCACCATCATCGGGCTGCAGATTGGCCTGACGTTCGTGCTGCTGGTGGCCGGCGCCGGCGTGGGTGCGCTGCTGCTGGCGTCGGCGACGGCGTTCATGGTGGTCAAGATCGTCGGCGCCGCCTACCTGTTGTGGCTGGGCTGGCGGCAATGGGGTGCCCCGGTGGCGCCGCCGGTGGATGACGTGGGCGTCGCGCGGGTGGGGCTGTCCGTGCGCGAACGGATCGTCCTGGGGGCTCTGACCAACGCCACCAACCCCAAGAGCATCGTGTTCAACGTGGCCGTGCTGCCGCAGTTCATCGATCCCGGGCGCCCGGTGGCGCTGCAGTTGGCCATCCTGCTGGCGACGTCGGTGTGCGTGGATCTGGTGGTGATGCACGCCTATGCCGCGCTGGCGGCCCGGTTGAGCACGTGGCTGCGTTCGGTGCGTGCCCGGCGCGCGCAAAACCGCGTGTTCGGCGGCGTGCTGATGGGCATGGGGGCCGGCCTGCTGATGGTCGACCGCGTGGTGCGTACCTGATGACGAAGATCGACGACGAGAAACTGCCGGAAGGCTTGCGTCGCGTGGCTGGCGCGCTGGCCGCCGCCGGCCACCCGCATGCACCGATCCTGCTGGACGGCGCGGCGCGCACTGCGCAGCAGGCGGCCGACGCGCTGGGCGTGGGCGTGGGCCAGATCGCCAAGAGCATCGTGTTTCGCCGCCAGAGCGACGACGCGGCGGTGCTGGTCATCACCTCGGGCGATCGGCGGGTGGACGAGAAGAAGGTGGAGGCGCTGGTGGGCAAGATCGGTCGCGCCGATGCCGATTTTGTCAAGGCGCGCACCGGCTTCACCATCGGCGGCGTGTCGCCGGTGGCGCACGCCACGCCGCCTGTCACCCTGATCGACCGCGACCTGTACCGCTTCGGTGAAATCTGGGCGGCAGCAGGCCACCCGCACGGCGTGTTCAAGCTGGCACCCGGCGACCTCGAGCGGCTCACGCACGCGCCGGTCGCCGACGTCGTGCAGGTCGGCTAGATGGCGGGCGTTCCCGGCAAAGCGGCCTGCGACGCCGATTTCAGGGCCGACTGGATGGAGTTCGACCCCGATCGTGACCCGGGGCCGGTGCCCTCGCCCTGCATCCGCGTGTGCGAGATCGGTTCCGCCACCGGCTGGTGCGTCGGCTGCCAGCGCCGGCTGGAAGAAATCGGCCTGTGGGGTGGGATGGGCGACGACGCCCGGCGCGAGGTGTGGCGGCGGATCCGCGCGCGCCGAGCCGGCCAGGAGCACGGTTCATGAAATCCATCGATTGCTACCTCGACTTCATCTCGCCCTACGCCTATCTGGCGTTCGAGCGGCTGCCACTGGCGCTGCAGGGCCTGAGCTACGAGATGAACTACCGGCCGATCCTGTTCGCCGGGCTGCTCAAGCACTATGGGCAGCTCGGGCCGGCCGAGATCGCTCCCAAGCGTGACTGGACTTATCGGCAGGTCGCGTGGCTGGCGCGGCAGCACGGCATCGAACTGCGCCTGCCCACCGCGCATCCGTTCAACCCGCTGGGCCTGCTGCGCCTGGCCTGGGCCTGTGCGCGCCAGGGCACGCCCAATCGCTACGTGGTTGAGACGATCTTTCGGCACGTCTGGCGCTCGGGCGAGCGCGCCGATGACGGCGAGCGCCTGGCGGCGCTCACGGCCACGCTGGCGCCCGCATTCGATCCGGCCGGCGAGGCGGTCAAGCAGGCGCTGCGCGACGCCACCGACGGCGCCATCGCGGCCAGCGTGTTCGGCGTGCCCAGCTTCGCAGTCGATGGCCGCCTGTTCTGGGGGCTGGATGCGCTGCCGATGCTGCGCGCGCATCTGGCTGGTGGCACCGATGGCGCGGCGCTGGACGAAGCCTGGGCAGCGCCGGTGGGCATGGCAGCCGGCGTGGTGCGAAGCTGAGCGGGCAGGAACCACCATGCAGGCCCTGCGCTTTGGCGCCGTGCGCGTCTATCTGGGCGAGCAATCGGGCAAGTACCCGGATGGCAACCAGGTGATCGTGCAGGGTGCCGAGGCGCGCGTGGCCTTCGATACGCCGCAGGTGGCGCGGCACGTCGGCCGCGATCTGGATGACGTCGATGCGGTGATTCTGGGCCACGTGCACGAGGACCACATGGTGGCGCTCGGGCGACTGGCCGATGCCGCGGTGCAGGTGCACGAGGCCGACCTGGCTGCCGCCCAGTCGTGGGCCGGCCTGGCCCGTCACTATGGCTATCCGGCAGCGGTGCTGGCGCAGGTGCGCCCCATGATCGAGCGCGACTTCGACTATTGCCCGCGCCCCGATGCCACCGGCTACACCGACGGCACGCTGTGGGAGTTGGGCGGTGGCGTGCGCATCCGGGCGCACCACCTGCC
>CAZGOL010000261.1:0-2629 GCA_964527755.1 uncultured Ottowia sp.
AGGCCTTTGGCGCGGCCCACCCCGACTTGGAGCCGCGCGACGTGGCCGGGCTGCTGGCAGGCTTGAAAGTGCCGCATGCCGCCGCGTTGTGCAGCGCCGATGGCCACTTTTTGCGCCTGTGGCCGCACCGGCACGGCACCGACGGCTTTTTTGCCGCGGTGTGGCAGCGCGGTTCCTAGGAAGCGCAGACGAGCGCCAATGCGGGGCTGGCCGCCGGCGACCGGATCGATTGACGTGCAGGCAACAATCCGGGCGCCGGGGCTTGCGCAAGCGGCGGGCAGCCGAGGACAATGCGCGGATGAAAAACGCAACTCGTCTTCTTCTGGCCGTCGTGACGACCCTGGGACTTGCCTCGGGGGCCTCGGCCGGTTGTTTCACCGTGCTGGACGCGGGCGGCAAGATCCTCTCGCAGACGTCAACCGCCCCGGTCGACATGTCGCATCAGTTGCACGAGGTGGTGCCGGCCCGCTATGGCCAGGGCGCCACCATGGTGTTCGGCGTGGCCGATCCCAGCTGCGGCCCCGAAGCCGAGCCTTACGAGAACGTGCAACTCACGCCGGTTGTGCTCAAGCCGGAAGCGGTCCCGGACAAGTCGCGGGCGCGGCGACGGGCGCCCCGCGCCGATCGCGGCTGAGCACGCAGCTTCCGGCTCACCGTCACTGGGTAGGCCGCCGCAGCGGCGAGCGTGCGTGCAGGTCCGCCAGGTAGGCTTGCACCGCCCCGTTCTCACGCGCCAGGAACTGCTGCACCGCCTCCGCGAAACCGGGGTGCGCCAGCCAGTGGCTGCTGGCCGTCGGTGTCGGCATCAGGGCCCGCGCCATCTTGTGTTCACCCTGGGCACCGCCTTCGAAGCGTGCGATGCCGTGCTGGATGCACCATTCGATCGGCTGGTAATAGCACGCCTCGAAGTGCAGGCAGTCGACGCGCTCGACGGCCCCCCAGTAGCGGCCGTAGGCCACGGTTTGATGGTCATTTGAGCCATTTTTGAACGCTGGGTCTGCCATGACAGCTATCAAACTGGCAGCAATCGGTATTCCCTGGCGCTCGGCCACGAACAGCACCCAATGCGCAGCCATCGTGCGGGCCATCCGCCCGAAGAACGGCGGCGACAGGTAGGGCCGGTTGCCGTGCTCCAGGTAGGTCCGCTCGTAGCACTGGTAGAAAAAGGCCCAGTCGGCCGGCGTGATGTCGTTGCCGCGCGCCCAGCGAAAGCGCACGCCCGCGTCGCGCACCTTGCGCCGCTCCTGGCGGATCTTGCGGCGCTTGTCCGGCACCAGTGCGGCCAGGAAATCGTCGAAGTCCGTGAATGGCAAACCCTCACTTGCCGGCGCACCCGGCGCGGCGTGCGAAGCAGCGGAGCGTGGGGGCGCGATCTCGCCGCCGCCGGGCCGCCCCAAGGCGGCGAGGGCCCCCTCGGGGGGCAGCGCAGCGTGCGAAGCAGCGGAGCGTGGGGGGCTGATGTTCTTCCAGTGAAACTGCACTTGGTGGCGCTGCATCAGCCCGGCGGCGTTGCAGGCCGCCAGGTCGTCGGGATCGCCAAACAGGATGTGCAGGGACGACAGCGTGTCGTGTTCGCACAGTCCGATCAGCGTGCGCACCAGCGCCTCGCGCGCCGCCGTGTCGCGCGCCAGCAGGCGCGAGCCGGGTACGGGCGTGAAGGGCACCGCCACCACGGCCTTGGGGTAGTACGCCAGGCCATGCCGGGCGTAGGCGTCGGCCCAGGCCCAGTCGAACACGTACTCGCCGCGCGAGTGCCGCTTGATGTAGAGCGGGCAGGCCGCCACCAGATCGGCGCCATCGCGCAGCAGCACGAAGCGCGGCTGCCAGCCGGTGGCTGGCACGGCGCTGCCGCTGGCGTGCAGGGCGCCCAGGTATTCGTGACGCATGAAGGGCGTGGGGGTGCGCTGGCGCGCGAGCAGAGCATTCCAGGCCGCCCCATCGATGGCCTCGGGGTTGCGCGCCAGCTCGACTCGAAACGGCGTGGCGCCACCGGTCGCGTTACCATGCGCGCCGGATTGCTTGTCAGATTTCATTCATGACTCTCAGGATCTGCATCGCCCAACTCGACCTGGTGGTGGGTGACATGACGGGCAACGCGCAGCGGATTGCCGAGGCGGCGCGAACGGCCCACGCGCAGGGCGCTCAGTTGCTGCTCACGCCCGAGTTGTCCATCTGCGGATACCTTGCCGAAGACTTGTTGTTGCGCCCGGCGTTCATCGCCGCCTGCGATGATGCCGTGAAACGGCTGGCGGCGTGGTCCGCAGATTGGCCCGGCCTCACGCTGGTGGTGGGTCATCCGGTGCGCCATGGTGAGGCGCCGGGCGATCTGGCGCAACCCGCGTGCCGCAACGTGGCCAGCGTGATCTGCGATGGGCGCGTGGTCCAGACCTATGCCAAGCGCCTGCTGCCCAACTACCAGGTGTTCGATGAGCGGCGCTATTTCGTGCCTGGGCAGGGCACCTGCGTGTTCCAGGCGGGGGGCATCAGCGTCGGCCTGCTGATCTGCGAGGACGCCTGGTTCGACGAACCGGCCGAGTTGGCTCGGCAGGCGGGCGCCGAACTCCTGGTGGTGGTCAATGCGTCGCCCTACCATCGGGGCAAGGGTGCCGAGCGCGAAGCGGCCATGGCC
>CAZGOL010000262.1:0-2590 GCA_964527755.1 uncultured Ottowia sp.
CGATCACGTTGCCGTCGAGCGTGTCCTTGCAGAACACCTGCCAATCCATGGCCATTCGCACACCCTCCTTCGATTGATCGCCCGCCCGCCTCAAACGACCAACGCCCACCTGAACGTTGCCAGGTGGGCGTTGAATTGCGTCATGCCTTGGGCATGCTGGCGATCATCACTTGCCGTAGTCTTCCATCGGCTTGTCGTTCGGATGCGCCCAGGCATCCTTGGTGCTGGCCGAGGCCGGCATGTTCAGCGTCACGTTGTTGGGCGGGATCGGCTGCATGAACCACTTGTCGTAGAGCTTGGCCAGAGACCCGTCCTTGATTTGCCGCACGATCGAATCATCGATGGTCTTCTTGAGCTTGGCGTCGCCCTTGGGCAGCATGCAGGCGATCGGCTCGACCGACAGCACCTCGCCGACGATCTCGAAGTCCTTGGGGTTCTTGGACTTGGCGATGTTGGCGGCGAGGATGGAGCCGTCCATCACGAAGGCGTCGGCGCGGCCCGACTCGAGCAGCAGGAAGCTGTCGGCGTGGTCCTTGCCCATGACCTGCTTGAAGTCCAGGTTGGCATCGCGCGCCTTCTTGCGGATGTGCTGCACCGAGGTGGTTCCGGTGGTCACCGCCAGCGTCTTGCCGCCCAGGTCGTTGATCGACTTGATGCCCGACTTGGCATTCACCGCCATGCGCACTTCTTCCACGTAGGTGGTGTAGGCGAAGTCCACGTCCTTCTGGCGCGCCTGGCTGTTGGTGGTGGAGCCGCACTCGAAATCGATGGTGCCGTTCTGAATCAGCGGGATGCGGTTTTGCGAGGTGATGACCTGGTAGTTGATCTTCAGCGGCTTGCCCAGTTGCTTGCTGATGTCGTCAACGATGCGCTCGGCCATCTCGGTGTGAAAGCCCACGTACTTGCCGCCGCCCAGCGTGTAGGCCAGTCCCGAGGAATCGCGCACACCCAGGTTGACGGTGCCACGCTCATTGATCTTGGCCAGCGTGTCCGGGGCCTGCGCCATGACTGAGCCGGCGGCCAACGCCGCGATGGAAAGGGCGATCAGTTGCTTTTTCATGCGAAGTTCCTTTCAGCAGAAGACTTCCGGATTTACCGGCGGAGATACTTGAACGGCCATTCTACGGATTGCGGCGTAGTGGCTAACCCTTAGTGCTGGACACCGGCAGGTCCTGGCTCTGCTGCAGCGCCCACATGCGGGCGTAACGGCCCCCGGCAGCCAGCAGACCAAGGTGCGTGCCGCGCTCGACGATGCGGCCGGCCTCCAGCACCAGGATCTCGTGCGCTTCGACCACGGTGGAGAGGCGGTGCGCGATCACCAGCGTGGTCTTGCCACGGACCGCGTTGCGCAGCTCGCCCTGGATGGCGCGCTCGTTGGCCGAATCGAGCGCGCTGGTGGCTTCGTCGAAGATCAGGATCGGCGGGTCCTTGAGCAGCGTGCGCGCAATCGCCACGCGCTGCTTCTCGCCGCCCGAGAGCTTCAGGCCGCGCTCGCCCACCATGGTTTGATAGCCGCGCGGCGCGGCGGCGATGAAGTCGTGGATGTGCGCCGCGCGCGCCGCCTGCTCCACCTGCGCATCGCTGGCTGCCGGCCGCCCGTAGCGGATGTTGTAGGCCACGGTGTCGTTGAACAGCACGGTATCCTGCGGCACGATGCCGATGGCCTGACGCACGCTGGCCTGCGTGACGGCGCGCACGTCCTGCCCGGCAATGCGCACCGCGCCCTGCTGCACGTCGTAGAAGCGGTACAGCAGCCGTGCCAGCGTCGACTTGCCCGCGCCGGACGACCCCACCACCGCCACCACCTGGCCAGCCGGAATGTCGAAGCTCAGGTCGTGCAGGATGGGGCGATCGGCCTCATAGCCGAAGTGCACGTGCTCGAAGCACACGTCCACCGGACCGTTGGTGCGCAAGGCGGGCGCCGCGGGCGCGTCGGCGATCTCGCGCGGCCGATCCATCAGCGCGAACATGCGGTGCAGGTCGGTCAGGTTCTGCTTGATCTCGCGGTAGATCATGCCCAGGAAATTGAGCGGGATGTACAGCTGGATCATGAAGCCGTTGATCATCACCAGATCGCCGATGGTGAGAGTGCCCGCGGCCACGCCGGCGGTCGCACGCCACAGGATCGCCACCAGGGCCACCCCGATGATCAACTGCTGGCCCGTGTTCAACAGCGCCAGCGACGACTGCGCCTTCAGGCGCGAGCGCTGGTACTCGCGCAGGCTGTGGTCGTAGCGGCGCGCCTCGAAGTCCTCGTTGCCGAAGTACTTCACGGTCTCGTAGTTCAGCAGCGAATCGACGGCCCGCGTGTGAGCGGCCGAATCGGCGGCGTTGGCTTCCACCCGAAAACGGGTGCGCCATTCCGTCACCCACACGGTGAACACGATGTATGCCGCCAGCGCAGCCAGCGTGATCCAGACGAAACCGGCGTCGAAGCGCGTGCCCAGGATGCCCAGCACCAGCGCCACCTCGACCAGCGTCGGCACGATCGAATACAGGGAAAAGGTGATCAGCGATTCGATCGCCCGCACGCCCCGCTCGATGTCGCGCGTCATGCCGCCGGTCTGGCGCTCCAGATGAAAGCGCAGGC
>CAZGOL010000263.1:0-2570 GCA_964527755.1 uncultured Ottowia sp.
AGGTGTCGGCGGTGGTGGTCACGGATTCGGCGGGCACGCCCGCGACGCTGGTGGCGGGCACCCACTACACGGTGGACACCGACTTCGGTGCCCTCCAGTTTCTGGATACCACCGGCTTCACCGCGCCGTTCAAGGCGGCCTACACCTACGGTGCGGCCACCGAGATCGGCATCTTCACGCAGTCGGTGCCCGAGCGATACCTGCGCCTGGAAGGCATCAACACCGCGCAGGGCAACGCCAAGGTGCTGGTCGAGCTGTACCGCGTGGCCTTCGATCCGCTGAAGGAAATCTCCTTCATCTCGGACGAGTACAACAAGTTCGAGCTGGAAGGCTCGCTCTTGGCCGACCCCACCAAGCCCTACGACGCGGTGCTCGGCCAGTTCGGTCGCATCGTGCAGCTGTGATGGGGAATGCCATGAGCGATCTGGAAACCCTCATTCCGCAGGCGGTGGAACTGGTGATCGACGGCGAGCCGCTGGCCATCAAGCCGCTCAAGGTCGGCCAGATGCCCGCCTTCCTGCGCGCGATCACGCCGGTGATGCAGCACCTCGGTGGCGACGGCATCGACTGGCTCACGCTGTTCGGCGAACGCGGCGACGATCTGCTGACGGCGGTGTCGATTGCCATCGGCAAACCGCGTGAGTGGGTCGATGAGCTGGCCGCCGACGAGGCCATCCTGCTGGCGGCCAAGGTGATCGAGGTGAACGCGGATTTTTTTACCCGGACGGTGATGCCAAGGCTCGACGGACTGATCACGCAGGCGAGCACGGTGGCGGCTGGTTCGACGCCGTCCAGCACTTGATCGCGCACGGCCACCGCCTGCCGGACATCCTCGACTACACCTTGGCGCAGGTGCGTGGCTTCAGCGCCGCCACCGTGCGCGCCGACGCGGCACGCGACGCGAACCTGCTGTCGCTGATCGCCATCGGCGCGCGCGGCGAATCGCGTCATCTCGACCAGACCCTCGACAGGTTGCAAGACCGTGCGCATATCGATCCGCATCGATAGCAAGGCCGCGCAGGCGCAGTTGCGCCGCTGGGGCGGCGAGTTCCGCGACAAGGTCAAGAAGGCGGTCGCGCGCGGCATCGCGTCCGAGGCCGCCGATCTGAAGCAGGACGTGCGCAGCCACGTCGCGGGCCAGATGACCGTGGTCAAGAAGTCCTTCGTCAAGGGCTTCACCGCCAAGGTGCTCGACAAGGACAAGAACCGACTGCCTGCGCTCTACGTCGGCTCGCGCATTCCGTGGTCGGGCATCCACGAGCATGGCGGCGTGATCGGTGGCCGGATGCTGATCCCGCTGCACGGGCGCGTGGGCCGCAAACGCTTCAAGGCGCAGATCGCCGAGCTGATGCGCGGCGGCAACGCCTATTTCATCAAGAACGCCAAGGGGAACCTCGTGCTGATGGCCGAGAACATCAAGGAACACGACCGGCCACTGTCGGGCTTCAAGCGCCGCTACCGCAAGGCCGAAGGCATCAAGAAGTTGAAGCGCGGCGCGGACGTGCCCATCGCCGTGCTGGTGCCGCGCGTGCAGCTCAAGAAGCGGCTCAATGTCGAGCGCATGGTTGCCGGTCGTATCCCGCGCCTGTCGGTGGCCATCGAAAAGCAGTTGCGGCAGGTGGACTGACCCTCAGGCGTCCCACGGGTTCACGATCTGAACGCCCAATCCAGCGAAGTCCTTGACGTTGCGGGTCACCAGCGTCAAATCGTGTTGCAAGGCCGTTGCCGCCAGCAGACCGTCGATGACCGGCAAGGTGCGACCGGCGCTGGCCTGCACACGCCCCCAGTGGTCGGCGACCTGCGCATCGATGTCCAACAGCCGCCCGACAAAGTAGTTGGGCAGATCCACTTCCAGCCAGTCCGTGAGGGTCTGGCGGAAGGCGGGATCGGCAACGCCTTCGATGCCCTTGCGGATTTCGCCGAGGCTCAAGACCGACAAGTAGAGCGACTGGCGTGGACGTGCCTGCATCCACGCCACCACGTTGGCGTCGGCTTTCCGGTTCCGTAGTTCGGACAGGACGTTGGTGTCGACGAGGTAGCTCAAAACGTGATCTCGCGCGGCAGGCTGCGACTGCGTTCGAACTGGATTTCATCGTGGCCCGCCAGCGGCGAGGCGCGCATGAAGTCCACCAGCGACTGCTCGTTGCCGGACAAGCGGTCGAACAGCTCGCGCGACACCACAACCGCCACGGATTTGCCGTGCAGGGTGATGTCCTGCGGGCCCTCTTGGGCCGCGTGCTTGACCAGTTCCGAGAACCGCGCCTTGGCGTTTTGCATTTGCCAGCTTTGCATGACCAGCCTCCTAAAGACCTAAATAGTCTAACTAAACAAGTCAGAATTTTACAGGATTCCTCGCCTCATGGCAAATCGAATTTCCGTCCTCGTCGCGCTGGAAGGGGCTGACGAGGGGCTCAAGCGTGCCATCAACAACGCCGAGCGCAGCCTCGGCGGTTTCGGTGCCAGCGCCAAGACCGCCAGTGACAAGGCCGCTGCCGGGGTGGCCGAAGTCAAGGCGGGGATGAACGCCTTTGGCGATCAGGTCGCCAAGGCCAAGACCCAGTTGCTCGCTT
>CAZGOL010000264.1:0-2565 GCA_964527755.1 uncultured Ottowia sp.
CCCGCCATGGGGGCGACGAACAAGGCATTGGGAAGACGGTAGGGACCGATTTGCATGAACTGGCCGGGAATGCAATGCTGCGGTCACCGACTCGCAGGCGTGCTGGACGAATCGATTCTAGTTGCCCAAAATTTCAGCAATCGAAATGCGCGCCGCGCTCAACGGACCGGCAGGTCGAAAAACCGATCGGGGTACGGCTCGCTGCGCAGCGTGTAGTGCCACCACTCCTCGGGCAGGTTGCGCCAGCCGTGGCGCTGCATCAGCGCGCGCAGCCAGTCGCGGTTGTGGCGCACGGCCAGCGGCAGGCCGGGGTGATCGGTGTGCGAGCGTTCATCGAACAGATCGAACGGCGTGCCCATGTCCACCTCCTGACCGGTGGCGAGCGGCCCTTGCAGCACGGCGGCGGCGCGCGCCGCATCGCTCACCACCAGCGTCAGGTCGACCGTGCTGGCGCGGCTGTGCCCCGATCGCTCGGCGATGTAGCCGCGCGCGAACAGCTCCTGCTTGGGCACGCGCGGGTAGTACCGCGCCTTGGTGCGCTGGTCGGCCAGATCGCGCCCCCAGCGCACGAAGTCGTCGACCGCCGTCTGCGGGCGGTAGCAGTCGAACACCTTCAGGCCCAGACCGAACGCAGGCAGCTCGGCCTGCGCCGCCGCCAGGGCCTGGGCGGCCGGGCGGCTCAGCCAGCAGGCCGGCGCCTGATAGCCCGCCACCGGTCGTCCCATGAAGTTGTCGGAGCCGAAGTAGCGCATGTCCTGCCGCACGCCGGGCGCCAGCGCAGCCAAGGGCACCAGGTCGGGCGGCGGGGCCGCGGGAGGCACCCCCGCCGCGCAAGCCGCCAGCAAGCCCGCAGCGATCGCCACCGGCAGCACCCTCCATCCGCGCGTCTTGATCTCGTCCATGCCCCAACTCCCATCGCAACCCGCCGATGCTACGGCAACGCCACGGCCCGCCCTACACTTGCCGCGCATGGAAGCCTGGATGCAACAACTGCTGGCCGCGCTGGCGCTGCCCGAATACGGCCTTACCACCGTATTCGTGGTGGCCTTCATGTCGGCCTCGCTGCTGCCGCTGGGCTCGGAGCCGGCGGTGTTCGGCCTGATCAAGCTGAGCCCGCACTTGTTCTGGCCGGCGATCGGCGTGGCCACGGTGGGCAACACGCTGGGCGGCGTGCTGACCTGGTGGATGGGCCTGGGCGCGCACCGCGTCGTCGACAAATACCGCCACTCGTCCACCCACCTGCGCGCGCTGGACTGGCTCGAGCGTCTGGGGCCCAAGGCCTGTTTCTTTTCCTTCTTGCCGGTCATCGGCGATCCGCTGTGCGCGGTGGCCGGCTGGCTGCGCCTGCCGCTTGGGCCCTGCACCGCCTGGATGGTGGCGGGCAAGTTCGCGCGCTACGTGGTGATGACGGTGGCGCTGCTGCATGTCTGGCCATCCCCATGACGGCCGACCTGTTCGCCGACCACACGCCCCTGGCCGGCAGCGTCACGCCGCTGGGCACGCAGGCCGTGGTGCTGCGGGGTTTCGCGCTGTCGCAGGTCAATGCGTTGTGGCCGGCACTGCAGCGGGTCATCGAGCAGGCGCCGTTTCGCCACATGGTCACCCCCGGCGGCCAGCGCATGTCGGTTCCACTCACCAACTGCGGCGCGCTGGGCTGGACCAGCAGCCGCGCCGGCTACCGCTACCGTCCCGATGACCCCGACAGCGGCAGGCTCTGGCCGCTGATGCCCGCGGTCTTCCTGCAACTGGCGCAAGGTGCAGCGGCCGCCGCCGGCTTTGATGGCTTCGCGCCCGACGCGTGTCTGGTCAACCGCTACCGCACCGGCACGCGCCTGACGCTGCACCAGGACAAGAACGAGCGGGACTTCGGCCAGCCGATCGTGTCGGTGTCACTGGGTGTGCCCGCCGTCTTCCTGTGGGGCGGCCTGCGTCGCGCCGACCGCGCCGTGCGCGTGCCGCTCTTTCACGGCGACGTGGCGGTGTGGGGCGGGGTGGATCGGCTGCGCTACCACGGTGTGCTGCCAATTGCCGAGGCCACGCACCCGCTGACCGGGGGCGAGCGCATCAACTTCACGTTTCGCAAGGCCGGATAGAGCCCGCCTGGTGGAGTGGCCAGCCGGGTCGTTCACCCGCCTTTGACTATTATTTTGCTAGCTGGCGCGGCACACCTGTCGAGCGTCAGTGACACTTTTGGCCGATATTTCAGCTCGACAACACGCGGGCCCAATCGACGGGCTCGGTCGTGTCCACGCGAACCACCAACGCGCGCTCGGCCGGCGTGAACGGTTCGCGCTCGGCCAACTGGCGCGCCAGCACGTCCACGGTCGCCTCCGAGGCATCGCCGCCCACGGCGGCGCGCCGGCGCACGCGCTCGCGCAGCACATCCTCGGGCGCATCGAAAGCGAGGATGCGACTGGGCACGTGCAGCTCGCGCGCCAGCTCGATGAATTCGGCCCGGTGCGCGCGCCGCAGGAAGGTCGCGTCCACCAGCACCGGCTGGCCAGCCTGCAGCACGGCGCGGGCGCGTTCGAGCAGCTCGGCGTAGGTGCGCGCGCTGGCATCGGA
>CAZGOL010000265.1:0-2556 GCA_964527755.1 uncultured Ottowia sp.
GCCGGGCGCAGCAGGATCTGCTGCAGGAAGGCGTCGGCGATCGCGTCCTTGACGATGATGGGTTTGCCCGTCTTGGGGTTGCTGAACTGGCACCACGGGCCGCCGTCGATCGGCTGCGCGCCGAACTCGCGCTGCGCCAGCGCGTAGCCCCAGTCGCGAAAGCCGCCTTCGGTGTACTTCATGATGTTGCCCTTGTGCACCAGCGTCACGTTGGGCTTGTCGTTGTCGATGGCGTACTGGATGGCCTTGCGCACCAGGCGCTCGGTGCCCTCGATGGACACCGGCTTGATGCCGATGCCCGAGCTCTCGGGAAAGCGGATCTTGGTGACGCCCATTTCCTCGGTGAGAAACTTGATCACCTTCTGCGCCTTGGCACTCCGGGCCTCCCACTCCACGCCGGCGTAGATGTCCTCGCTGTTCTCGCGAAAGATCACCATGTCGACCTTCTCGGGCTCCTTCACCGGGCTGGGCACGCCCTTGAAATACTGAACCGGCCGCAGGCACACGTACAGATCCAGCTCCTGGCGCAGCGCCACGTTGAGCGAGCGGATGCCGCCGCCCACCGGCGTGGTGAGCGGGCCCTTGATCGACACCACGTACTCCTTCAGCGCCGCCAGCGTCTCCTCGGGCAACCAGACGTCGGGGCCGTAGACGCGGGTGGACTTTTCGCCCGCGTAGACTTCCATCCAGTGAATCTTGCGCCGCCCGCCATACGCCTTCTCGACGGCGGCATCGACCACCTTGATCATCACCGGCGTGATGTCCAGTCCGGTGCCGTCGCCCTCGATGTAGGGGACGATGGGCTGGTCGGGCACGTTCAGCGAAAAGTCGGGGTTGACGGTGATCTTCTGCCCTTCGGTGGGCACCCGGATGTGCTGGTAGCTGGTCATTGCGCCTGGGTCTCCGTGAGTACAGGATCGACAAAGCTCGATCGCTGGAAGCGACCGGACAGCCGGCCGCAGCACAAAATTTTACCGACTCGCGACAAGCGATTTCTGTCAACAGCATGCCGTGACGCGCCGTTAAGGGTTCGCAGCGCGGCAGTTCGCGCGGCAGTTCAAGCTCCCAACCCAGTCGGGGAAATTGCAACCATGAACAAACTCCTGATCGCGCTCGTCACCGGCCTGCTCTCGGCCACCAGCTTCGCCCAGTCGTCCACCAGCCCGGCCCCCGCGCCGGCCGCGGCCCCGGCTGCCGCAACAACCGCCGCCCCCGCGGCGGCCCCGGCTGCGCCGCATGCCAAGGCCGCCAAGAAGCACGCCAAGAAGAGTGCGAAGAAACACGCCAAGAAGGCAGCTCCTGCCTCCTGAAGTCCGCTGGCCTCTCGGGGCCAAATGCAAGAGCCCGCAAAATAGCCATGTCTTGCGGGCTTTTTGCTGCCCGCCGTTGTTGTCCTTGCCCCCGAGATGCCATGCGCCTGACTGCCCGCTTGCCACTGCTGTTCCTGCTGTCGTTGTCGTGCGTCTTCGCGTCGGCGCAGTTGGCGCCGCAACTGAATTTGCGCCGCGTCGAATTGACGGCCGGCATGTTCCGCATCGACGCGCAGGTGGCCGCCACGCCGCAGGAACGCCAGATCGGCCTGATGTTTCGCCGGGAGATGCCCCAGCACGAAGGCATGCTGTTCGTGTTCGAGCAACCGGCGGTGCAGTGCTTCTGGATGAAAAACACGCTGATCCCGCTCAGCGCCGCGTTCATCGCCGACGACGGCACGATCGTCAACCTGGTCGACATGAAGCCGCTCGACGAGACCAGCCACTGCTCGGTTGCGCCCGTGCGCTACGTGCTGGAGATGAATCAGGGCTGGTTCGCGCAGCGACACCTGCGCGCCGGACACAAGCTGCACGGCGCGCCTTTCGGCAAGGCCCGTTGATCCGTTCGCTCAGGCGTGCCCGCGGCGCTGGCGCGCACGCTCGAACAGTTGCTCCAGTGCCCGAAACGGCAGCAACGCCGATCCGTGGCGCACGGGAATATCCTGCGCGAACGCGAAGAGCTGCAGTTCAGGCCAGTCGCTGGTGCGTGCCTCGCCCTTGAGGATCGATTCGAGCTGCACGCCGATCGCGTGCACATCGCGCGCTTGCAACTCGCCTTGATGCGCGACGACGATGCCCGTCGTTGCCTGCCCCAGCGAACAGGCCCGCACGGCCCACCCAAGCCGTTGAACCCGATCGCCCGCGATGACGGCATCGAGCGTCAGCTCGCTGCCGCACAGCGGACTGCGCACGGTCACCGTATCAACCTGCGGATCGGACAGGCGCCGGTCCTGCCGGACGACCCGCCCATACGCTTTCAGCTGACGGTACAGCCGCTCGATGTCGTCGTCACCGACTGTCGGCTGCATGGCCACATCCTGCCCGGTATCGGCGAATTCGCCCTGGTCGTGCCGCCTGCCGCCAATGAGAAAAGCCGCCGGACGGCGGCTGCAGGCCCTGGTCTGCGGCGGTCGCGTTCAGCCGAAATTCTTGGCGGCGAAGTCCCAGTTCACCAGCTTGTCGAAAAATGCCTCGACGAACTTGGGCCGCGCGTTGCGGTAGTCGATGTAGTAGGCGTGCTCCCACA
>CAZGOL010000266.1:0-2552 GCA_964527755.1 uncultured Ottowia sp.
GTGATGCCGGTGGTGCGGGTGCACGCATCAAGGCAGTGGCACCGCGTCGATCATGGCACGCACCTGCTCAATGGCACCACGCCCCGCGTCACCCACGGGCACCAGCCGGTGCGCCGTGCAGGGCGGCAGGACGGCCTGCACGTCGTCGGGCGCCACGTAGTCGCGCCCGGCCATCAGCGCCTGGGCGCGTGCGACGCGCAGCAGCGCGATGCCCGCGCGCGGCGACAGGCCCTGAAGAAACCAGCGTCCCGAGCGCGTCGCCGCCACCAGGTCCTGCACGTAGTCGAGCAGTGGCTCGGCCACGTGAATGCGCTCGAGCGCCCGCTGCAGCTGCTGCAGGTCATCGGCCGTCAGTACGGTGGGCAGTGCTTCCAGCCGCTCGCGCCGATCCTGGCCGGTCAGCAGTTCGCGCTCGGCGCGACGCTCGGGGTAGCCCAGCGAGATGCGCATCAGGAAGCGGTCGAGCTGCGATTCGGGCAGCGCGTAGGTGCCCAGCTGGTCGTGCGGGTTTTGCGTGGCGATCACGAAAAAGGGCCGCGGCAGCGGGCGCGTCTGGCCCTCGACCGTGACCTGGCGCTCTTCCATCGCCTCCAGCAGCGCGCTCTGCGTCTTGGGGCTGGCGCGGTTGATCTCGTCGGCCAGCAGCACCTGGGTGAACACCGGCCCGGGATGGAACACGAAGGCTTCCTGGCCGCGGTCGTACACCGACACGCCGGTCAGGTCGCTGGGCATCAGGTCGGCCGTGAACTGCACGCGCGCGAACGCCAGGCCGAAGCTGCGTGCCAGCGCGTGCGCCAGGGTGGTCTTGCCCACGCCGGGCACGTCCTCGATCAGCAGGTGTCCGCCGGCCAGCAGACAGGCCACGCCCTCCTGCACCTGCGTGGGCTTGCCGGCCATCACCGTGTTAAGCTGATCCAGCACGGCCTTGATTTTTGCTCTTGGGTCCATCCGGCGAAGGTAACTGAAAATCGAGGCGTTTTCGGAGCCACGAGGAGACGACTTTGGGACGAACCGGTTATTTCGTGCATCCCGACTGCCGTCTGCACGACATGGGCGCCGGGCACCCGGAGTGTCCGCAGCGCCTCGACGCGATCGAAGACCGGCTGCTGATCACCGGCGTGGCCGACGTGCTGGAGCGCCGCCAGCCCAACCCCGCCTCCATGGGCGAACTGCTGCTGGCGCACGGCCGCCGCCATGTGGCGGCGCTGCGCGGCCTGAGCGAAATCCTGATCGAGGAGGTGGCCGCCGGCGGCCCGGATTCGTTCTCGCTGGACCCCGACACCTCGATGAACAGTCACACTTGGCGTGCCGCGCTGCTGTCGGCGGGTGCGGCCATCGACGCGGTGGACGCCGTGCTGGGCGGCGAGCTGGAGAATGCGTTTTGCGCCACGCGCCCGCCCGGCCATCACGCCACGCGCGACCAGGCGATGGGTTTTTGCTTTTTCAGCAACGTGGCGATCGCGGCCAAATACGCCTGCGAGCGCCATGGTCTGGAGCGTGTGGCGATCATCGACTTCGACGTGCACCACGGCAACGGCACCGAGGACATCGTGCATGGCGACCAGCGCATCCTGATGGCGAGCTTTTACCAACACCCGTTCTACCCCGACGGCGGTGCGCGCCACGCCGACGCCAACCTGCTCAACTGCCCGGTGCCGGCCTACACGCGCGGCATGGAGATCCGCGAGCTGGTGGACCTGATGTGGATGCCCCGCCTCGAGGCGCACCGGCCCCAGCTGATTTTGGTGAGCGCCGGCTTCGACGCGCACCGCGACGACGACATGGGGCAACTTGGCCTGACCGAGAGCGACTACCGCTGGATCACCGAGCGCATCAAGGAGGTGGCCGCACGTCATGCCCAGGGCCGCATCGTGAGTTGCCTGGAGGGCGGCTACAACCTGCGGGCGCTGGCCAACAGCGTGGAGGCGCATGTGCGGGTACTGGCCGACGTATGACCTGATGTTTTGATTGAAAACCGGCTCCAGCGCTTGTCTGTCTTGCCAGAGGCGCTATCATCATGATAGTTGACGAGACATCGGCGGAGCCTTTTGGACGAAAGGTGAACCCATCATGACCACACCCAATGCCGCAGCCAACGATGCACCCGTGCTGCACCAGCGCGATGCGCGCGGCGTGCATCGCCTGACCCTGAACCAGCCCAAGGCCTTCAACGTGCTCAGCGAGGCGGTGCTGGCCGAGTTGCAGCGCCTGATCGACCTGGTTGCCGCCGATCCGGCCGCACGGGTGCTGCTGATCGCGGCGGAGGGCAAGGCCTTTTGTGCCGGGCACGACTTGAAGCAGATGAAGGCCAACCCGCGCATGGATTACTACCAGGGGCTGTTCGGCCAGTGCAGCCGGATGATGGTGTCGCTGCTCAGGCTGCCGGTGCCGGTGATCGCGCGCGTGCAGGGCGTGGCGGCCGCGGCCGGTTGCCAGCTGGTGGCGCAGTGCGACCTGGCGGTGGCTGCCGAGGGCGTGCGCTTCGGTGTCAACGGCATCGACGTGGGTCTGTTTTGCGGCACGCCCAGCGTGCCCCTGGTGCGCAACATGCA
>CAZGOL010000267.1:0-2535 GCA_964527755.1 uncultured Ottowia sp.
AAGTGGCGCGTCGGCTCCAGGCCGTCGATCGTCAGCGCATTGAAGGGCTGGCGCGTGTGCGCCTCGATGTCGGCCAGGCGGCGGCGGTCGCGGATTTCGGCCAGCGTCACCGCCAGGCCCTCGCGCCCGGCGCGGCCGGTGCGGCCGATGCGGTGGGTGTAGTCCTCGGCCTTCATGGGCAGGCCGAAGTTGATGACGTGGGTGATGGTGGGCACGTCGATGCCACGCGCGGCCACGTCGGTGGCCACCAGGATCTGCACCTTGCCGTCGCGCAGCGCCTTCAGGCGGCGATTGCGCAGCGACTGGCTGAGCGCGCCGTGCAGCGCCACGGCGGCAAAGCCGGTTTGCTGCAGGTCGGCCGCCAGGTTGTCGCACTCGATCTGCGTGCAGGCAAACACGATGGCCTGGTCGATGCTGGGATCGCGCAGCCAGTAGTCCAGCAGCGCACGCTTGTGATCGGGCTGGTCGGCCCAATACAGCTCCTGGCGGATGTTGGCCTGGCTTTGCTGGGGCGTGTCGATCTGCAGCTTCTTGACGTGCGCGCCGCCCTCGCGCATCACGCGCATGGCCAGTTGCTGAATGGGCGCGGCAAAGGTGGCCGAGAACATCATGGTCTGCTGGCGCTGCGCGGTCAGCTGATGGATCTCGGCCAGCGCGTCGGCAAAGCCCAGGTCCAGCATGCGGTCGGCCTCGTCGACCACGAGAAAGCGCACCTGGTCGAGCACGATCTGGCCGCTGCTGGCCAAGTCGAGCAGGCGGCCGGGGGTGGCCACCACCAGCGAAGCGTTTTGCAGTTGCGCGATCTGCTCACGGTAGGGCATGCCGCCCACTACGTTGGCGATGCGCAGGTTGCGGCAATGGCGCACCAAATCGATGGCGTCACGCGCCACCTGCTGCGCCAGCTCGCGCGTGGGCGCCAGCACCAGGGCGCCGGGCGTGGCGGGCTTGAAGCGGCGCGGGTCGGTCGGGTTGTGGCGGCGCGGCTTCTTGGGCGCAGCCCCGCCCTTGGCCAGGGCCTCGGCCACCTTGGCGTCCCAGGCGGCCTTGTCGCGCGCGGCAGCCTCGTGCCGCATGCCGAGCAGGGTGTGCAGCACCGGCAGCAGGAAGGCGGCGGTCTTGCCGCTGCCGGTCTGGCTGCTGACCATCAGGTCGTTGATATTGCCGGCGCCCTGCGTCAGCGCCAGCGGGATGGCGCGCTGCTGCACGGTGGTGGGCTGGCTGTAGCCCAGGTCGCCGATGGCGGCCAGCAGCTCAGGCGCCAGGCCCAGGGCGGCAAAGGGGTTGGGGGCGGCCTCGACCTGAACGGCTTCGGGCGCGGCGATATCCAGCGCCATGGCGCTGCTTTCCTCAAAAGAGGTCATGATGACAATGACTTTCTCGCAGGCACGGCGCAGCCCGTGCTTGTCGGTGGATCGCGCGCCAGATCGAAGGCGCGCGCGCCGGGTTTCATGAATCGACACCCACCATCCGACAGCGTGGCGTGTGATCACCTGCGGGTGATCGCAGCCTTTGAGGAACCAGCCGACGCGCAATGCGCGCCATTGCCTTGGTTCGTGCAAGCCGGCCCAAAAATCGGGCGGCCAAGGGCGAGAAGGAAGATGCGGTCTCTACAAATCTGCGCAAAAAGCGTGCGTTTTCGCGCGAGCTTTCAATTATCGAATGCTTGTGCAGCGTTGTCAAGGGAAAACCCGCAATCGCACCGCCCGCCGCCGTGGCGTACCCCACACGCGCACAATGCGTCGCTGCCCACCCGGAGCGCGGTCATGGCGCACTTTGGCTTTCACCAGGAGATCGACCACCGAACGATCAAGCTGATCGTCGGCGGTGTGGCGCTGGGCCTGGCACCGCTCACCAGCGCGTTGTCGCCCGGGCCCATCGCATCCATCAGCGCCGCGTACCACGAGGGCGGGGCGGCGCAGAGTGTGTTGGTCGGTTTCCTGTTTGCCATCACGGCGCTGCTGCTGGCCTACAACGGGCGCTCCCGCACCGAAATGACCTTGAGCAAGGGCGCGGCCGTGGCGGCCCTGGGCGTGGCGCTTTTTCCCTGCACGTGCGGGCGCTACGCCGTCCCCTGGCCGTGGATGCACGGGCTGTCGGCCTCGGTCATGTTCCTGATCCTGGCGTGGTTCTGCCTCGTCTTCTTTCGCCGGGCACGCGCCAAGCAGCACACCCAGGCCCTGCGCCGCGCCACGCTCTATGCGCTGTGCGGCGCGGCCATCATGCTGTCGATTGCCGTGCTCGCGCTGAATGCGCTGCTGGGCGATGCCTGGCTGCAGGCCATGCCGCGTCTGGTGCTGTACGGCGAAGCCACTGCGCTCACCGCCTTCGGCATTGCCTGGCTCACGGCAAGCCACGCCCTGCCCTGGCTCAACCGGGCCAGCGAGCGCTTTGCGCCCTGGCGCGCCGACAACCCGCGCTGACCGCAGGAAACGCGCTTGCGGCTATGCTCGCGTCCAGCAATTGAACCCCACCCCCACGAGGCCCGCCATGTCCCTCCTCAACCCCACCCACGACCCGCAACTGACCAGCTGGGTC
>CAZGOL010000268.1:0-2525 GCA_964527755.1 uncultured Ottowia sp.
CGGCACGGCCGGTGCGGCCGATGCGGTGCACGTAGTCCTCGGGGTTGAACGGCACATCGAAGTTGAAGACGGCCGGCACGTCCTTGATGTCCAGCCCGCGCGCGGCCACGTCGGTGGCCACCAGCAGATCGACCTCGCCCTGCTTGAACGCCTCCAGCGACTTCAGGCGCTCGTCCTGGCTCTTGTCGCCGTGCAGGGCGGTGGTCTTCAGGCCGTCGCGCTCCAGCGCGCGCGCCAGCCGCGCCGTGCCCAGCTTGCTGTTGCAGAACACGAAGGCCTGGCGCAGCTGCTTGTCCTTGAGCACCTGTCGGATGGCGCGGCGCTTGTCGTCCTCGTCGACCAGGAAAAAATGCTGGTCGACCGTGGCGGCGGTGGCGTTGGGCCGTGCCACCTCGATCGTGATCGGGTTGTGCAGGTAGCTCTCGGCCAGGCGCCGGATTTCGGGCGAGAAAGTGGCCGAAAACAGCAGCGTGGTGCGCTCGCGCGGCAGGTACGAGAGGATGCGCTGCAGGTCGGGCAGGAAGCCGATGTCCAGCATGCGGTCGGCCTCGTCCAGCACCACATATTCGACCTGGTTCAGCACCGCGGTCTTGGCCTCGATGTGGTCCAGCAGGCGCCCCGGCGTGGCCACCAGCACCTCCACGCCCTGGCGCAGCTCGGCCACCTGGGGTTTCATGTCCATGCCGCCAAAGACGACGGCGCTGCGCAGCTGGGTGTATTTGGCGTACTGCTTGACCTGGTCGGCCACCTGCACCGCCAGCTCGCGCGTGGGCAGCAGCACCAGCGCGCGCACCGGGTGGCGCGCCGGCGAGAGCGAAGCGGTTTCGTGCTTGAGCAGGCGCTGCAACAGCGGCAGCGAAAACGCCGCCGTCTTGCCGGTGCCGGTCTGCGCGGCGCCCATTACGTCTTGCCCCGCCAGCACCACCGGAATGGCCTGCGCCTGGATGGGGGTCATGGTCTCGTAGCCCATGTCGGCCACGGCGCGCTTGAGGGGTTCGGCCAGCGCGAGGTCCGCGTAATTCGTCGTCGTCATCAACCCCGTATTGTCGCATCGCGGGGCTGTCGTCGCCCGGGCGGGCGTACAACCCGTCCGCGGCAGGGTCCGCTCAAAGGCCCTGCGCGTTGAAGGTGTCGCAGCTTTGCACGCTGCCGCTCTTGAAACCCTGCGAGAACCAGCGCACGCGCTGCGCGCTGGAGCCGTGGGTGAAGCTGTCGGGCACGGCGTAGCCGCGACTGCGCTTTTGCAGCGTGTCGTCGCCGATCTGCTGGGCGGCGTTGATCGCCGACTGGATGTCGCCGGCGTCCAGCCAGTTCCTGGCCTGCTGCGAGCGGTTGGCCCAGATGCCGGCGTAGCAGTCGGCCTGCAGCTCCAGGCGCACCGAGAGGGCGTTTTGCTGCGCCTCGCTGATGCGCCCGCGCATGCTGTCCACCTTGCCCGTGATGCCCTGCAGGTTCTGCACGTGGTGGCCCACCTCGTGCGCCACCACGTACGCGCGCGCGAACTCGCCCGGTGCGCCCAGCTGGCGCGTCATGGTGTCGAAGAAGTCCATGTCCAGGTACACCTTCTGGTCACCCGGGCAGTAAAACGGCCCCATCGCCGACTGGCCGGTGCCGCAGGCGGTGGGCGTGGCACCGCGGTACAGCACCAGCCTGGGCGCCGCGTAGCGCTGGCCGGCCTGCTGGAAGATCTGGCTCCACACATCCTCGGTCGACGCCAGCACCACCGACACGAACGCCGCGTTCTTGTCGTTGGCCGGCGGCGCGTGGGCCGGCCCCTGCTGCACCGGCGCGGGTGCGCCACCGCCCGACAGCACCCCGATGGTGGTGAGCGGGTTGATGCCGAACACGCCCCAGGCCAGCAGCGCCACGGCGATGGTACCGATGCCGATGCCACGCCCGCCAATGCCAAAACCGCCGCCGCCGCCATCGCGGCGGTCTTCCACGTTGCTCGATTCGCGTTCACCTTCCCATCTCATCGCATGCTCCTGCGGGTGCGTCTTGCGCTAAATTGGCGCGATGGTAACGCCCGCACCCAACTCGCGTGCATCAAAAAAGGCTGGTTTGCGTGACGTCGTGCTCGTCACCGGGTTTGACCCCTTCGGCGGGGATGCGCTCAACCCGAGCTGGCTGGTCGCGCACGCACTGCAGCGCCGCCGCATTGCCGGCCATCTGATCGTCGCGGCGCAGTTGCCGACGCAGTTTGGCACCTCGCTGGATCGGCTGCGCGCGCTGCTGGCCGAGCACCGGCCGGTGCTGGTGGTTTGCCTTGGTCTGGCGGCCAGTCGTGGCGCGTTGTCGCTCGAGCGCGTGGCCATCAACGTGGATGACGCGCGCATCGCCGACAACGCCGGGGCCCAGCCGATCGACCTGCCGGTGATCGCGCGCGCGCCGGCGGCGTATTTCACGCGCCTGCCCATCAAGGCCATGTATGCGGCCATTCAGCGCGCCGGCATTGCCGTGGAGGTGTCGCAAACCGCCGGCACCTTCGTCTGCAACCATGTGTTCTACGGCTTGATGCACCACCT
>CAZGOL010000269.1:0-2480 GCA_964527755.1 uncultured Ottowia sp.
CTGGCCGGGGATGCATGGTGGTCAATCGTCCGTCATCCGGCCCTGGAACAATCATGGAAGCGCTCCTCGTCTCGACCGGTGTCGTCGCCCTCGCGGAGATCGGCGACAAGACCCAACTCCTCGCCTTCATCCTGGCCGCCCGCTTCAAGAAGCCGGTGCCGATCATCCTTGGCATTCTGGTGGCGACCAGCATCAACCACGGCCTGGCCGGTGCGGTGGGGGCGTGGATCACGGCGGTGGTGAGTCCGGACATCCTGCGCTGGGTGCTGGGGCTGTCGTTTCTCGTCATGGCCATCTGGACGCTGATTCCAGACAAGATCGAAGAGGAGGAGTCGCAGGTTGCCCGGCGCCTGGGCGTGTTCGGCGCCACGCTCGTCACCTTCTTTCTGGCCGAGATGGGCGACAAGACGCAGATCGCCACTGTCGCCCTGGCAGCGCACTACGCAACGCCGTTGCTGGTGATCGTCGGCACCACGCTCGGGATGCTGATTGCCGATGTGCCGGCGGTGTTCGTGGGGGACAGGCTTGCCGGAAAGATCCCGATGAAGCTGGTGCACTCGATCGCGGCGGCGGTTTTCGCGTTGCTGGGCATCGCCACCCTGTTCGGCGCGGGGTCCGTCCTCGACCTCTGACGCGCAAGCGGGGGCAGCACGCTGGGCGCACCGGTCGATGGCGCAGTCAGCCGCGGCTCAACGATGTTGTCGATCGAGCAGCTCGCGCGCGACGATCTCCTTCATGATTTCGGAGGTGCCACCGTAGATGCGCTCGATGCGGGCGTCGGTCCAGGCGCGCGCGATCGGGTATTCGTGCATGTAGCCGTAGCCGCCAAAGAGCTGCAGGCACTCGTCGGTCACGCGGCCCAGCAGTTCGCTGTGCCACAGCTTGCCGGCGGCGGCGCCCACGGCATCCAGCTCGCCGGCGAGGTGGCGGGCCAGCAACTGGTCGCAATAAGCGCGGCCGGCGGCCAGGTCGGCGGCCAGCGCGCCCAGCTTGAAGCGGGTGTTCTGAAAGTCGGCCAGACGCTGCCTGAAGGCCTGGCGCTCCTGCACGTATTGCACGGTCCAGCCGAATGCTGCCTCGGCGCGCGCCTGGCACTGCACGCTGATCAAGAGGCGCTCCTGTGGCAAGTTTTGCATCAGGTACTTGAAGCCCTGGCCCTCCTCGCCCAGCAGGTGGTCGACTGGCACGCGCACGTGGTCGAAAAACAGCTCGGCCGTGTCCTGCGCGTGCTGGCCGATCTTGCGCAGGTTGCGTCCGCGCGTGAAGCCGGCCATGCCCTCGGTGACCACCAGCAGCGACACGCCGCGCGCGCCCTGGTCGGGCTCGGTCTTGCAGGCCACCACGATCACGTCGGCGTTGTGGCCGTTGGTGATGAAGGTCTTCTGGCCGCTGAGGATGTAGTGATCCCCATCGCGCCGCGCCTGTGTGCGCATGCCCGCCAGGTCGCTGCCGGCGCCCGGTTCGGTCATGGCGATGGCGCCGATCATCTCGCCGCGCACCATGGCCGGCAGCAACGCCTGCCGCAGCGCCGGCGTGGCCCGTGCCGAGAGATAGGGCATGACGATGACGGAGTGCAGGGCAAAGCCGGGGCCGGTGGCGCCGATGCGGCCCACCTCCTCGGCCACGATCATGTCGAACAGCAGATCGGCCCCGTGGCCGCCCAGCGCCTCCGGCAGCCAGCAGCCCAGCAGGCCCAGCTCGCCGGCGCGCCGCCACAGCTCGCGCGGCACGCCGTGGGCTTCCTCCCAGGCGGCGTGGTGCGGGGCAATTTCGCTTTCGCAAAAGCGGCGGACCTGGTCGCGAAAGGCATCGTGCTCGGGAGTGAAGAGAGAGCGGGAGAGGGAAATCATGGCGTGGAGTGGGTGCCCGGTGTTGGATGAACGATATCAATTTGATAGCCTATGCGGCGCATTGTGCAAGGGTTGAGACTTGATTTGATCATGAAAAACGGGATCTGTGCCCATGCGGGTGCGGCACGCTCGATAGAGCCGTCGGAGCCGGACCGAGTGCAGGCGCCGCTTCCGGGTCGCGTCCGGCACGCGCCTGCACGGTGGTTCGCACGAAGGCCGTCGGGGTGCGCGCCGGACGCGCGGTCGGCGTCCGGTGCCGGCGCCATTGCAATCGGGGCGACAACACGCGGGTCGCGAACCAGACTATGCTTGCCGTCGTCCGGCGGCCGGAGTGCGCAACCCCCGCTGCACGGCAGCGCCCCTTATGCAGGAGACCGACGTGACGACCAGCCCAACGACCGAAAGTCAAGCCCGCGGAGCGCAGGCGCCGCCGCTGATCGAGCAGACCATTGGCGCCTTCTTCGACGACATGGTGGCGCGCTTTCCCGGGCGCGAGGCGCTGGTGGTGGTGCACCAGGGTCGGCGCTTCAGCTATCGCCAGCTGCAGGCCGAGGCCAACCGCCTGGCCAGCGCGCTGCTGGGCCTGGGGCTGGCGCCGGGCGAGCGCATCGGCATCTGGTCGCACAACAA
>CAZGOL010000270.1:0-718 GCA_964527755.1 uncultured Ottowia sp.
GCGTGGCGCTGCTCACGCGCACGCCGCTGGCGGCCCGGGACGTGGCGCGCAACATCGCCGGCTTTGCCGACGACAACGCCCGCCTGATCAGCGCCACGCTCGACGCGCCCGGCGGGCCGCTGCGCCTGGTCAACGGCTACTTCGTCAACGGCCAGGCGCCGGGCACGGACAAGTTCGACTACAAGATGAGCTGGCTGCGTGCGCTGCGCGATCACCTGCGCGAAGAGCTCGCGGCGCACCCGCGCCTGGTGCTGGTGGGTGACTTCAACATCGTGCCCGAGGACCGCGACAGCTTTGACCCCGTGGGACTGGCGGGCACCATCTTGCACACCGACGAGGAGCGCGGGCACTTCCAGGCGCTGCTGGGCCTGGGGCTGGTCGATTCGTTTCGTCTGTTCGAGCAGCCCGACAAGAGCTTTTCGTGGTGGGACTACCGCATGCTGGGCTACCAGAAAAACCGCGGCCTGCGCATCGACCACATCCTGGTGAGCAGCCCACTGCTGCCGCAGGTGAGCGCCTGCGCCATCGACCGCACGCCGCGCAAGTGGCCCAAACCCAGCGACCACACGCCGGTGATCCTGAGCTTGAGTTGATATTATCTTGATAGCTGATTGCACTCTCTGGACAAGCGCCAACGGCCTGTTCGATTCAAAAATCCTGGGTTTCATGCCCAGGCCATGACCCGCGCCGCGATCAGGGTTGCCCGGCCCCGGCGACG
>CAZGOL010000270.1:818-2480 GCA_964527755.1 uncultured Ottowia sp.
GGAACGCCCCGGCCCCGGCGACGGGAACGCCCCGGCCCCGGCGACGGGAACGCCCCGGCCCCGGCGACGGGAACGCCCAAGCCCCTGCGTAGCATCCAATGACACACAGGACTGCAGGGGGCGCGCCATGGAACACCGCTTCGACCATCTCATCATCGGCGCCGGCATGGCCGGCGCGGCCGGCGCCGTGGCGCTGCGCCAGGCCGCGCCCCAAGCCAGCATCGCCCTGCTGGGCGACGAAACCCACCCGCCCTATGACCGCCCGCCGCTGTCCAAGTCCTTGTGGAAGGACGGCCAGGAGGCCGACTTCTGGCGCCCCATCCAGGACGCCCGGGCCACCGTGCAGCTGGGGCGGCGCGCGGTGGCCATCGGCCGCGCGGCGCACACCATGCGCGACGACGCCGGCAACACCTGACGCTACAGCAAGCTGCTGCTGGCCACCGGGGGCGCGGCGCGCACCCTGCGCTTTGGCGAGGGTTTCATCTACCTGCGCACGCTGGACGACTACCAGCGCCTGCGAGTGGAGCACGAGAACGCGGCCCTCACCATGGGCGAACACGCCGGCCGATGCATGGCGGGGCAGGACGCGCCCTATGACGAGCTGCCCTACTTCTACTCCGACCTGTTCGATCTAGGCTACGAGGCGGTGGGCACGCTGGACGCGCGACTGGAAACGGTGGAGCAATGGGTCACGCTGTACCGCGAAGGCGTGGTGTACTACCTGGACGCGGGCCGGGTGCGCGGCGTGCTGTTGTGGAACACCTGGGACCAGGTGGAAGCGGCGCGCAAGCTGATCGCCGAGCCCGGTCCCTTCGATGCCGCCAACGTGCGCGCTCGCCTGCCGGCCTGAGGGCCCGGCGTCGAGGCCGCGCCGGGTTGCGCTCAACGGTCGGTGATCTGGTCGTAGAAGACCACCTGCTCGGCATAGGGTTGCGTGGCCTGCGACAGAAATGCGTTGTAGATGCCGACGCGCAGGTAGTTCAGGCCCTGCACGCTGGGGACCGTCGGGCGGGTTTCGTGGACGATCAGTTTACCGTCCACGTAGACCTTGAACGAGCCTGTGGGCGCCGTGGTGGAGTCGATTTCGTAGCGCACGGCAATCCATCGATCGTAGGGATTCTGGTAGGCCGGAAAGATGTTCTGCACCTCCCAGGTGAAGCCCTTCTGGATGCGCACGTACAGATTGCCGTCCTCACCCACTTCGAGAAACGCCAGGGTTCCAAACGAGTTGCTGTCGCCGAAGTTGAGTTGGCTCAGGAACATGATGTTGCCGCCCTTGGGGCGCAGGCGTTCCTGCGTGGGCAGGTAGACGCGGAAGGCGCGCACCAGCTTCTGACCGTGGGTGGGGCCCAGCAGGGTTTCGCTCAGTTCAAAGCGCGCGCGGTCGTTCGCGCAGTCGTCGTAGCCCTCGTTGCCTCCGCAGTCGCCTGGCTTCAGGCTGATCCGGACGGCCCGCTTGCCGGGCTCGGTGGGCGCGCCCTCGGAAGCACCTACCAGACGGCAGTTGTGCGGCTGAATGCCGGTGGTGTTGACCGATCGCAGCTGCAGGCCTTGAACCACCTCCGACATGCCAGGCCCGAAGCAGGAATCGTCCACCGGTGCCGGTGCCGGTGCCGGTGCCGGTGCCGGTGCCGGTGCCGGTGCCGGTGCCGGTGCCGGTGC
>CAZGOL010000271.1:0-2467 GCA_964527755.1 uncultured Ottowia sp.
CCAGTTGCTCGGGCGCGGCCAGGCGCAGCTTCATCGAGGCCAGCAGGGTCTGCCCGCCGGCCAGCGGTTTGCCGCCAGCCTTGGCGAGCTTGGCGGCGTCGGCCTGGGTCGCAGGGCGCTCATAGGTGAATGCGTACATGAGTGGGCTCCTTTCAGGCCTTGGCGTTTTGAATGGCCTGCCACACGCGGTTGGGCGTGGCGGGCATGTCGAGGTCCTTCACGCCCAGCGGTGCCAGGGCGTCGAGCACGGCGTTGATCACGGCCGGCGGCGATCCGATCGCCCCCGCCTCGCCGCAGCCCTTGCTGCCGATGGGGTTGTGCGTGCAGGGCGTGCACACGTGGCCGAGCTTGAGCGTGGGGAAGTTGAGAGCCCGCGGCATCGCGTAGTCGCCAAAACTGCCGGTGAGCAACTGGCCCGAATCGGGGTCGTACACGCCATGCTCGAGCAGCGCCTGACCGATGCCCTGCGCCACGCCGCCATGCACCTGGCCCTCGACGATCATCGGGTTGATGATGACGCCGAAGTCATCCACCGTGGTGAACCGGTCGATCGAAACCACACCCGTCGCCGGATCGACCTCGACCTCGCAGATGTAGGTGCCGGCCGGGTAGGTGAAGTTGGTGGGGTCGTAGAACGCGGTTTCGTTCAGGCCCGGCTCCAGCTTGTCCAGCGGGTAGTTGTGCGGAACGTAAGCCGTCAGCGCCACCTGGGCAAAGGGGATTTTCTTGTCGGTGCCCTTGACGGTGAACTCGCCATTGGCGAACTCGATGTCGGAGTCGCTGGCTTCCATCAGGTGCGCGGCGATCTTCTTGGCCTTGGCCTCGATCTTGTCCAGCGCTTTCATGATGGCGGTGCCGCCCACCGACAGCGAGCGGCTGCCGTAGGTGCCCATGCCAAACGGGATGCGCCCCGTGTCGCCGTGCACGATGTCCACCTGGCTCGGGTCGACCCCCAGCCGGGCCGCCACCAGTTGGGCAAAGGTGGTCTCGTGCCCCTGGCCGTGGCTGTGCGAACCCGTGAAGACGGTGACGCTGCCAGTGGGGTGCACGCGCACCTCGCCGGCCTCGAACAGGCCGGCGCGCGCGCCCAGGGCGCCGGCGATGTTGCTGGGCGCCAGGCCGCAGGCCTCGATGTAGCTGCTGTAGCCGATGCCGCGCTTCAGGCCCTTGGCCTCGCTGGCCTTCCTGCGCGCCTCGTAGCCGGCCACGTCGGCCAGTTTTTGCGCCTCGTTCATGCAGGCGTGGAAGTCGCCCGTGTCGTATTGCAGCGCCACCGGCGTCTGGTAGGGAAACTGGGTGACGAAGTTGCGCTTGCGGATTTCATCCTGCGACAGCCCCAGTTCCCACGCGCAGCGCGTGGCCAGGCGCTCGATCAGGTAGGCCGCCTCGGGCCGGCCGGCGCCGCGGTAGGCATCGACCGGTGCCGTGCTGGTGAACCAGCCGTCGACCTCCACGTAGATCTGCGGCGTGTTGTACTGGCCAGCCAGCAGCGTGCCATACAGGATGGTGGGCACGCTGGAGGCGAAGGTCGACAGGTAGGCGCCCAAATTGGCGTGCGTGTGCACGCGCAGCGCCAGGAACTTGCCGTCCTTGTCCAGCGCCATCTCGGCGTGGGTGATGTGGTCGCGCCCGTGCGCGTCGCTGACAAACGATTCGCTGCGCTCGGCCGTCCACTTGATGGCGCAATTGAGCTGCTTGGCGCCCCAGGTGGCTGCCACGTCCTCGGCATACAGGAAGATCTTGGAACCGAAACCGCCGCCCACGTCGGGCGCGATCACGCGCACCTTGTGCTCGGGCCACTGCAGCACGAAGGCCGTCATCAAGAGGCGCTCGACGTGCGGGTTCTGGTTGGACACGTACAGCACCGACTCGTCGGTGCCGCGGTTGTAGCTGGCGTTGACGGCGCGCGGCTCGATGGCGTTGGGGATCAGCCGGTTGTTGACCAGATCGATCTTGGTCACGTGCGCGGCGCCGGCAAAGGCGGCGTCGACCGCGGCCTTGTCGCCCAGCGTCCACTTGTAGCAATGGTTGTCGGGCGCCTCGTCGTGCAGCGCCGGGCCCTGGCTGGCCTTGCGCATGTCGATGACGGGGGCCAGCACGTCGTAGTCGACCTCGACCGCCTCGGCCGCATCCTTGGCCTGCTGCAGCGTGTCGGCCACGACCATGGCCACGTGGTCACCCACGTAGCGCACCTTGTTGATGGCCAGGATCGGGTGCGGCGGCTCCTTCATGGGGCTGCCATCGGGGTTGCTGATCAGCCAGCCGCAGGGCAGCCCGCCCATCTTGCCCTCGATGTCCTTGCCGGTGAAGATGCGGGCCACGCCGGGCATGGCCGAAGCGGCGGCGGTGTCGACCTTCTTGACGATGGCGTGGGCGTGCGGCGAACGCACGAACACCGCGTATTTCTGGCTCGCCTGGACGATGTCGTCGGTGTAGTTGCCCACGCCGGTCAGAAAGCGCACGTCCT
>CAZGOL010000272.1:0-2464 GCA_964527755.1 uncultured Ottowia sp.
CGGCGCACAGGCGGGCCACCGTGGCCTGCAGCGCCGCCAGCTCGGCCTCCAGCCGAGCGATGCGCTCGGATTGAGAGTCGATTCGGCCGCCAGCGCTTGCCTGATCTGCCAAACCAGCTATTGGATCCATAGTGACGGGGCCACACAGCAGATGCACCCAGCGCGCCTCGCGCTCGCCCGGCGCGCGCGGCAGCAGCCGCGTCAGCGGCCCGCCCTTTTCGGCCGCGCGTTCCGCCAGCTCGTTCAAAAAGCCTTCGACCGAGGAGATGTCGGCAAAGCGATACCAGCGCTCGGCGTTCAGACGCAGCTCGGCGGCCGTTTGCGGGCCGCACAGCATCAGGAGGCCCAGCAGCACGGCCGACTGCTCGGGCACGCCCAGGGCGCGCTGCGTGTTGTGCTCGTACCTGGTCACGCGCCCGCCCTGCGACTCGATCACCAGGGCCAGGCGGCGCAGCGCGTCCAGCGCCTCCTGCGCCTGCGCGTCGTCCACGTTCATCACCGGCTCGCGGCTGGTCTTCTGGTTGCAACCGGTGACGATCCCGTTCAGCGACAGCGGGTAGGTGTCGGGCACCGTGCGGGCCTTTTCCATCAGCGTGCCCAGCACGCGCGCTTCGATCGGGGTGAGGGGGCGCAGTTCGGTCATGGCGGCAAGGATAATCGCCGCCAGGATGAGGAACATCGTGATTCTGATCTCCGGCACCGGCAGCAACATGGCCGCCATCGTGCGCGCGGCGCAGCAGCAGCGCTGGGCGGATCGCTTGGGTGCGCGCGTGGCCGCCGTCATCAGCAACCGCCCCGACGCCAAGGGCTTGCAAACCGCGCGCGAGGCCGGCATCGCCACCGCCGTGGTCGATCACAAGGCCTTTGCCAACCGCGAGGCCTTCGACACTGCCCTGATGGCCGAGGTGGATCGCCACCAGCCCGCCCTGGTCGTGCTCGCCGGCTTCATGCGCATCCTCACCCCCGCCTTTGTGGCCCACTACACCGGGTGCCTCATCAACATCCACCCCAGCCTGCTGCCGGCATTCCCCGGTCTGCACACGCACCAGCGCGCCATCGACATGGGCTGCCGCGTGGCGGGGGCCACCGTGCACCAGGTCACGGCCGAGCTGGACCACGGCGCCATCTTGGCCCAGGCCGTGGTGCCTGTGCTGCCCGGCGATACGGCCGACGCGCTGGCGGCGCGGGTGCTGACGCAGGAGCATTTGATCTACCCGCGAGCGATTGCCGAATTGCTTTCAAAACTGTAGCTTTCATGGCGGACTGGGAAAGCGCAAACCGCCTGTCTTGTTTGCACCAATCGGCCCAACCGCTGCCTGCCCATGCACCCCAAAGCCCTGCTCGAAGCCGCCAGTGAACTGGTGCTGCGCGTGCTGCGCCTGGACCACCCGGCCGATGCCGTGGTGTCGCACTTTTTTCGCGAGCACCGCAACCTGGGCCCGCGCGAGCGGGCCACGCTGGCCGAGACGGCGTATGCGGTGCTGCGGCGCAAGCCCTTGTACGAGCACCTGGCCCGCTCGGGCCGCGGCGCGCGCGAGCGACGCCTGGCGATCCTGGGTTTTGCCGCGCCGCGCGACTTTCTCAAGCAGGTGCTGGCCGATGATGAAAAGCGCTGGCTCGACGCCTGCGACGCCGTCCCCGTGGCCGAGTTGCCCGAGGCCTGCCGCCACAACCTGCCGGCCTGGCTGGTGGAGCCGCTGCGCCAGCAGGTGGGCGGTGAGTTCGATGCGCTGGCGCAGGCGCTGCTGCAGGGCGCGCCGCTGGATTTGCGCGTCAACACGCTGCTTCAAAAACGGGAACAGGCGGTGCAAGAGCTGAAGGCGCAAGGCGTCGATTCGACGCCCACACCGCACTCGCCCTGGGGCCTGCGCGTGCAGGGCAAGCCGGCGCTGCAAAAGACCGCGGCCTTCATGCGCGGCGCGGTGGAGGTGCAGGACGAGGGCTCGCAGCTGCTGGCCCTGCTGCTGGATGCGCGGCGCGGCGAGATGGTGGCCGACTTTTGCGCCGGCGCGGGCGGCAAGACCCTGGCCATTGGCGCGGCCATGCGCAACACCGGGCGGCTGTACGCCTTCGACGTTTCGACGCATCGGCTCGACAAGCTCAAGCCGCGCCTGGCGCGCAGCGGCCTGTCCAACGTGCACCCGGTGGCCATCGCGCACGAGCGCGACGAGCGCATCAAGCGCCTGGCCGGCAAGCTGGATCGCGTGCTGGTCGACGCGCCTTGCTCGGGCCTGGGCACGCTGCGGCGCAACCCCGACTTGAAGTGGCGGCAAACACCGCAGGACGTGCAGGAGCTGGCCGCCAAGCAACAGGCCATCTTGCAAAGCGCGGCGCGCCTGCTCAAACCCGGCGGGCGGCTGGTGTATGCCACCTGCAGTCTGTTGACCGACGAAAACGAGGCCGTGGCCGAGGCCTTTGGCGCGGCCCACCCCGACTTGGAGCCGCGCGACGTGGCCGGGCTGCT
>CAZGOL010000273.1:0-2447 GCA_964527755.1 uncultured Ottowia sp.
TGGTGTACGAGCCCGCGTTCCTGCGCTTCTTCACCGCGCGCTTCGAGCCGCTGCCGATGGCCGGCAAGCCCGCCCGCGTGGCCGAGCCGGCCGAAGCCGTGCCGGCCTGAAACGCGCGGCAGGCACCCGCCGCTGGCGCGTGGCGCAAGGCCAGGCGTTCACGCCAGGCGGCCCATCAGGACTGGTCGGCCAGCCCAGCCTCCAGCAGCGGCTTGGCCCAGTCGGGCGTGCGGGCCAGTTGCGCGCCGTCGCCGGCGGCGGGCCACTGCAGGCGCCCGTGCCGAAACACCGCGATGAGTGCGGGATCGGGCACCCCCTCGCCCGGCGCCACGCCGACGCTGTTGTCGAACACGCGCACGGCAGCCATGTCGGGCAGCAAGGCGATCAGGTTGACGATGGCGCTGCGCCAGCGCTCGCGGATCTTGGCCTCGGGGATGTCGTGACCGCCGACGGCCACGCGGGCGCGCACGCGCTCGATGTGCCGCTCGGGCGAGTCGAGCCCGCAAAACCACACCAGCACGTCGTGCGTGCGGCTGGCCGCGAGCAGCCGGGCGGGCACGCTGCGGCCGCCCAGCGTGGTTTCGAAGGCATGACTCTGGCCTCGGGCAACGGCCGCATCCAGCCGGCGCATGCCCTCCGTCCAGGCCGCGGCGTTGGCCGCCGTTTGCGCGCAGCCGGTGGCCGCCACCAGCTCGCGCGCGAACGCATCCGGGTTGAACCACGCCAGGCCGGCGCGCGCGAGCAGGTGCCCGCCGATCGAACTCTTGCCCGCACCGTTGACGCCGGCCAGCACATAAAGAACGGGGCGCGACATGAAGACGAAAACCGGTCGCTGCGGCCGTCGATCAGGCCGCAGAAGCTATCAAATATGCAGCAACTGGACGGGTTGCATTCAGTGCGACTGGCCGGCGCGCACCTGCCCGTCCAGCACCACCGCGTGCCCGAACACGTCTCGCAGACGCGCGCCGGCGTCGGGGGCGGCCAGCGCGGCCAGGCGCTCGTCGAACTGGCGGCGCAGCGTGGCCAGCGCGTCGTCCTGGCGGGATTGGGCGGCGGCGGCGGCCTGCACCAGACGCTGATATTCGTCGGTGGACAGGATCACGGCCTCGGGGCGGTCGTGGTGGGTGACCACCACCGTGCCAACGCGGCCGACCTGGCGCATCACGCCGCGCCAGCCGAGTTTCTTGACGTCCGACGCCGGGGTGCGCGCCAGCGCATCGACGACGGTGGGGGCGTGGGCCAAGGCAGCGGTCATGATCAAGCTCCGGGACGATTGAGGCCAATATACCCCATTTGGGTCTTTTTGGGCGGATGGCTTCAGCGTGCCCCGAGGCTGACGCGCAGCACCTCGGCGCCATAGCGCTCGAGCTTGGTCGCGCCGATGCCGCTGATGCCCTGCAGCTCGGCCAGGGTTTGGGGCGCGCGCTCGGCCACGGCCGCCAGGGTGGCGTCGTGGAAGATCACGTAGGCGGGCAAGTTGTGCTCGCGCGCCACTTCGCCGCGCCAGGCCTTGAGCGCGGCAAAGCGCTGCTGGGCGGCGCTGTCCAGGCCGGCGGCGGCCGGGGGTGCGGCGCCGGCACCGACGCGCGGGCGGCGCGGGCGCTGGGTGGCGCCCTGGCCGGCGGTGGCGGCGCGCAGGCGCACGGCGTGTTCGCCCTTGAGGATGGGGCGCGCCGACCCCAGCAGCTTGAGCGTGTTGAAGGCCTGAGCATCGACCTGCACGGCGCCCTGCGCGATGAGCTGGCGCAGCACGCTGCGCAGTTGCGCTTCGCTGAACTCGGCGCCGAGGCCGAAGGTGCTGATCTGCGCGTGGCCGTGCTGCGCGACCTTGTCGGTGGCCTTGCCGCGCAGGATGTCCATGATGTGGCCGGCGCCAAAGCCGATGCCGCTCATCTCGTGCACGCGGTAGATGGTGGACAAGAGCTTGCGCGCGCAGTCGGTGGCGTCCCACAGCTCGGGCGGGTGCAGGCAGTTGTCGCAGGCGCCGCAGTAAACGTGGCCCCCACGCTGCGCGGCTGCGCCTGCTGCGCTGCCCCCCGAGGGGACGCTCGCCGCCTTGGGGCGGCCCGGCGGCGGCTCGGGCGCATCGGCGACACCTGCGGGTTCGGACGGGGTGACAGCGATCCCTGCATAAGGTTCGCCAAAGTACCCCAGCAAGCGCTCGCGCCGGCAGCCGGTGGCCTCGGCCAGCCCCAGCAGCGCGTCCAGCTTGCCGCGCATGACCTGCTTGAAGGCCTCTTCGGCGGGGCTCTCGTCGATCATGCGGCGCTGGTTGACGACGTCTTGCAGGCCGTAGGCCATCCACGCGTCGGCGGGCGCGCCGTCGCGCCCGGCGCGGCCGGTCTCCTGGTAGTAGCCCTCGATGTTCTTGGGCAAATCCACGTGCGCCACAAAGCGCACGTCGGGCTTGTCGATGCCCATGCCGAAGGCGATGGTGGCGACCATGA
>CAZGOL010000274.1:0-2446 GCA_964527755.1 uncultured Ottowia sp.
GTGGACGGGCAGGAAAACCCGATGAGCATCTTCACCGCCGCCAAGCTGCAGAACGTCGGGCAAAAGTACGTGACCATGTGGCACTATGTGGCCGATCCGCTGGTATTCGTCGTCAACAAGGAGATCTGGAACTCCTGGACCCCAGCCGACCGCGATGCCGTGCGCCAGGCCGCCCTGGAAGCCGGCAAGGAAGAAATCGCCATCGCCCGCAAGGGGCTGGCCGAAGCGGGCCAGCCGCTGCTCAAGGAGATCGCCGCCATGGGCGTCACCATCACCGAGCTCACGCCCGCCGAGCGCGAGGCGTTCGTCAAGATCACGCGCCCGGTCTACGACAAGTGGAAACCGCAGGTGGGCACCGAACTGGTGAACAAGGCCGAGAAGGCAATCGCCGCGCGCAAGCACTGAGGCACCACGCCACCATGGAAAACGCCCCGCGACGCGGGGCGTTTTTTCGTGAGGCGCAGCGCTCAACCCTGCAGGATCTTGCCCAGAAAGTCCTTGGTGCGCGGCTGGCGGTTTTCGGGGTGGCCAAAGAACTCGTCCTTGCTGCAGTCTTCCAGGATGTGGCCACCCACGTCGATGAAGATCACGCGGCTGGCGACCTTGCGGGCAAAGCCCATCTCGTGCGTGACGACCATCATGGTCATGCCCTCGCTCGCGAGCTTGACCATCACGTCCAGCACTTCGCCCACCATCTCCGGGTCGAGTGCCGACGTCGGCTCGTCGAACAGCATCACGATCGGGTCCATCGACAGGGCTCGCGCGATGGCTACGCGTTGCTGCTGCCCGCCCGAGAGCTGACCGGGGAACTTGTCCTTGTGCGCCATCAGGCCGACGCGGTCCAGCATCTTGAGGCCTCGCGCCTTGGCATCCTCGGGCGAGCGCCCCAGCACCTTGACCTGCGCAATGGTCAGGTTTTCGGTCACCGACAGGTGGGGGAACAGCTCGAAGTGCTGGAACACCATGCCCACCTGGCTGCGCAGCTTGGGCAGGTTGGTCCCCTTGTCGGTCACGACCGTGCCGTTGACGATGATCTTGCCCTTTTGAACCGGCTCCAATGCGTTGATGGTCTTGATCAGCGTGGACTTGCCGGAGCCCGATGGCCCGCACACCACCACCACGTCGCCCTTGTCGACACTCAGGTTGCAATCATTGAGCACCTGAATGGACCCATACCACTTGGAGACGTTCGTTACCTGGATCATGTTTTCGGCCATGGCAATTCCTTCGGGCGATTCAGCGAATGATGGCGATCTTCTTGTGGATCTGCTTGACCACCGACGAGAGCGAATAACTGATGACGAAATACGCCACGGTCGCCATCAGGTACGTCTCGATCGGGCGGCCATAGTTCTTGCCGGCGGTCTCAAAACCCTTGAGCAAGTCGTAGGCACCGATCGCATACACGAGCGATGTGTCCTGGAACAGGATGATGGTTTGCGTGAGCAACACCGGCAGCATGTTGCGAAACGCCTGTGGCAAGATGACGAGCTTCATGTTCTGCTTGTAGGTCATGCCCATCGCCATGCCGGCAAACACCTGCCCCCGCGGGATCGACTGGATGCCGGCGCGCATGATCTCGCTGAAGTAAGCGGCCTCGAACGCCACGAACGTGACGACGGCCGAGTACTCGGCGCCGATGGGCCGGCCAATGATGAAAGGCACCAGCAGGAAGAACCACAGGATCACCATGACCAGCGGGATCGAGCGCATCACGTTGACGTAGAACGCCGCCGGCGCATCCAGCCACTTGCGGCCCGACAGCCGCATCAACGCCAGCAGCGTGCCGAAGAAAATGCCGCCCAGCGTGGCCACCGCCGTCAGCATCACGCTGAACCACAGGCCCTTCAGGATGAAGTTCTGGATCAGCGTCCAGTTCAGGATGGAGAAATCAAGATTCAACATCTCAATGTCCTCCCGCACCCGTGCCGGCAGCCACGAAACCCGGCACCTGGGCGCGCTTTTCGATCCAGGCGAAAACCCGGTTGACCACCAGCGCCGAGATTGCGTAGAGGATGGTGACGGCGATGTACACCTCGATCGGCCGCGCCGTCTCCTCACCCACCTGCAGGGCGTACAGCGTCAACTCGGGAATCGACACGGCGAATGCCACCGCCGAGTTCTTGAAGATGTTCATCGACTCGCTGGTCAGCGGCGGAATGATGATGCGATACGCCATCGGCAGCAGGACGTAGCGGTAGTACTGCACCGTGGTGAAACCCATCGCCATGCCGGCGTAGCGCTGGCCTTTGGGCAGCGCCTGGACGCCCGCGCGCACCTGCTCGGCGATGCGCGCCGAAGTGAACAGGCCGAGCGCCAGCACCACCAGGATGAAGGGCGGAAAGTTCTTCATCGGCGGAATCAGCGCCGGCACGACGAAGTACCAGAGAAAAATCTGCACCAGCAGCGGGATGTTGCGAAACAGCTCGACCCAGGCGTTGCCCAG
>CAZGOL010000275.1:0-2369 GCA_964527755.1 uncultured Ottowia sp.
CTGCAGGTCGATCACGCGCAGCTGATCATCCGCAAGGGTTTCCGGCGCGAGATCGACAGCTACTCGACTTTTGTCGAAGCCGATCGCAAGACGAGCACTGGGCTGGCTGCCTGGCTCACGGCGCGCGGCATCCGGGACGTCTGGCTGTGCGGCCTGGCCACCGATTACTGCGTGGCCTGGAGTGCGCTGGATGCGCGTGCGGCTGGCTTCGAGGTGACGGTGATCGAGGATGCCTGCCGCGCCATCGACCTGAACGGCTCGCTGACTCGGGCCTGGGCCGACATGACCGCGGCGGGCGTGCGGCGTGCGCACTCGCGGGATTTGAAGTAAATCGGGCTGCAGAGCTTTCCAGACTTGCCGTATCAGCTATCAAATATTGAGCAAATCACGAGCAGGAGAACGCCATGACACGTCCTTTCAAGGTTCTCGGCATCCAGCAGGTCGCCATCGGCGGCACCGACAAGGGCACGTTGCGCCGGCTGTGGGTGGACATGCTGGGTCTCGTGCAGACCGGCAGCTTCCGCAGCGAGCGAGAGAACGTCGATGAAGACATCCTGGCCATGGGCCGCGGCGCACACCGGGTAGAGGTGGATTTGATGCAGCCGCTGGACGCCGCCGGCAAGCCCGCGGTGCACGTGCCGCCGCTGAATCACGTCGGTCTGTGGATCGATGATTTGCCCAAGGCCGTGCAGTGGCTGTCTGCGCAGGGCGTGCGCTTTGCGCCGGGCGGCATCCGCAGGGGTGCGGCGGGCCACGACGTGTGCTTCCTGCACCCCAGGGGCAACGAGCAGTTCCCGATCAGCGGCGAGGGCGTGCTGATCGAGTTGGTGCAGGCGCCGCCCGAGGTGATCGCCGCGCTGGGATAGTCTCTGGCCGGCGCGCGTGCCGGGTGCCCGTACGGGCGAGTCGGGTTCGAGTCGCTGCCGGCGCGCCGGACTGCGTAAACTGTGACGACGAAGCAGCGCACGCAGGAGGCGACAGTGAGCACGCAGGACAACGGCATGCGGTTTTCGGTGTTCTCGGTCAACGACCACTACCCGCCCGAAAAATTCCCGGGTCACACGCGCACCGTGGCCGACATCTACGGGCAAGTGACCGAACAGGCCGCGCTGGCCGATGCGCTGGGCTACGACACCTTCTTCGTGGCCGAGCACCACTTTCACGAGTACGGCGCGATTCCCAATGCCGCCATCATGATGGCGCACCTGGCCAGCCACACTCGGCGCATCCGCATCGGCTCGGCCATCTCGGTGCTGACGCTGCACAACCCGCTGGAGGTGGCCGAGAACTACGCAATGGTGGACGTGCTCTCGGGCGGGCGCCTGTTCCTGGGCGTGGGCTCGGGCTATCTCAAGCATGAATTCGAGGGCTACGGCATCGCGCTGGAGGAAAAGCGCGAGCGCTTCGACGAAAACCTGGAGATCGTCACGCGCCTGCTGGCCGGCGAGCGGCTGACGTATGCCGGCAAGCACACGCGGGTGGATGCGGTGCAGCTCAACGTGTTGCCGCTGCAGCAGCCGCCCATGATCGCGGTCGCGATCCTGCGGCGCGAGGCGGCCTATCACGTGGGCCGGGCCGGGCACAACATCATCTCGATCCCGTATGCCTCGGTCGATGGCTGGAGCGATGTGGCCGAGGTGGTGGACGAATTCAAGCGCGGTCGCGCCGAGGCGGGCAGGCCGTACCGCGCGGGTGACGCGGTGGTGTGCCTGCACACCCACGTCGCCGAAACGCCCGAGCGCGCGCGCGAACTGGCTGCCGAGCCGTTCGACCTGTACGTGAAGACACGCCTGTACGCCAGGCGCCAGACTTACGACGACATCCTGCGCAGCGGCCTTTCGCTGTTCGGCTCGGTGGATCAGGTGGCCGACAAGGTGGTCCAACTGCACCGGATGGGTGTGGACCATCTGATGACGCAGCACTACTTCGGCGATCTGGCGCCCGGGCACGTGGCGCATTCGATGCGCCTGTTCGCCGACGAAGTGATGCCGCGCGTGCGGCGCGAGATCGCCAGAGCGTGATGCCCAGGCCACCGGCGCGCCCGTTAGCGGCGCCGCGCAAACGGCTTTGACATGCGTCAAACCGTATATATTGTGTGTGTTTAATCTAGCAACACTCGCGCCCACGGCACTTGCCATGCCGACCCGGGCCGCCCTGTTGTAACTCCCCGGGAGCGCGCGCATGCGACCGACGAATACCAAGGACCCGAACTACTACCACAAGGTGGTGGATTGCCAGTGGGCCTGCCCCGCCCACACCCCCGTGCCCGAATACCTGCGCCTGATCGCGCAGGGGCGCTACGCCGATTCGTATATGGTCAACTGGGTGGCCAACGTGTTTCCGGGCATCCTGGGGCGCACCTGCGACCG
>CAZGOL010000276.1:0-2353 GCA_964527755.1 uncultured Ottowia sp.
TGGCCAGCCCTCGCCAATGCCGGGCTGCGCGTGGCGTTCGGCATCATCTGGATCGTCAACGCCGCGTTCACGTGGAACGAGCAATTCGCGAACCATTACGTCGGCTACCTGCGCAACGCGGCGCAGGGACAGCCCAAGTGGTCGGCGTTCTGGTTCGACACGTGGATCGCCATCGTCGAGCCGCGAGCCGACCTGTTCATCTGGCTGACGCGGCTGGCCGTCACGTTGCTCGCGGTGGCGTTGCTGCTGGGCTTCGCGCGCAAGACGCTGTACGTGATCGGCGCGCTGTTCAGCATCCTGGTCTGGAGCACCGCCGGTGGCTTTGGCGGCCCGTACGCCGTGGGCGCATCCAACGCCGGCACGGGCATCATCTATGTGCTGCTGTTCATCGCGCTGATCGCCATCAACTACCGCTTTGGCTCCAGCCCCTACAGCCTGGACTACTACATCGAGAAACGCTGGCCGGGCTGGGCACGGATCGCCGAGTGGAGCGGCATGGCGTCCTCACACGCCGCGCAACCCGTGTCGTGGCGCGTGCAGGCACTGGTCATGCTGGGCATCGCGCTGCTGCTCTTTTTCGTGATTGCGGGCCTGCAAAGCAGCCTGAACGTGAAGGCACCCTCGCCTTCGTCGGCGGCGGCGGCCGTCTCGCCGCTGTCGCTGGCGTCCAAGGACCCGGTGAAAAAGGCTTTCGACGCCCGCCTGCCCTCGATCGACGCGGGCAAGAGCGTGAACATCAACATCGGCGTCACGGACGAGGCGGTGGAGATCATCAGTGGCGTGCAATACCAGGCTTGGCCTTACGGCGGGACGGTGCCCGGCCCGGTGATCCACGTCAAGCAGGGCCAGATGATCAACGTCGAGCTGACCAACCGCGGCACCGTGCACCACTCGATCGATTTTCACGCCTCGTTCACGCCGCCTAACCTGAGTTTTGCCGACATCATGCCGGGCGAAACCATCAAGTTCTCGTTCGAGGCCAAGGTGCCCGGCGTGTTCGTCTACCACTGCGGCACGCCGCCGGTGCTGCTGCACATGGCCAACGGCATGTATGGCGCCATCGTGGTGGACCCGGTGGACAAGGCGCTGCCGCCCGCCGACAAGGAATACGTGATCGTTCAGAGCGAGTGGTACACGCAGCAGATCTCGGGCAACCTGATGGGCCCCGATTTCGCCAAGATGAAGGCGATCCAGCCCGATCTGGTGGTTTTCAACGGCACCGCCTTCCAGTACAAGGATCATCCGCTGCCGGCCGAACCCAACAAGCGGGTGCGCCTGTACGTGGTCAACGCCGGGCCCAGCATGTGGAGCGCCTTCCACGTCATCGGTGCCATCTTCGACAAGGTCTATCCGGATGGCGACCCCAGCCACGCGCTGAGCGGCGTGTCCACCTACAGCGTGGCGCCGGGCGAGGGCATCGTGTTCGACCTGGTGATTCCAGAACCCGGCCTGTACCCCTTCGTCGACCACGCGTTCGCGCACCTCGAAATGGGAGCGGTCGGCATCCTTGACGTGCGCGCGCCCGGCACCGAGCACACCGGCAAACCCAACATCGTGAAGGCGACCGGGGCGCCGAGCGCCGCCGCGGCGCCGGTGGCGCCAGCACCCGCCGGCCCCTACCAATTCAGCGCCGAGCGCGGCGCGCAACTCTACGCATCCACCTGCGCCGCCTGCCACCAGGCGAGCGGTGCCGGCCTGGCCGGCGCGTTCCCACCGCTCAAGGGCAACTCCGCGGTGCTTGACGCCAACCCGACCAAACAGATTCGCGCCATCTTGCACGGCATGTCGGGCGAGGTCATCGACGGCGTGTCCTATCCGACGCCGATGCCGGCGCTGGGCGCTGGCCTGAGCGATGCCGATGTGGCCGACATCGTCAACCACGAGCGCACGTCCTGGGGCAACCAAGGCAAACTGGTGACCACCGAGCAGGTCAAGGCCGAGCGCTGAAGCCGCCAACCGCGGTGCTCCACTCCAACCGGTGGTGCGTGCCCAGGCACGGCCTGCATCTGTCAGCTATCCTATTGATAGCTTGCCTGGCTTGCCGGCAAGGCCCGAAACGGGGATTTCCATTGATTTGTCGGTTCGTGCCGCTCAAGCGCGAGGCTCACACGCCCAGATACGCCTGCTGTACCGCCGGGTCGTCGATCAGGGCCTGCGCCACGCCCGACAGGGTGACGCGGCCGTTCTCGATCACATAGGCGCGGTCGGCGCAAGAGAGCGCCACCTGCACGTCCTGCTCCACCAGCAGTACCGTGACCCCTTGCTTGCGGATGTCGGCGAGCACGTCGACGAGCTGCTGCACGATGACGGGCGCCAGGCCCAGGCTCATCTCGTCGATCATCATCAGGACGGG
>CAZGOL010000277.1:0-2349 GCA_964527755.1 uncultured Ottowia sp.
AAACCGCCGGCACCTTCGTCTGCAACCATGTGTTCTACGGCTTGATGCACCACCTCGCCACCGCGCGAGGCTTTGCGCGCGCGCGGGGCGGCTTCATCCACGTGCCGCCGCTGCCCGAGCAGGCGGCGCACGGCCTGCCGCTGGCGCAGATGGTGGAGGGCCTGCGCATCGGCATCCGCACGGCGCTGACGGTGGCGCACGATGCCCGCTACGGCGCCGGAGCGGTGGATTGATGGCCGCCACGCTGGACGCCCACCAGACCGCCGCGCGCTTGCCCTGGCGGGCGCTGGTCGATGAAATCGAGGCGCTGCTGACGGACGCCAGCGTGCGCGTGCCCGAGCGCATCGTCATGCCCACCGCAGACGGCGCGGTGCTGTTCGTGATGCCCGCCTGCGATGCACGGGTGGCCATGACCAAGCTGATCACGCTCACGCCCGCCAACGTGGGCAGCGACGTGCCGATCATCCAGGGCGACGTGACCGTGTTCGATATCGCCACGGGCGAGCGCCGCCTGATCCTGGACGGCCCCACCATCACCGCCCGGCGCACCGCCGCCGTGTCGGCGCTGGGTGCGCGCTGGCTGGCGCCCAACACCGCCGGGCCCATGCTGATCGTCGGCGCCGGCGTGCAGGGACGCGCGCACCTGGAGGCGTTTGCCCAGGTGCTGGGCGTGCGCCAGTTCCGCGTCGCTTCGCGCAGCGCGGCCAGTGCACAAGCGCTGGTCAATCACGCGCAGGCGCTGGGCCTGCAGGCGGAGGTGGCGAAGGACGCCGACGCCGCCCTGGCCGACTGCCCGCTGGTCGTGACCTGCACACCCGCCAGCGGCGTGGTGCTGCGCGCGCCCCCGCGCCCCGATGCCTTCATCGCCGCCGTGGGCGCTTTCACGCCGCAGATGGTCGAACTGGCGCCCGCGCTGTGTCATCACGTCGGCGCGCACGGCCGCATCGTGGTGGACACGCGCGAGGCCGAGCACGAGGCGGGCGATTTGCTGCAGGCCGGCATCGATGTTGCGGCCCTGCTCACTCTGGGCGACGTGGTGCGCGCCGATGCACCGGCGCGGCGCGGCCCGGTGCTGTTCAAGAGTTGCGGCTGGGCGGGCTGGGATCTGGCGGCGGCGCGCTTGGCGGTGAGAGAGTGAAATGCAGCCGTTGAAATCGAAACCGTCGGCGTCGCGAAGCGATTGCGACGGTTTGATTCACGTCTTGGGCAAGGTCACCCCCACCTGCCCCTGGTACTTGCCGCCGCGGTCCTTGTAGCTGGTTTCGCACACCTCGTCGCTCTCGAAGAACAGCACCTGGGCGCAGCCTTCGCCCGCGTAGATCTTGGCGGGCAGCGGGGTGGTGTTGGAAAACTCCAGCGTCACGTAGCCTTCCCATTCGGGTTCGAAGGGGGTGACGTTGACGATGATGCCGCAGCGCGCGTAGGTGCTCTTGCCCAGACAGATCGTCAGCACGCTGCGCGGGATGCGAAAGTACTCCATCGTGCGCGCCAGTGCGAAGCTGTTGGGCGGGATGATGCACACGTCACCGTGAAAGTCGACGAAGCTCTTTTCGTCGAAGTTCTTCGGGTCCACCACCGTGCTGTGGATGTTGGTGAAAATCTTGAATTCGGGCGCACAGCGGATGTCGTAGCCGTAGCTGCTGGTGCCGTAGCTCACGATCTTGCGGCCATCGACCTCACGCACCTGGTCGGGCTCGAAGGGTTCGATCATGCCGTGCTCGTGCGCCATCCGGCGGATCCAGCGGTCGCTCTTGATGCTCATTCAGTCTTACTCATCTATCGATAGCTGGTTGGGCAGGATCGCCGGACCCAGAGGTCACATTTTGCCTTGGATTTCTGGCATCCCTCGCACGAATTGCGCGTCTGCAACTCGGCAATTGATGCGGGATTTGGCCAACGACTGCCCATTGCAAAACCACGGCCAGAGCCATTTAGAATGACCTTGGCTTGACAAAGTCATTGCTGCGAAATAGGCATTGCGGTTTCGGCCGCAATGGTGCGTGTCCTTCAACTTCTCGAGGAGTCCGATCATGAAAAAACTCGCAACAACCGCTCTCGCGGCCGCCGCCCTGCTGGGCGCCGGTGCGGCGCAGGCGTATGAGGTTGGCACGTTCTCCAACGGTTTCGTGGTGCCGAACGTGTGGCACAACGGCATGGCCGACACCACCGCGGTCGGCCTGATCAACAAGTCGGGCCCCGCGATGGCCGGCGACACCGGTCTGCGCTCGATCTACTGGACGTTCTTCGACCAGAACTCGATGCACGTCACCGACGGGTGCTTTCCCATGACAAGTCGCGACTACGAGCCCTTCGTGTGGGCCGCGCAGTCGGGCGGCGGCATGGCCGGCA
>CAZGOL010000278.1:0-2327 GCA_964527755.1 uncultured Ottowia sp.
CGGCTGTGGGCAAGGTGGTGTCGCGGCTGGTGCGCCAGGCCTTGGCGGGCGACGGTCAGGCCATATCCGTGACCCAGCGGCCGTCCACGGCCACGGGGTTCGAGCCGTTTCCGGCGCGAGGGGTGATCGTGACCGACGATCTGATCGACCGTCTGCGCGCCACCGAAGGCGTTTGATGCGCGCCCTGCTCGATGTCAACGTGTTGATCGCGCTGCTGGACGCGGGGCACGTGCACCACCGGCGCGCCAGCGAGTGGCTGGAGCAGCACATTGCCGACGGCTACAGTCTGCTGGATGTGCACCAACTCGACTGGCCGCGCATGCTGGGCCACTGGCAGATCACCGTCAGCCATCTGCTGGGCCTGGCGGTGCGTCATGGCTGCCGGTCCGTGAGCTTCGATGCGTGCGTTCAACCCGGCGTGGTGGCGGGCGCACAGGCTCGGCATCTGGTGAGTCTGGGCGCTTGATCGCATGGCAAGGTCACTGCGCGACGGATTGGCAATGAACCTGGAAAACCCGACATGAATTCGGCGAACGAGTCCTTCATCCCCTTCGCCCGCCCCGACATCGGCGACGCCGAGATCGACGCCGTGGTGCGCACGCTGCGTTCGGGCTGGGTGACGACCGGGCCGGAGACGCGTGCGTTCGAGCAGGAGTTTGCGGCGTATCTGGGCGGGGGCGTGCACGCCATCGCCGTCAACTCGGCCACGGCCGGCCTGCACCTGGCGCTGGAGGCCATCGGCATCGGGCCGGGCGACGAGGTGATCGCGCCCACGCTGACCTTCACCGCCACGGTGGAGGTGGCGCGCTACCTGGGGGCTGATGCGCGGCTGGTCGATGTCGATCCGGTCACGCTCAACATCGACCCGGCGCGGATCGAAGCCGCCATCACGCCCAAGACCAAGGCCATCCTGCCGGTTCACTACGGCGGCCTGGCCTGCGACATGGCGGCCATCTTCGCCATCGCGCGCCGCCATGGACTGCAAGTGGTGGAGGACGCCGCCCACGCGCTGCCCACCACCTGCGGCGGCACTCGGGTGGGCCGCCTGCCCAGCCGCGCGGCGGTATTCAGTTTCTACGCCAACAAGACCATGACCACGGGTGAGGGCGGCATGGTGGTCACGCCGGACGACGATCTGGCCGCGCGCATGCGCGTGATGCGCCTGCACGGCATCAGCCGCGACGCGTTCGACCGCTTCACCAGCCGCACGCCGGCGTGGTACTACGAGATCGTCGCGCCGGGCTTCAAGTACAACCTGACCGATACGGCTTCTGCGCTGGGGCGGGTGCAGCTCGGGCGTCTGCCGGCTTTCGCGTTGCGGCGCCAGGCGCTGGCGGCGCGCTATCTGCGCGAGCTGCAAGGCCTGCCGCTGGTCTTGCCGGCCGATGCGCCGACGGGTGACGCGCACGCCTGGCACCTGTTCGTGCTGCGCCTGTCCGATGACGCCCGCCTGACGCGCGACGAGGTGATCCAGGCGTTGTCGGATGCCGGCATCGGCACCAGCGTGCATTACGTGCCGCTGCACCGCCAGCCCTACTGGCGCGAACGCCACGCCCTGCGGCCCGAGCAGTTTCCGGTGGCGGACCACGCCTACCAGCGCATGTTCAGCATTCCGCTGTTCACCGCCATGAGCGATGAGGAGCAGGGGCGCGTCATCGCGACGCTGCGGACGGTGCTGGGATGAACGGCACGGGCGAGCTGGGCTGCTTCGGCTGGAGCGCGCGTGGCTGGGCGCGGACCTGGCGCGCCTTCGTGCGGGCGCACCCAAACCTGCATGTGGGCGATGCGCTGGAAGTTGGCGCCGGGGCGCGCTCTTCGCTGGTGCCCTTGTTGTTGCCGCTGGCCGAGCGCGTCGAGTGCTCGGCCTTCGACTCCGCCACGCTGACGGCCGTGCAGGCGCTGAATGCGCGCCGGCTGGGGGCCGCCGAGTTGGCCCGCGTGCGCTACGCGCGGCAGGACGTGCTGGCTTTGCGGGGCCGGTGGGATCTGATCGCGCTGAAATCGGTGCTCGGCGGCGTGCACCGCGTGCACGACTCGACGCTGGCCGATGTGCACGCGACCATCGAGCGGGTGGTGCACGAGCACCTGAACCCGGGCGGATTGCTGGTGACGATGGACAACGGCCGCACCGCGCTCGAGCCGTTGCTGGCGGGCGCCGGCGCCCGGCGCAATGGCTGGCGCCTGTTTCGGCGCGAGGACTTTCCGGCCGCCCGGGCCGTGTTCAGCTTCGGCGTGCTGGGCATGGCCTCCGCCGCCACCCGCCTGGGCGCGCCGGGGCGACTGCTCGATGACCTGCTGTACGGGGTGGATTGCGCGCTCAGCCCGCT
>CAZGOL010000279.1:0-2302 GCA_964527755.1 uncultured Ottowia sp.
TACCGTGCCTTCGCCGACGACGCCGAGGCGGCGGCATTCGCCCAGGCCTTCCGGGACGGCATCGCCTGGGGCGACGCCAAGCAGCAGTTGTTCGATCGCATCGAGCGCGAGATCGGCCCCATGCGTGCGCGCTATGAGCACCTGATGGCGCATCCGGTCGAAGTCGAGCAGTTGCTGCGGCACGGTGCCGACAAGGCCCGCGCCCTGGCCACCCCACTGATGCGCGAATTGCGCCACGCCGTCGGCCTGCGCGCGCTGACCACGCAGACGGTCCACCCCACGGGCAAGCCGTCGAGCCGGGTCGACCTGCCTGCATTCAAGCAGTATCGCGAAACCGACGGGCGCTTTTATTTCAAGCTGACCGACCCCAGCGGCGCCGTGCTGCTGCAAAGCCACGGCTTCGAGTCGCCGCGCGACGCTGGCCAGGCTGTCAAGCGCTTGCAAAGTGAAGGAGAACAGGCCTTGGCGGCGCTGGCTGGACAACTGCAGGCAGCGCCCGAAGCCGATCACGCCGCGCTGGTGCAGGCACTCGCGCGGCTGCGCGAAGCCGCCGCAGCCTGAATCCAACTGCCGATCGTGATTTTGTTCCCACTTGCCCCAGTTTCAGGAGGATTGGCCGCCACATAGATAGAAATGGCTAGGTGTTTCACACGATAATAAAACGTAACACCTAGAAACAGGGAGGCCAATTGGCTATTTATGTGATCGAGGATCACCCGCTGATGCGCGAGGCGATCACCATGCTGCTGCGCCGGCTGCGCGGTGGCGCCGAGATCATCGAACTCGGCCAGTTGTCCGACTTGGATGCCAGCGTGGCCAGCCACGGTGCGCCGGAGTTGATCTGTCTGGATCTGAAACTGCCCGACACCATGGGCATGTCCGCGGTGCGCCTGGTGGCAACCCGGCATCCCGATGTCCCGATTGCGGTGATCTCGGCCACACCGGCGAGCGATGTCGCCGACTGGTGCCGCGAGGCCGGCGCACACACCTACATCGAGAAATCGGCCAGCCCCAGCGAAATCCTCAATGCGCTGCGCAAGGCGTTGAGTCCACCGGGCGACGCCGGCGATCCCCAGGGGGCCGAGAGCCAGCCTGCAGCCCAGATCACCCGCCTTTCCAAGCGGCAGAAGCAGTTGCTGGTGATGCTCGATCAGGGTTTGTCCAACCGCGACATCGCCGGGCAACTCGACATCAGCGAGCACACCGTCAAGGTGCACTTGTGGCGCCTGTTCCGGCGGCTGGGGATCAAGAGTCGCACCCAGGCTGTGCACCAGGCCCGCCTGCACGGGCTGCTGGGCCGATGACCAGCCGGAACACGCTGCCCCGTCCCAGCCGCGAGCCAACCGACACCCGCCCGCCCAGGTGCGCCGCCAGCTCCGATGCGATCGCCAGGCCCAGGCCCGTTCCGGCACCGACGCCCGCTGGCGCCGCGCGGTAAAACGCCTCGAACACGCGCGACTGCGCGGCGGGGTCGATCCCGATCCCCGTGTCCCACACCTCGAGGCTGATCCCCCCCGCACGGCGCCGCGCCGCCAGCAGCACGCCACCGCGTTCCGTGTAGCGAATGGCGTTGGCCAGCAGATTGCCCAGGACGCGACGCAGCAGCACCGGGTTCGATTGCAGCGTCGCGTCCATGGAACGCAACCGCAGCGCGAGTCCTTTTTGATGCGCCAGCGGTTCGTACACGCCCCGCAGTTCGTCCAGCAGCACACCCACGTGGACCGGCTCGTGGGCAAGGCGATCACCGCGGACATCGAGCAGCGCCAGGTCGACCAGCGACTGCGCCACGTCCTTCATCGAGCCCGCGGCGCGCGCGATTCGATCCGACAGCTCGAGCGCGCGCGCGGGCTCGGCCTGGAGCAACTGGGCATACAGCCGGATGGCTTCAGCCGGCTGCTGCAAATCGTGCGCCGCCGCGGCCAGCAAGCGTTCGCGCGCGCGCACGGCGCTCTGCGCGGTCGCCAACTGCCGGCGCAGGGTATCGATCAGTCGCGCGTTTGACACAGTCAGGTCGCGCATGTGACGCGCGTCGTCAAAACCCCGCTGGCACGGGCACGTCATGGCATTGCGCACGGTGGCGCAGCGCGTGGTCCATCACCACCAGCGCCAGCAGCGCCTCGGCGATCGGCGTGGCGCGGATGCCCACGCAGGGGTCGTGGCGCCCCCTGGTGATCAGCTCCACCGGCTCGCCGGCGGTGTTGATCGAGGCGCGCGGCACCAGGATGGAACTGGTGGGCTTGACGGCGATCGCCACCTCCAGGTCCTGTCCGCTGCTGATGCCGCCCAGCACGCCGCCATCGTG
>CAZGOL010000280.1:0-2284 GCA_964527755.1 uncultured Ottowia sp.
TGGCCTGGGACGGCCTGGTGCTGGCGCGCGATGACCCGTGGTGGCAGGCGCACTTCCCGCCCAACGGCTGGGGCTGCCAGTGCAGCGTGCGCGGTCTGTGGCCCGATGATCTGGCCGGGCTGGGCAAGCAGGGGCCGGACGCGGCGCCCGAGGTCAACCTGGTCGAGCGCGAAATCGGCCAGCGCAGCACGCTGGGCCCGCGCACCGTGCGCGTGCCCGAGGGCGTCGATCCGGGCTTTGAATACACGCCGGGGCGCGCGCGGCTGCAAAGCGCGATCCCGCCCGAGCGGCCTTACCCACTGCACCGAGGCAGTGCGGGCGGCCCTGGCTTGCCCAACCGCAAACCCCCGGACGCCATGCCTGAGCCGCGGATTGTGTCGCCAGACACGCTCTTGGAGCCCGGCCAGGCGTCGCCGTTTTACGCGCAGGCGTTCCTGAGCGAGTTTGGCGCAACGCTGAAGGACGACCGGGTCATTCCAGACGTGCTTGGATCGCGCCTGGTGATCGGCAGCGCGCTGTTTATCGACAAAAAATCGGGCGAGTGGAAAGATAACAAGTCCGGGCGCGGCCCCTACATGCTGTTGCTGGCACAAGCCCTGCGCGACCCGGACGAAATCTGGGTGCGAATCGAGTGGATCAAGAGCGAGGGGCGCGCGATCGTCAAGCGTCGCTACATTGCCCGTTTTGACGTGGACGGAAAGCAAACGCCCGGCCTGGTGGTCTTTGACTGGGGGGAGGACGGCTGGAGCGGCGTCACCACGTTTTCAGGCGACGAAGGCTACGAGGACGCCCAACGAATCGGCGTTCGCGTGTACAAGAGGCCGCCCGGGCCATGAAAAAGCCGACCCGCTGCACCGTGTCGGCCACTCGCGCGTAAGTTGATGCCGTGCAGGGCGTTTCGCGCGTAGATGTGAGGATTCTAGGACAAACCATGGCCGGCTCCAAATTCACCCTCGAAACCAGTGCCCTGAAGCCCCTGGAAGCGCGCGTGCGCATCATGGCCGGCATGGACACCAGCGCCCTCATGCCGCGCCTGGGCGAATACCTGCTGCGCAGCACGCAGGATCGCTTCAAGTCCCAGACCGCCCCGGACGGCGCCGCCTGGGAAGCGCTGGCGCCGCGCACCGCCAAGCGCAAGAAGTACAACCCGGACAAGGTGCTCACCGAGCGCGGTTTCCTGCGCAAGGGCATCGTCTGGCAACTGCTGAACCAGACCACGGTCGAGATCGGCAGCAACCTCAAGTACGCCGCCACCCACCAGTTCGGCCGCGGCAACATCCCCGCACGCCCCTTCCTCGGCCTGAGCGATCAAGACCACCGCAAGATCGGCGCCATCATCCGCTCGTGGGCCGCCGATCTGGGCTTCAAATAAGCCTCTGCAGCGTGTTGCAGCCTCGGAAATTCGTTTTCCGAGCCCGTTTCCATTTTTTCCCTTCGGTCCCCGAAAATTTCGATTTATCGCACCGATTGCCCTGGAAATATCTCATCTCTGATCACGCGAGGTGTGGCGGCGCGGGGTGCCGCCGGCGCTTACAGCACCTCGAATACCCCCGCCGCCCCCATGCCGCCACCGATGCACATCGTCACCGCCACGCGCTTGGCCCCGCGGCGCTTGCCCTCGATCAGTGCGTGGCCCGTCAGGCGCTGGCCGCTCACGCCATAGGGATGGCCCAGGGCGATGGCGCCGCCGTTGACGTTGAGCTTGTCGGCCGGGATGCCCAGCTTGTCGCGGCAGTACAGCACCTGCACGGCAAAGGCCTCGTTCAGCTCCCACAGGTCGATGTCGGACACCTTCAGGCCCAGCTTGGCCAGCACCTTGGGCACGGCGAACACGGGGCCGATGCCCATTTCGTCGGGCTCGCAGCCGGCCACCGCAAAGCCCAGGAAGCGCCCCAGGGGCTTCAGGTTCTTCTGGCTGGCGTATCGTTCGCTGACGACCACGCAGGCGCCGGCGCCGTCGGAGAACTGGCTGGCGTTGCCGGCGCTGATCAGGCCGCCGGGCAGCGCGGGCTTGATGCCGCTGATGCCTTCCTTGGTGGTGCCTTCGCGCGTGCCTTCATCCCTGGCGCAGGTGACCTGCTTGGTGCGCAGGCCGAGCACCGGGTCGGCCACGCCCATGGTGACGGTGATGGGGGCGATCTCGGCGTCGAGCAGGCCGGCCGCCTGGGCGGCGCAGGCCTTCTGCTGGCTGGCGGCGCCGTACTCGTCCATGGCCTCGCGACCGATGCCGTAGCGCTGGGCCACCTGCTCGGCGGTTTGCAGCATGCTCCAGTAGATCTCGGGC
>CAZGOL010000281.1:0-2281 GCA_964527755.1 uncultured Ottowia sp.
TTCGGCGCCGGCAACTACGGCATGTGCGGGCGCGCCTACAGCCCGCGCTTCCTGTGGATGTGGCCCAACGCGCGCATCAGCGTGATGGGTGGAGAACAGGCGGCATCGGTGCTGGCCACCGTGCGGCGCGACGGCATCGAGCGCAAGGGTGGCAGTTGGAGCCAGGACGAGGAAGAAGCCTTCAAGGCGCCCATCCGCCAGCAATACGAGGAGCAGGGCCACCCCTACTACGCCACCGCGCGCCTGTGGGACGACGGCGTCATCGATCCGGCCGACACCCGCCGCGTGCTGGCGCTGGGCCTGTCGGCGGCACAGAACGCGCCGATCGAAGACGTCAAGTTCGGCGTGTTCCGGATGTGATGCGGTGGACGCGCGGCGGCATTTCCTGACCCTGGCGCGCTACAGCGCGTGGGCCACGCGCCGCCTGCTCGCGGCGGTCGCCTTCGTCGATGACGCGGCCTATCGCCGCGACGTCGGCCTGTTCTTCAAGAGCATCCACGGCACGCTCAATCACCTGCTGGTGGGCGAACATCTGCTGTGGTTTCGCCGCTTTGCCGAAGGCGTCTCGCCGCAAGTGGCGCTGGATGCCGAGGTCGAACCCGATCGCGCGCGCCTGGCCGAGCGCCTGCACCAGGGTGCGGCACGCTGGCAGCCGCTGATCGAGCGCTGGCCAGCCGGGCGCTTCGATGGCACGCTGGACTACACCACCATGAATGGCATACCGGCGTCGCTGCCCTTTGCCGCCACGCTGGCGCACGTGTTCAACCACGGCACGCATCACCGTGGGCAGATCACCGCGGCGCTCACCGGCCTGGGCCAGCCCTGCCCCGAACTCGATCTCGTCTACATGCTGCAAGAGGAAGCCAGGACATGACGAATGCCGTTCGCATCGATGTGCAGGGCCATGTGGCCACCGTCACGCTGGCGCGCCCCGAGGTGCGCAACGCCTTCAACGACGAGGTGATCGCCGAGCTCTCGCAGGCCTTCGCCGACCTGGGCCAGCGCGCCGACGTGCGCGCCGTCGTGCTGGCCGCCGAGGGTCCGGCCTTTTGCGCCGGCGCCGACCTGAACTGGATGCGGCGCATGGCCGACTACACGCGCGAGGAAAACCTGGCAGACGCCGAAAAGCTCGCTTTCATGCTGCGCACGATCTACGAGTGCCCCAAGCCCACCATCGCCCGTGTGCAGGGCGACGTGTACGCCGGCGGCCTGGGCCTGGTGGCCGCCTGCGACATGGCCGTCAGCGCCGACGCGGCGCACTACTGTCTCAGCGAGGTGCGCATCGGCCTGATTCCGGCCACCATCAGCCCCTACGTGATTCGCGCCATGGGGCCGCGCGCCGCGCACCGATACTTCCTGACGGCCGAGCGCTTTTGCGCCGCCGAGGCCCATCGCATCGGCCTGGTGCACGAGGTGGCGCCCGCCGCGCAGCTCGATGCCAGGGTGGGCGAACTGGTCAAGGCGCTTGTCGATGCCAGCCCGAGCGCGGTGCGCGCCTGCAAGAAGCTGGTGCAGGACGTGGCCGAGCGCGACATCACCCGCCTGCTGATCGAACGCACGGTGGAGGGCATTGCCGACATCCGCGCCAGCGACGAAGGCAAGGAAGGCGTGCAAAGCTTCCTGCAAAAGCGCAAGCCGGTCTGGCTTGCCGAATCATGAATCCAGGGCAATATTCAAATTCATCGCTTGCCAGTCAAGCCAAAGAGGCTATGAAAATCGAAGCGTTCATTCGCAAAGTCACGCGCGATCGACCGGGCCTGCCATGACCGACATCGTTTCTGACCTCGTCCAGTGGCTGCACGGCATGGGCATTCACCCCGACCCCGACACGGCGGCGGCCGTGGGCCAGGCTGCCGCGCAGGCGGGCGACGCCGTGAGCCACGCCGCCGCGCGCATGGACATGCCCAGCCTGCTGGCGCTGGCCGCCGCGCTGGGCTGGGCCAGCGGCTTTCGGCTGTATGCCGTGGTTTTCATCACCGGGGCCATGGGCGCGGCCGGCTGGATCGTGCTGCCGCCCGGCCTGCACGTGCTGGCGCACCCGGCGGTGCTGGCGGCCAGCGGCTTCATGATGCTGGTCGAATTTTTTGCGGACAAGATTCCCTGGGTCGACAGCCTGTGGGACACCGTGCACAGCGTCATCCGCATTCCCGGCGGCGCGCTGCTGGCGGCCAGCGTGTTTGGCGCCGACTCAGGCACCATGGGCTTGGTGGCGGGCCTGCTGGGCGGCTCGCTGGCAGCCACCGCGTTTGCCACCAAGGCCACCACGCGCGCGGCCATCAAC
>CAZGOL010000282.1:0-2278 GCA_964527755.1 uncultured Ottowia sp.
CTGGCCGAGCGCGTGACCTTCGTGCTGATCCCGCCGCTGCTGCTGATCTTCCTCGTGCTGGGAACGATCTTCCTGGGCGTCGCCACCCCCACCGAGGGCGGCGCGATGGGCGCGATGGGCGCGCTGATCATGGCGGTGATGCGCAAGCGCATCACATGGAAACTGCTGCGCCAGGCGCTCGATACCACGACCAAGCTGGCCTCATTCGTGATGTTCATCCTGATCGGCGCCACCGTCTTCAGCATGGTGTTCCAGGCCGCCGACGGCCCGGTCTGGGTCGAGCACCTGCTCTCCAAGCTGCCCGGCGGTCACCTGGGCTTCCTGATCTTCGTGAACGTGCTGGTGTTCTTCCTGGCGTTCTTCCTCGACTTCTTCGAGCTTTCGTTCATCGTGGTGCCGGTGCTCGCGCCAATCGCCGACAAGATGGGGATCGATCTGATCTGGTTCGGCGTGTTGCTGGCGGTGAACATGCAGACTTCGTTCCTGCACCCGCCATTCGGCTTCGCACTGTTCTATCTGCGCTCTGTCGCGCCCGAGAAGCCCTATGTGGACAGCCACACCGGCAAGCTGACGGAGCCGGTGACGACGATGCAGATCTACAAGGGCGCGATCCCCTTCCTGCTCCTGCAACTGACCATGGTGGCGATATTGATCGCATTCCCGGTCCTCGTGACCGGCGGTCTGGACAAGGCCGTCAAGGTGGACATGAAGGCAGTGGGCGAGCAGATGCTGGAGCAACTCAACCAGAACCAGGGCTCGGACTTCAATGTCGCGCCGCCGCTGCTCGACTCGGCGCCCTCTTCCGGGGGCACGGGTGGCGGCGCACAGCCCCCGACGAACAACAACGGCGGTCTGCCCGTGGCACCCGATGCTGGCGGTGTGGGTGGTGACGCGATCGACCCGATGAAAGCGATCCAGGAGTCGATCGGCAAATAGCGAATCGGTCCGATCCGCCGGCGGCGCGCACCGTGCGCGCCAACGAAAAAACCGCAGCCATCGGCTGCGGTTTTTCGTTCTGTCGGCAGCGCATCGTGCGATGCGCCGCATGGGTGCACGCTCAGATCTTGAGTGAGGCCATGTCCTGGGTGAAAACCAGCTCGGAGATGCGGTTCCAGAGGATCTGGTCGCGCTGGAAGGCGCGCATGTCTTCGAAGATTTTCTTGAACTGCGGGTCCTTCGCACTGTGCTCCGCATAGACCTCCTGCGCCGCGTTGAACCCGGCCTGCACGATCTCCTTGTTGAAGCGCTTGAGCTGCGTGCCGCTGGCCACCAGGCGCTTGAGCGAGATCGGGTTGAGCATCAGGTACTTGGACGTGCCATCGTTGTACGCCACGTCGGCCGCGGCGCGCACGATGGCCTGGTTGTCGGCCGACAGCTTGGCAAAGGCCTTCTTGTTGATGAAGAACTCCAGGTCGGCGCCGCCCTCCCACCAGCCGCCGTAGTAGTAGTACTTGGCCACCTTGTTCCAGCCCATTTTCTCGTCATCGTAGGGGCCGACGAACTCGGCCGCGTCGAGCGTGCCCTTCTCCAGCGCCTGGTACACATCGCCACCCGGCATGTTCTGCGGAACCACGCCCAGCTTGGCCATAGATTCGCCGAACACGCCGCCGCCCAGCCTCATCTTCAGGCCCTTGAAGTCTTCGGGCTTGTTCATTTCCTTGCGGTACCACCCGCCCATCTGGGTACCGGTGTTGAGCGCGCTGATGCCGAAGAAGTTGTACTTTCCGTACAGTTCGTCCATCAGCTTGTGGCCGTTGCCGTGCAGCTTCCAGGCCTGGTTCTGCTGGGCCGTGAGACCGAACGGAACCGCGCAACCAAAGGCGAAGGATGGATCCTTACCCGTGTAGTAATACGCGGCCGTCTCGCCCATCTCGATGGAATCGTCGGCCAGTGCGTCGACGATGCCGAAGGCCGGGATCAGCTCGCCCGCGGCATGCACCGAGACCTCGAACTTGCCGCCCGAGAGCGCCTTGACGGTCTCTGAAAACTTCACGGCGCAGCCGTGCAGCGTCTCCAGCGCCTTGGGAAAGCTGGTGGCCAGGCGCCAGCGCACGGCAGCCTGCGCGTGCACCGCCGGCGCGACGCCGGAAGCCAGCACGCCGGCAATGCCGGCACGCTTGATGAGAGAGCGACGATCCATGGGTAATTACTCCTCGTTGAAATGTGCGGAATTCCGCGGACCCTGTGAGTGTATTGAAACCTGCATCGTGGCAATCTAAGGGGTTCACCTGACATTGCGCACATATTCAAGAATATTGCGAACTCGGGATCGAAATCG
>CAZGOL010000283.1:0-2275 GCA_964527755.1 uncultured Ottowia sp.
CCGCACGCTCGCGTTGACGCCAGTGCCGGATGATCTTCGCGCGGTCGGGCAAGGGTGGGTGGCCGGCGTCGGCCTTGGCCCGCTCGAGCAGGTCGAGCAAAGGGCCGACCCGCTCGATGCCACGCGCCGGTCGGTCACGGCAATACACGATGGCCTTTTCCAGCTCGTCCAGCTCGTCTTCGGTGCTGGGGCCCGGGCCCGCCAGCGTCCACGCCGTGTTGAACAGGTCTGCCTCGGCCTGCTTCTGGGTGGCATAGCGCTGCACGCCGCGTGCGGTTTCGACCATTCGGGGCCTCGGCACGCGGGTGGTGCGGTAGGCCACGCGGCCATTTTCGGCGTGGCTGGCCTGGAACGCGACGTCGTAGGCCTGGCCTTGCGGGGAGGCGCGGAATACCTGCGCGGCCGCCGACGCCTGCTCCAGCGTGTCGTAGCTTGGGCCGAAGACCTCGGGGGTCGCGTCGCTGCGGACCTCGGGGTGCTGCACCACCAGAGCGTAGTGGTCGCCCGTCGAAATCGCGTCAAGCGGGCTTGCCAGGCCACGTACGCCCGGTGCCAGCACGAACTGGACAGCACCCCGCAGGTCGCCCGGCAGGCGCCCGGCGTCGTCGCTGTGCACGAACGCAATCGAGCGGCAGGCCACGGGCGGCGCCGACGAGAAGATGCCGCCAAAAAATGGCCGGTCGTAGTCGGCGACCACGACCGTAGCCTGGGGCACGGGCCGGCCCGAGACCAGATCACGCACCACACGCGGCGGGGCAGAGGCGCCGGCGCGTGCCCATGCGGGTTGAGCGGTGACGACGGCGGACGACGCGATGACCGCCAGCGTCATGGTGATCCGAAGCTTGTGTTTCATGAGTGCTGAAGGTGCGCAGGGCGCCCAAAGTCTAGCCAGTGTCCACCGCCGCCCCCAGGGCCGGCGAGTCTTCGTATCGGGCGCTGACGCCACCGTACGCGAGAACACCGCTCAACACCAGGGCCAGCACCAAGTCGACGAGGACAGTCCAGCGCGGCGGGCGCCGGCACAGCCAGAACTGGGCCAGCGAGCCCAGCACCAGAAAAAACGCGCCGACGACCAGGCCGATGGCCAGGAAGATCACGATGAACCCGAAGGCGTCCTGCCCGTCGCCGGGGTAGTCCGGCCCCCACCGGAGGTGCGAGTAGGGCAGGACAGCCACGATTGCGGCGACCAGCAAAACGCGCGGCAGCATCAACGCAAAGTGTCGCCTCATGATGGGGCACTATAAAAACAACAGCTTTTTGCGCGGTCTCCGTGCGGGCATCAGCGCGAATTGGTCTTGAAAATGCGTTTCATGCCTCACGCGGGCCACTGCGCTGAAGCGGCTGCTTGCCCGCTTGTCGGTGAACCGCGTGCGGGCGCTCGCGCATGCGGAACACGAGTATCGGATAAGGTAACAGGTTCGCCCGCCGCCCGGGTGCCTTGATCGCGATTGTCGATGCCATCGTCTCCGGCCAGAACCGCTTTGTCCCCGCGCCAATCCGAGCCGCCTGTATCTTCGGTTTCGGATGCGGGGCGGTTTGTCAGTTTTCCCGATTCCCCATTTCAGCTGTACCAACCCTACCCCCCGGCGGGCGATCAGCCCACCGCCATCGCGCAACTGGTCGAGGGCGTGCACGACGGCGAAGCCTTCCAGACCTTGCTGGGTGTCACCGGCTCGGGCAAGACGTTCACCATGGCCAACGTGATCGCGCGGCTGGGCCGGCCGGCCATCGTGTTTGCGCCCAACAAGACGCTGGCGGCGCAGCTGTACAGCGAGTTTCGCGAGTTCTTTCCCAAGAACGCGGTCGAGTACTTCGTCAGCTACTACGACTATTACCAGCCCGAGGCCTACGTGCCGCAGCGCGATCTGTTCATCGAGAAGGACAGCGCCATCAACGAGCACATCGAGCAGATGCGTCTGTCGGCCACCAAGAGCGTGCTGGAGCGGCGTGACACCGTGATCGTGGCCACAGTGAGCGCCATCTACGGCATCGGCGCGCCCGAGGACTACCTGCAGATGCGGATGATCCTGAAGGTGGGCGGCAAGCAGGGCCAGCGCGAGGCGATCCAGCAGCTCGTGCGCATGCAGTACCAGCGCCAGGACCTGGACTTTTCGCGCGGCACGTTTCGCGTGCGCGGCGACACCATCGACGTGTTTCCGGCCGAGCACAGCGAACTGGCGGTGCGCATCGAGCTGTTCGACGACGAGGTGGAAAGCCTGGCGCTGTTCGACCCGCTCACCGGCCACGTGCAGCAGAAGGTGCCGCGCTTCGTCGT
>CAZGOL010000284.1:0-2270 GCA_964527755.1 uncultured Ottowia sp.
ACGCACCAGGCGCTCCAGGTGACGACCAGCGCGGGCGGGTGAAGGCGCTCGAAAAAATCCTTCAGATGCACCACGCCCCAGGCCGAGACCAGCGTGAACAGGGCGCTGGCCAGAAGCAGCGACGCGACCAGGATTTCGGCCCACAAAGGAATCGAAGGGGTCATTCGATCACTTCTCCTCTCAGCAGAAACTTGGCCATGGCACTGGAGCCGACAAAGCCGAACAGGGCGATCAGCAGCGCCGCCTCGAAGAACATGTTGCTGGCATACCGGATGCCGATGACCAGCGCGGCCAGCATGCCGATCGCGTAGAGCAGGTCCAGCGCCAGGATGCGGTCCTGCGCCGTGGGGCCACGCAGCACGCGCCACAGCAGCAGCAGCGCCGCGACCAGATAGGCCAGCAGGGTGAGGGTGATGACGACCGAAAGCCAGGCGCTCACTGGACAATCCTCCGCGTTGCAGGTTGCCGGATTTGAGCTTGGGAGTGGCCCGGCGCGCTCATGATTCGAAGATCTCCCGCAACGGCACTTCGTAGCGCCGCTTGTAGAACGCGATGAAGGCTGCCTCGTCGGGAACATGCCACACGTGCAGATACAGCGCGCTGGCGTCGCGCGCCAACTCGCACCACACGGTGCCGGGCACCACCGTGGTGATCATGGCCAGCGCGGCCAGACCACTGGGGTCGCGCAATTCCAGCGGTATGCGCACGAAGCGCGCGTGCGTCGGCCGGCCCGGCCGCGTGACCAGGGTGCGAAACACCAGCAGATTGGATTCGATCACGTCATGCCCGACCGCCAGAATCAGGCGCGCCAGGGTGAACGGGCGGCGGATGCGCGGGCGCGCCGGACGCAGCGGCGCCAGCAGCGCCGGCGCGCCCAGGCCGAGTACCGCGGCCAGGGCCAGGTGTCCCGTACTGAGCGACTGGTTCAGCACCAGCCACAGCACGATCAGAGCCGCCGACAGCAGGGGTGCGGGCAACAGGCGCCGTCTCATCGCCGCGGGCTCCCTGCTGCGCCGGCCGGGGGCACGGGCTTGGCAGCCATCACGCTGCCGATGTAGGCGTGCGGTTGATGCAGGCCGCGCGCGGTCGCGTTGACGTAGCGCAGCACGGCGTCGGCCTGCCACACCAGCACGCCCGTCAGCAGCAGCAGGGCGGCGATCGGCAGCGTCTCGATCAGGCGCAGGCGCGGCACGGTGCGGCCGACTGGCGCCCAGATGGAGCGCATGCCGATGCGCGAGAGGGCGATGATGGCCAGCAGGCCGCTGATGACCAGCAGGGCCAGCAGCCCCCAGGCTGCCGGCGACACCGTGGCGGCCCGACCGATGCCCGCCGGGTTGAGCAGCGCCGACAGCATCACCACCTTGCCAACGAAGCCTGACATGGGCGGCAAGCCCGCCAGCGTCAGGCCGCAGACCATGAAGGCCAGGCCCAGGAATGCCATGGCGGCGGGGATGGGCAGACCGATCAGCGCCCGTTCGTCCTCGTCCAGGTTGATTTCGCGCGTGGGCATCAGGTCGACCGGAAAGGCAAATGCGTCATCGGTCTGCACCGCGCCCAGATCGACTGGCTGCTCCTCGACGTCGCGCGCGCGATCGATCAGCTCGCCCAGCAGGAAGAACGCACCCACCCCCAGCGTCGAGCCCAGGATGTAGTACAGCGCGCCGCCCGTGACCAGCGGCTGGCCAAAACCCAGCGCCGCCAGCAGCGTGCCCGAGGAAACAGTCGCGGCAAAGCCGATCGCACGCCCCAGGTGCTGCGTGGCCAGCATGCCGATGGCCCCAAACGCCAGCGTGGCCATGCCGATCGCCGTCAATGCCGGGCCGCCGAACAGTGCCGACACGCCCGCGTCGGGGCCGAACAGCACGGTCCACACGCGCAGCACCGAGTAGGCCCCCAGCTTGGTGAGGATGGCAAAGAGCGCCGCCACCGGCGTGCTGGCCGCGGCATAGGTGCCCGGCAACCAGAAGTTGAGCGGCCAGGCCGCCGCCTTGACCAGAAAGCCCACCGCCAGCACCGCCGCGCCGGCGTGCAGCAGGCCGCGGTCGTCCGCGTGCAGGAACGGGACCTGGATCGACATGTCGGCCAGGTTGAGCGAGCCGGTCACGCCGTACAGGATGGCCACGCCGATCAGGAACAGCGTGGAGGCCATGAGGTTGACGGCGACGTAATGCAGCGCCGGTCGCACCCGCACCCAGCCCGAGCCGTGCAGCAGCAGGCCGTAGGAGGCCGTCAGCAGGATCTCGAAGAACACGAACAGGTTGAACAGGTCG
>CAZGOL010000285.1:0-2246 GCA_964527755.1 uncultured Ottowia sp.
CAGCGTCGTGCAGGCGCACAAAGCCACGGTTGATAGTGCAAGCAGCATCGGCCTGAACGGGCACATAGACGGGAACCTCCTTGATGATGGTGTCGCCCTTTTCGCGGACGATGCGGATGCGGTCGACGTACTCGGTGACGACCTTGACGGTGGCCTGCGCCTGCCGCTCACGGATGACGGCGACCTGCAGGGTCTGGTTCTGGACCGCGGCGTCCCACTGGGCCTGAACGTGGCCCGCGCCCTTGATCCAGCCGAAGCCGATCAGTGCAGCGGCGAGCAGGACGAGGGCCAGCCAGCGGTACGGCCAAGGAAACAGGCTCATTGCGCTTCCCCGAGGCATTGCCGGTACTCGGCCTGCCGCCGAGCGGCCAATCCGCCGCACAGAGGCGCGTTGGCAGCGAGCGCGCAGTCCTTGCCTTGGAAGAAGCGCCAGCGCAGCAGCTCGGCGCAGGCCCCGGTGTAGTCCTCGGCGTTGAGTTTCCTCACCAGCGTGGACTGGCAGAACGCGCGGCTGCCGACGTTGTAAGCGAAAGACACGTAGGTGTCGTACTCGTGCTGCGCCAGCGGCACGGTCACGCATTGCTTGAGCGCGTCCTCGAACTGCTGCACATCGGTCAAGGCGCGCGCCAGCGCCTTCGGCGGTGTGGTGGTGTCGCCGAGCTTCACGCCAGATGTCGAGCCGAAGCCGATGGTCGGCACATCGCCTTTGACTGGAATCACCGCGCGGTCGGTGTAGCCCTCGTGCAGCACGATGCCGACCAGCGCGGCGGCGGACAGGGTCAGCGCGGCCACGGTGCGTCTTTGCGGTGGCCGGATCATCGGTGCATCTCCGGCTGAGCAACCAAGCGCGCAATGGCCGCGCCGATGCTGGCGCCGAAGGCCAGCAGCACGAACACGCCGCGCGGCAGCACGTCGCCAAACAGCGGAACTACCACTTCCGCCGTCGTGAAGATGGCCGCGACGATGGACAGCCGAATGCTCCACGCGCGGCGTGCGACCTTGCGCCAGTCATCGAGCAGGCAGAACTTGCGGGCGGTCATTGCGGGCCTCCCATCAGCTTCAACTTGATGGCGGCTCCGACCAGCAGCGCGGCCAGCAGGCCAGTGGTGATAACCTTGACTGTGGTCTGCCACGCGGTACGACGGGCATCGCGCCACGCTTCCAGCAGGTCGCGCAGTTCACGGATATCGCACGCGGCGTGGCCGTTCTCCAAGCCGAGGTGGGCCAGCACACGTTCGGCACCACGCTCGGCGGCGTGGGCCAGCAGTTCATCGAAGTCCTCGCGCCGCATCAGAAGCATGTTTTCTACGAGAACAGCGGGTTGGTCTTCTTCATTCATTGCGGTCTCCAAAAAGCAAACCCGCCTGATGCACGGGGCACCAAGGCGGGTTCAGGGGTGAGCAGGAAGATGGGTTTCAGATTTCGATGATCTCCAACGTCAGGCTGGGCGCGACGCCCTCGATGGCGTCGTCGCGGACGAACACCTTCTGGCCGATGGCCGCGCTGCCGCGCGCGCGGATCAGACCGCCACCGGGCAAGGCGACGGTGACCATGCCGGAACCGACATTGACGACCGTGCCCGCCTGCAGCGGCGGATCGGGGATGAGCTGGCGGAACTGTTCGTAGAGGTTATGCATGGCTCTGCACCCCCAAGGTCTGCCAGACCTCCGGCATTCCTGCCTCGACTTGCGTCGAGCGCACGATGCCCAGCCTCGTCACGCTGCCATCCTGGTACTCGACGAACGCACCCGGCTCGATGATTCCCGTCTCGGCCAGCACCGGCAGACGCAGGGTCACCTCGATCTGTTGCCCGGTATCAGCCAGAACCGAGATGCCCCGCTGGCGCGCCGCAGCGGCTTCGGTGATCAGCGCATCGACCACCATCTGGGCCAGCACGTCTCCGGCGGTGCCTGCGCGGGTAACTTGCCCGAGCACACCGACGTCCTGCCCGGAGACGAACACACGGTTGTAGTCGGGTTTTTCCACCCAACGCAGCGACTCGCGGGCGACCGCATCGACGGGTAGCACGAAGTCTGCCGTGACCGTATTCCATTCCCACGGTGCGACTGGGTAGCGGTGGCGCACGCGGATGCTCTGCTCGGAGGGATGCGGAATCAGGCAGCCGCCGACCGCACTGGCGATGGCGGTCAGTGCCTCGATCCACGTTCCCTGCTTGGTGAACACGCCGGACGGGACGTTCCAGTCGGTCAGGCCCCAATCGATGTTCCAGCCCAGCGGGATGCCGT
>CAZGOL010000286.1:0-2198 GCA_964527755.1 uncultured Ottowia sp.
AAAGCCCAGGTCGGGCGTGCCGGTCTCGCACCACACCAGATCGGCGTAGGGCGCGCGTAGGCAACGCCGCGCGAGATCGCCTGCTCGAGGCCGTTCTTGACGCGGTAGAAGCCTTCCTGCGTTCGCTCGCCGGCGGCGACGCTGACGCTGGCGTACCGGGATGGTGGCCGACGCCGCGGTGGTGCTGGGCCTGCTGGGCGTCACGCTCGAGCACCAGCACTGGCGCATCCCGAGCCAGGCCACGCTCTGGGCCACCGCCTTCAACGCCCTGCTGGTGCTCAGCCTGGCGCAGGCGGCCTGGTTTTCGCTGGCGCGCAACCTGCCGCCGCTGGCCTCGACCCTGAGCGTGATGATGATCCCGGTGGTCGGCGTTTTCAGCGGCGCCCTGTCGCTGGGCGAACGCCTGCACTGGCGGGACTGGAGCGCCATGGCCTTGATGAGCCTGGCCATTGCCTCGGTGCTGTGGCCGCCAGCGCACACCAAGGCGTGATGAAATGCTCTCGCGGCCTCTTCGTTCGCGCGGTTTTTTGAGCGGGAAAGCGTGGGTGTCGCTGGTGCCGCAACGCCAGTCGGCCTGCCAGCCTGTCAGCGCGTCACCCGCGCCATGAAGTCGGCCACGGCGTCTTCCATCTGTTGCAGCCCGGGGTCTTCCATCGGGTAGTGCCCGGCGTTGGCGAGCATCACCGTCTCGACCGGCACGCGGTGGATGCGCGACAAAAACGGCGTGCTCAGGTGCAGCGGCGTCCACCGGTCTTCGGCGGGCTGGGTCAGCAGCACCGGGCAGCAGTCGAATTGTTCGGGTTCGATGGCCGGGGCGTAGCTGCCGTAGCTCGCCAGGAAGCGCGCCGTCACCCAGTTGGCAGCGGATGTCCTGTCGCGCAAAAACACCTTCATTGCCGCTGGGTTGTTGGCCAGCGCGCTCATCTTCGAAGCCAGCGTCATCGGGTATTTGAAGCCCCCGGCACCGATCTTCGTGAGCCCGCCCATCAGTGGGATGCCCAGGCGCGAGGTCAGGATGTCGTGTGCGGTTTCGTCGCGCACGCGCTGCAAGCGCTGATCGAGAAAGGTCATGCCAACGATCCCGCGCAAGGCGCCCTTGGGCGTTTTCGCGGCGGCGTGGTAGGTCAGCATGCCGCCGGCGCTCAGGCCGTAGAGAACGATGGGCCGGTCGTCCCGGGCGCGCTCGTGGGCAATGAAATCGACCACCAGATCGACCCAGTCGTCATAGGTGAACCGGGCACCGGGGGCCACCTGCGTGAGTCCGTAGCCGAGATTGTCCAGCGCCACCGTCTCAAAGCCGCGCCGTGCCAGCGGCGCACCCAGAATCATCGTCATCTGGCGCCCATGCGTGCCCACACCGTGGTGCAAGATGAGCTTGGCGGGGGCGCTGGGGTTGGCGTAGCGATCCAGGTGAACGGCATGGCCCCGGTAATTCCAGAATTCCTCTTGCGGCGCGCTGGCGTCGGTCAGGTGCAAGCGCTCGGGCAAGAAGGCCTGAAGCGCCTTCCAGGTCGGCTCTTCGCGGTAGGTCCGGGGTCGGGTGTGCATCGTTGGCCTCGTGTCCAGAGAGATCGAATGCTCCACCATCCGAGCGCACGCGGCGACGGCCGTTCGGGACAAGAACCATAGAATTGGGGCCAAACTCCCGGAGCAATCATGGATCCGTGGCATTTCCCGCGCAGCCCCGCTTCGATCGCGCTGATGTTGCGATTCGGCGAGGCCCGGGGCATCGCGGCCGAGCGACTGTTGCGCGGCACGCGGTTGACGCCAGCCGACCTGAAAAACCCCGAATCCACGCTCTCGGCGGCGCAGGAGTTGGCGGTGGCGCGCCAGCTTTGCACAGCGCTGCCGCAGCTTGCCGACACCGGCCTGGCGGTGGGGCTCACCTATCGACTCTCCACCTATGGGCTACTCGGCTACGGCCTGATGAGCAGCGCCAGCGGCGAGGCGGCGCTCGAGCTCGCGCGGCGCCTGCTGGCCTTGACCTATACCTTTGCGGCCATCGAATTCGCGTCCAACGGGGCGATGATGCAATTGAGCTTCACCCCTGCCCCAGACTTGACCGGTGAAATCGCCCGCTTCGTCGTGCAGCGCGCGATGGGCGCCACCGCGCGGGTGATGCGCGACGTGATCGGCGCGGACTTTCGGTTGACCTCGTTCGAGCTGGCCGGGCCGACCGGTCCGGGGCGTTTTGGCAT
>CAZGOL010000287.1:0-2193 GCA_964527755.1 uncultured Ottowia sp.
GCGATCCAGGCTCGTCCACCGCTCTTGCTCCACCTCGCGCTGTAAGGTCTGCTGGATCTCCAGCTCGGTGCGCGGCCCCAGCCATTCGGTCGCCAGTTCGGCGGCGCGATGGCGGAAGCCATCGGCGATGTAGTCGCCCGCGATGATGAGGTCTTTGCCGGTGTCGTCGCGCCCGCGCACGACGATGTGCGTGTGCGGGTTGTCGGTGTTCCAGTGATCGACGGCCACCCATTCCAGCCCCGTGCCCAGGTCGGCCTCCATGCGGCCCATCAGGTGCCGGGTGTAGGTGCGCAGGTCTTCCAATTCCGCGCCATCCTCGGGCGAGAGGATGAAGCGGAAATGGTGCCGGTCGTCGGCGCAGCGTTCCTTGAACGCATCGAGGTCGGCTTCGTCGGTCTGCGGCCCGTAGGCTTGCCCCGGCTCGCCATCGCGCCCCACGCCGTCGCGCTCGATGTAGCGCAGGTGCTTGGCGAGCGACTGCGGGCTGGCCTGGCGCTGGTTGACCAGCAGCGTCTTGATGGTCACGCGCCGCGACATGGGCGTCAGCTTCGCGCCCGCGAAGCGCGCCGCCGTGTGGCCGCGTCCCAGGCGCGAGCCGGGCCGGTGGCCGGTTCCGGTGCCCTTACCACTGCCGCCAGGACGGCGCACCGTGAACTTGCCGCCGCTGGCCTTGCCCGCTTGCTTGAGCACCTTGGAAACGAAGCTCTGGCCCCGGTTCTTCGGCGCGCTGGGACGGATGCGGAAATCATCGTCGCGGCGGTCGGTCATGGCTGTGCTCCCTGCAAGCTCTGGCGTGTCCTGTCGTGCGAAGCACGCGGACATGCTTGCATCGGCGCGGGCCTCGCGCCCCACGCGGCACGGCGGCGAAGCCGCTGCGTGCCGCGCCACCCCCACGTGCAGACTGGCTTTGCGGGCCGACAGGTGCCGCACCCTTTTGTCTTGCCTTCCGCCTTTGCCCCTCGCTGTCGCTCCGGGCGTCGGCGGCCCGGCGGCCCTGTGCTGCTTGCAGCCAGCGCGCCGGCGAACGCAGACACGGCCCCAGGCCAGGCGCGTTCGAGGCAAGACGCCTGCACGTTGGACGGCTGCGCCGAAGGCAGCGCGAAGTGCGGCGCGAATGCACCCGCACTGCACGCGCGACGACATGTGGAAAGGCACCGGACTGGCACGCCTGATAGCACGATGACGCGCAGCGAATCGGCGCCCATCATGGTCGTGTCTCCAGCCAGACCGGTTGCGCGACGCCGATCACGGCGGATGCGCTGACCGGCCCGAAATACCGGCTGTCGAACGACGCCGGGTTGGTCACACTGAGCAGGAACAGTTCGCCGGGTTCGAGGCGACGGCATTGCTGCCAGGATGGCAGCGGCCGGCCCCAGCGGTCGGCAGGCAGCACGGCGGCCGAAGGCACGCCGTCGATGCGGACGATGCGGCCAGTGATGCACACCTCCTGCGGTGCAACGGCGCCCACGCGCTTGAGCAGCGGCACGCGCGCCGGCAGGTAGCCGCGCTGCGCGGCCAGCGCGGCGGCGTCTGGCGGCAGCGTGGTCAGGACGATGCTGCCCACGGACAAGGGACGTGGCAGCGAGCCGGTGCCGTGGCCCAGCGGATCGACGCGATACCAGCCGACCGCCACGCTGTCGGACGGGTTGTAGATCAGGCGCGGCAGCGGATGCACGAAGGACGCCCAGGCCAGCGCAGCGAGGCCGCAGGCGGACAGGCCCGCCAGCACGAGGCGAGCGCGCAAACGTGCGCGGGGCGAGCGAGGACGCGGCGCGGTGCCGGCAGTGGAAACGGCGGTCATGGCAGCGCCCTCCCGATGAGCCAGGCGGCGTGCCGCTCGGCGGTGTATTCGGGCAGCGGCAGGCGCGCAGCGAGCCGGTTGGCGAGCGTGCGCCAGTACGCGGGCGAGGCACCGACAGGCGCGATGCCCAGCGCCTCGATGGCGTCGATGCGCTCCAGCACGGCGCGCACCTGGCTCTCGCCCTCCGCGTGCAGCAGCAGGCGCGCGCCCGGCTGCACGCCGGGAATGCGCTGCGCCGCATCGAGCGGCGTGCAAGCCTGCATCACCATGAGCTGCCAGCGAATCGTGCCGTAGTCGTTGGCCTGCCAGCGGATGCGGCAGAACATGGCGCCCGGCTGGAACACCGCGCAGCGCCGCCAGCGGTCGAGCTGGTGCGTGCGCGCAGGTTCGCC
>CAZGOL010000288.1:0-2183 GCA_964527755.1 uncultured Ottowia sp.
GCTTCGCGGCTGCCCGCGCAGTGGCGCCGTGGCACCAGCAGGCGGCCGAACTCCATGGTCAGCCACGTGAGGCCGCCGATGCTCACCGAGTACAGCAGGTGGCGCGCGTAGTCGGGATCGGACCAGAGCACGCTGGTGAACAGCGCGATGACGCTGCAGAAGGCCAGCACCTGAAGGCCGTGGCGCAGCACGTCGAACCAGAAGACGCGGGTGATGTCCTTGACTATCAAAACAGGAGCTGATTAGGCATGACAGCAGGGCGATAACCCCGATTTGATCATGAATTTTTGTGTGCACGCAGGCGCGCACGCTCGGCCTGCAACAGGCGTTCGTGCAGCCCCGATCCGCCCGCGAACACCCACACCGCCAGGCCATGGATCGCCAGACCGAGCCCCCAGCCTGCGAGCGGGTAGATGAACCAGGGCCGCCCGCTGCTCCATGAAATCAGGGCGAGCCCGGCGTTCACGCACGCGAACACCAGGGCGTGAACGTACCAGCCCAGCTTGGCGCCGGCGCGCTTGCGGGCCAGGCGCTCGATCGCCTGTTCGTCGTTGGAGAGGTCGATGCGGGACATGGTGAGTTCCTTCAGGCAGCCAGCGGCGTGTTCATTGGGCGCAGCCGCAGCACCCGCAGCGTACGGGCCGCGAGCCAACCCGACAGCAGGCCGTACAGCGCGGTCACGGCCAGGGCAAAGCCGGTGTTCCGCGCCAGCGCCGGCTCCAGCGCCAGTTGCACGCCGATGCCGTACTTCAGCAGGAAGATGCCCAGGATCAGCGCCATCGGTGTCCAGCTGCCGGGCAGGCGAAAGCGTTGCGCGGCCGCGTCCCAGGCCGTGCCCGCGGGCGCGGCGGCGCGCCGGCCCCAGGCCAGCAGGGTGGCAAAGCACGCTGCCCACAGTGCGAGCAGGGCGATGAAATGCCCGCCGGCGCCAAAGGCCGCCTGCACGCCCCACAGCGCCAGGCCCAGCATGGCCAGCGGCATCAGCGCGAGTTGGCCGGTGGTCACGGTGCGCGCTCGCGTGGCCGACCAGCCCAGCGCCAGCAAGCCCACCAGCAGCGCACCGACCCAGGCGGGGGTGCCGCGCACGATGTCCAGCGCGGCTTGCGGATGTTGGGTGAGCAGAGTGGTCAGCAGCATGGCGGCGATCCCGGTTCGAGTCTGGAAGAGGGCCGGATGCTGCGCGCCCCGGCCGTGCCGGGCAACCACGATGCGACGAACTGCGCCCGGGCGGCGCCGCTGGCGGCATGCACCGACGGAGTGCGCCCCGGCCGGTGCGGGGCACGCCGGATAATCGGCTGCATGGCAGTGACTTCGCGGGCACGGCTGGCGTTGGCGCTGATCCTGATCGTGCCGGCACTGTGGTCGGTCAATTACCTGATCGCGCGCAAGGCGCCGGGCGTGATCGCCCCCAATACCCTGGCCGCTTGGCGCTGGCTGCTGGCCGGCGCGCTGTTTTGCGTGCTCTCGTGGCGTGAACTGGTGCGCCAGCGCCGCGCCGTGCTGGCCGACTGGCGTCACCTGCTGGTGCTGGGCGCGCTGGGCATGTGGATCTGCGGCGCCTGGGTGTACCTGGGCGGCCAGAGCACCAGCGCCACCAACATCGCGCTGATCTACGCGCTCTCGCCAGTCATGATCGCGGTGGTGTCGCGGCTGTGGCTGAAGGAGCCGTTCCATGCGCTGCAGGGCGTGGGCGTGGCACTGGCGCTGGCGGGCGTGCTGCACGTGGTGCTGCAGGGCGAGTGGTCGGCGCTGGCGCGCGTGCAGTGGGTGGCGGGCGATGCCTGGGTGCTGGGCGCCACGCTGTCATGGACGTTTTTTTCCATCTTGCTCAAGCGCTGGGCCTCGCCGCTGTCGGACACCGCCCGGCTGGGCGCGATCAGCCTGGCGGGGGTGCTGGTGTTGCTGCCGTTCGTGGCCTGGGAGGCGGCGACCGGGACCGAGCCCACCTTCTCTCGCGCAGGTCTCGAGCTGGCGCTGGCGGGCGCGCTGCTGCCGGGCTTTGGCGCCTATCTGGCCTATGCCTTCATGCTGCGCGAACTGGGCGCCGCGCGCGTGGGCGTGGTGCTGTACCTGGGGCCGCCATATGCCGCGGTGATGGCCTGGCTGCTGCTGGGCGAGCCGATTCACGCCTACCACGCCGTGGGGCTGGCGCTGATCCTGCCGGGCATCTGGCTGGTCAACCG
>CAZGOL010000289.1:0-2154 GCA_964527755.1 uncultured Ottowia sp.
TCACCCCAACCGCAGCACCTGCCCCCACGGTACGTCGGGCATCGGCTCGTAGTTCGCCACCACGATCACCCGTCCGTTCGCGCGACAGCGCTGCGCCTGGTCTGCCAGCACCGCGCGCAGGTGGCGAATCGACGCCCAGTCCAGCGCGGCCTCGGGCTCGTCGATCAGCGTGAGCGGCGCGCCACTGGCCAGCGCCGCCGCCAGCAGCACCTTGCGCTTGCCGCCGGTGGACAGGCGAAACATCTCCTTGTGCAGGTGCTCGCCCAGGCCCAGGCCCTGCACGTGCGCCTGCCAGTCGACGACGCTCCACGCCGGGTGGCGCGCCACCAGTTCCTGCGCCCATTGCGTGGGCGAAATTTCGGGCCAGGGCGCGCGCGGGTCGCGCCAGAAGACTTGCGCCGCACGCACGGCGGCCGGCAGCGCCGCCACGTCGCTGCCATGCCAGTGCACCGTACCCGCCGCGGGTGCGATTTCGCCGGCCAGCACGCGCAGCAGCACGGTCTTGGCCCCGCCCTCCTCGTCGACCAGCAGCGCCAGCCCCGGCCCGAAGGCGGCGCTGAAGCCCTGCAGCGCGGCGGCACCCGGCGCATCGAGCCGAACCGTGCGCACCTGCAACGACGCGTGGAACGTGGGGTCTGTCATGCTGGAGTTTCCTGCTGCACGGCGCGCATGCGCCATGCGGTGTTTTTACACTGTCGCGCATGGCCACTGCCACACCCCGACCAGCGCCCGCCGCCCCGCGCGGCCAGCCGCGCGCACTCGGCGCCCTGCTGCCCTTTCTGCGGCCCTACCGCGAGCCGATCGCCGCCGCGCTGGCCCTCTTGGTGCTGGCGGCGCTGGCCACGCTGGCCTTTCCGCTGGCGCTGCGCCAGTTGATCGACCAGGGGCTGTCGGGCGGCAGCCAGGCGCAAGCCCTGCGTGGCAACTTTGGCCTGCTGTTTGCGGTGGCGGTGGCCGTCGGGCTGTTTTCGGCCGCCCGCTACTACGCCATGAGCTGGCTGGGCGAGCGCGTCACGGCCGACCTGCGCAGCCGCGTCTACGCCCACGTGCTCACGCAAAGCCCGGCCTTCTTCGAGACCACCCAGACCGGCGAGGTGCTGTCGCGCCTGACGGCCGACACCACGCTGGTGCAGACCGTCATCGGCTCGTCGTTCTCGCTCGGGCTGCGCAATGCCGTGCTCGGCCTGGGCGCGCTGGCCATGCTGGTGTGGACCAACCCGCTGGTGATGTCGGTGGCGCTGGCCGCCGTGCTGGTGGTGGTGCTGCCCGCCATGTGGATCGGCCGCAGCGTGCGGCGCCTGTCGCGCGCCAGTCAGGACCGCGTGGCCGACGCCAGCGCCATTGCCGCCGAGGTGCTGGGCGCGATTCCGGTGGTGCAGGGCTTCACGGCCGAGGGGCGCGAGGCGGCGCGCTTTGCCGCCTCGGCCGAGGCCGCCTTCGTCACCGCCGTGCGCCGCAGCGGCGTGCGCGCGGCCCTGGTGGCCTTCATCATCATCGCCAACGCCGCGTTGCTGCTGTGGGGCCTGTACCGCGGCAGCCAGGCGGTGATCGCCGGGCAGATGAGCGCCGGCAGCCTGGGCCAGACCATCGTCTACGCGCTCTTCCTGGCCGGCGCCGTGGCCGTGCTGGGCGAGGTCTATGGCGACCTGCTGCGCGCCGCCGGCGCGATGGAGCGGCTGATGGAGCTGCTGGCCACGCGGCCAGCCATCCGCTCGCCCGAAGCCGGCGCGCAGCACGCGCTCGCCCCCGGCCAGCCGCTGGCCGTGGCCTTCGAGGCGGTGGACTTTCACTACCCCTCGCGCCCCGACCGCGCGGCGCTCGCGGGCTTCACGCTGCGGCTGGCGCCGGGTGAAACCGTGGCGCTGGTGGGCGCCAGCGGCGCCGGCAAGTCCACCGTGTTTCAGCTGCTGCAGCGCTTTTATGACGTGCAGGCGGGGCGCATCCTGCTGGGCGGCCAGGACATCCGCAACCTGGATCTGCATGCGCTGCGCGGGCGCATCGCCACGGTGCCGCAGGACGCGGTGATCTTCTCCAGCAGCGCACTGGAGAACATCCGCTACGCGCGCCCCGAGGCCACGCGCGACGACGTCATCAACGCCGCGCGCGCCGCCTTCGCGCACGAGTTCATCGAGGCGCTGCCGCAGGGCTACGACA
>CAZGOL010000290.1:0-2151 GCA_964527755.1 uncultured Ottowia sp.
ACGACGACTTCACCACGCCCACCTTCGACGACCGGCACAACCTCATCAAGGGCGGCTCGTGGATCGCCACGGGCAACGAGGCCGAGCCCGAGTCGCGCTACGCGTTCCGGCGCCACTTCTTTCAGCACGCGGGCTTTCGCTATGTGGTGGCCGAGGCGCCGGTGCGCACGCCCGCCTCGCGCTACGAGACCGATGATCTGATCACGCAGTACATGGAGTTCCACTACGGCGCCGCGTACCACGGCGTGCCCAACTTTCCCCGGGCGCTGGCGCGCATCGCCATCGAGGCCGTGGGCAGCGGCCCGCACCGCCGCGCGATGGATCTGGGCTGCGCCGTGGGGCGCGCCGTGTTCGAGCTGGCGCGCCACTTCGACGAGGTGGTGGGCGTTGATTTCTCCGCCCGCTTCATCGACCAGGGCGTGGCCCTGGCGCGCGGCGACACCGTGCGCTACACGGCGGTGGAGGAGGGCGAGCTGGTCGAATACAAGGCCGCCCGGCTGTCTGACCTGGGCCTGCAAGGCACGGCCGCGCGCGTGCAGTTCTGGCAGGGCGACGCCTGCAACCTCAAGCCGCAATTCACGGGCTACGACCTGATTCTGGCCGCCAACCTGATCGACCGCCTGTACGACCCGGCCAAATTCGTGACCACCATCCATGAGCGCCTGAACGTGGGCGGCGTGCTGATGATCACCTCGCCCTACACCTGGCTGGCCGAGCACACCGCGCGCGAGCAATGGCTGGGCGGCTTCAAGAAGGACGGCGAGAGCTGGCGCACGCTCGACGCCCTGCGCGCGCTCCTGGCCCCGCACTTCGAGCCCATCGGCGCCCCGCGCGACGTGCCCTTCGTCATCCGCGAGACCGCGCGCAAGTTTCAGCACACGCTGGCGCAGGCCACGCTGTGGCGGCGGGCGCGTTGACTCCGATGCCGATTCTTGACCGACGGCAAGGCTTGCAGGGACGGCTTGCCGTAGGCTTGCCACGCATCGCATCGCATCGCATCGCATCGCATCCCATCCCATCCCATCCCATCCCATCCCATCCCATTGCATCGCACCGGCCGGTTTTCCTCCCTCTCCCCTGGGAGAAGGTTGGGGGTGAGGGCCAGCGGCGCCTCTACAACCACCGGCCTGTCAACCAAGTCAACCCATCGTCTTCACCCCGGATGAACCCGCCAAAGCTTTTCTCTTTCGCTTGCCTTGTCGCACTTGCGCTGCCCTGTGCGGCGGCGCCAACGCAGGCCGACCTGCAAACCGCTCCGCCCGCCGCCACCAGCCCGCGCGAGGCTCATCTGCCGCCGCGCGCTTTCAGCGTCCCCGTCCCGCTGGCGCAGCCGCTGCGCCACAAGATGGAGGGTGCCGCCGTGCGCGAATTGCAAGTCCGCCTGCGCCACGCCAAGTACCTGGCCACCTATGACGCCAGCGGCAAGTTCGACGGCCTGACGCGTGCCGCGGTCGAGAAGCTGCAACGCGAAAACGGCCTGCGCGTGACAGGCGTGGTAGACCAAAAGAGCTGGGATGTGCTGCTGCCCAAGTCCTTCCAGCCCACCCAGGCGGAGCTGACCAACACCGACATCGGCCCCTGGTTCACCGGCCCGCAGCACGCCGCCTTCATCATGGAGCTGCAAGACCGCCTGCGGCAGACCGGCGTGCACAAGGCGGCGCCCGATGGCGTGCTGGACGCGGCCACGCGGCAGGCCATTTCGGCCTGGCGCGTCCAGGCCGGCCTGCCCGCCAGCGACGTGATGGACGAGCGCGCCTGGGCGCGCCTGATCGCCGTCACGCGCAACCCGCGTTACGCGCAGTTGTTCGACGCGCCGCCGGCCAGCACCCTGACGCAGCAGCTCGATGCGCGCTGCGCCAGCGGCCGGGTGGTGTGCATCTCCAAGGCGCAGAAAAAAATGTCCTACGTGGTCGACGGCCAGGTCCAGTTCACGCGCGAGGCGCGCTTTTCGCGCCCTGGCTGGGACAGCCCGGTGGGCGATTTTCGCGTCTGGTACAAGAACAACGACACGGTGTCCAAGATCTTCGGCGAGCGCACGCCCATGCCCTACGCCATCTTCTACCAGGGCAACGTCGCCATCCACTTCTCCGACGACTTCGCCGAAAACGGCTACGCCAGCGGCTCGCACGGCTGCAGCCAGTTGCGCGACTA
>CAZGOL010000291.1:0-2141 GCA_964527755.1 uncultured Ottowia sp.
GCCTGAACGGCACCACGCTGCAGGCCGACAACGGCCAGCACCTGGTGGCGCTGGACCGCGACGTGATGTTTGCCATGGATGAAGCCAAGGGGGCGGCTTCATGAATTCCATGCTGCTGGCCTTTGCCACGCTGGATGCGCGCCTGGCGCTGGAGTGCCGGCTGCTGAGCCTGCGCCGGCACGAGCGCGCGGTGCGCATCGGCGTGCACGAATTCGAGCGGCGCGCCCCGCAGCGCATGTGGTTCGATGTCGACCTGTGCGTGCGGCTCGACGTGGCGGCCGCCGCGCGCGACGACATCGGCGACACGCTCGACTACGACTTCGTGCGCGAGGCGATCGCCGCCGTCATCGGGCAGCAGCACCACGAGCTGCAGGAAACCCTGTGCGACGCCGTGCTGGCCGCGGTGCTGCGCCGCCCCGAAGTGCAGGCCGCACGCGTGGCCACGCGCAAGCCAGACGTGTACGCCGACAGCGCTTCGGTGGGCGTCGAGCGCGTGGCACGCAAGCCGTGGCCTGCCCCCCAGGCCGCCCGACCATGATCCTGAAACCGCGACGCGAGCTGGGCGATCAACGCCTGGCGCTTACCGGCCTGCGCTTTGCCGCCAACCTGGGCATCCTCGAGCACGAGCGGCGCGCGCCACAGCCGATCCAGGTCGACGCCGAGCTCAACCTGGGCGCGCAGCCGCTGCGTCCGCGCGACGACGACATCACCCACGTGCTGGACTACCGCAAGGTGCGCCAGATCATCATCGACGAGTGCACGGCCGTGCACGTCAACCTGCTGGAGACGCTGATCGGCAAGCTGTGCGAGCGCCTGCTGGGTCTGCACGGCGTGCAGGGGGTGCGGGTGAAGATCACCAAGCTGGAGATCTTCGACGACTGCGAGGTGGCCATCCGCATGGAAGCCGGGCGCTGGTAGTGGCTCGCCACGCGCGCGCTGACGCGCTACATTGAAGGGACGGGCGGCGCCTGCCGCCCGCGCGGCAACACGAAAACGGCGGAGGCGAGACAGTGGATCGGGGTGCGATGCCGGCCGGTGAGCGCGTGCTGATCACGGGGGCGTCCTCGGGGCTGGGCGAAAGCTTCGCGCACGCTCGCGCTGGAATGGGCGCCGCACGGCATCGGCGTCAATACCGTCGAGCCGAACCGCATCCGCACCGAAATGGCGCGCACCCTGCGGAACACCGACTGCGGCACGGCGCCGATCGAGCGCATCCCCATGCGCCGGCTGGCCACCGGGGCCGCGCGTGGATGACCCAGCATCTGCGTGCTGGTCCACGGTGGCCACCGGTGCACGTCGCTGTGAGCGGCGCGTCTGCCCGCATCCCTTCAACCACCCAGAGGAGACAAGCCATGGCAAGCAAATCGAAACCGAAAACGTCCGCAGGCGGTGCCCCCGCGTTCGGCCAACTGCCTTCGCTGGACGACCTGGCGCGGATGCTGGATCAGTTCAAGCTGCCCGGCGTCGATGCGGGCGCCGTGCTCGAATGGCAACGCAAGGACCTGCAAGCGCTGGCCGAGGCCAATCGCCAAGCTTACGAAGGCATGAAGGCGCTGGCCGAGCGACGCAACGAAATCCTGCGCGAGAACCTGGCCCACTGGCAGGATTCGATGCAGGAGCCGGCAGGCAAGGATGCGCTGGCCAAGCAGGGCGAGGCCATGCAGCGCAGCCTGAAGAAGGCGATGAAGGATTTTCAGGAACTGGCCGCACTGGAAGCCAAGGCGCGCACCGACGCCTGGAAGGTGGTGCAGCAGCGCATGCAGGACAACATGGCGAGCCTGCAGCAACTGATGCAGGCCAAAAAATAGGGCGCGGGCGGCCGCCGCGCCTCAGCGGCGCAGCGCGGCCAGCAGCTTTTGCCCGGCACGGCCGTCGGGCTTCACGCCCAGCCGTTGCTGCTCGGCCTTGATGGCTTCGCGCGTCCTGGCGCCGATCATGCCGTCGGCGCTGCCGATGTCGTGGCCGCGCGCCAGCAGCAGGGCTTGCAGTTCGCGGTTTTCCGCGCGCGACAGGCCCGGGTCGTCGGTCGGCCACGGGGTGGCAAAGGCGATCGGCAGCGCCGGATCGGCCACCAGGTCGGCCAGATGGGCGATGGCCAGGGCGTAGTTTTCGCTGGCGTTGTAGCCGTAGAGCGCGTCGAA
>CAZGOL010000292.1:0-2126 GCA_964527755.1 uncultured Ottowia sp.
CTGTCGCGCCCCGAGCACCGCATCAACATCATCGACACCCCCGGCCACGTGGACTTCACCATCGAGGTGGAGCGCTCCATGCGCGTGCTCGACGGTGCCGTGATGGTGTACTGCGCCGTGGGGGGCGTGCAGCCGCAGTCCGAAACCGTCTGGCGCCAGGCCAACAAGCACCACGTGCCGCGCTTGGCCTTTGTCAACAAGATGGACCGCACGGGTGCCAATTTCTTCAAGGTCGTGGACCAGATGAAGCTGCGCCTGAAGGCCAACCCGGTGCCCATCGTCATCCCGATCGGCGCCGAGGACCATTTCGCCGGCGTGGTCGACCTCGTGAAGATGAAAGCCATCTTCTGGGACGAAGCCAGCCAGGGCATGAAGTTCGAGTACAGGGACATCCCGGCCGACCTGGTGGACACCGCCAAGGAGTGGCGCGAGAAGATGGTCGAATCGGCTGCCGAGGCGACCGAGGAACTGATGAACAAGTACCTGGAGGAAGGCGACTTGTCCGAGCAGGACATCATCGCCGGCCTGCGCCAGCGCACCATCGCCACCGAGATCCAGCCGATGCTGTGCGGCTCGGCGTTCAAGAACAAGGGCGTGCAGCGCATGCTGGACGCCGTGCTCGACCTGCTGCCTTCGCCGGTCGACATTCCGGACGTCAAGGGCTCCGACCCGGACGACCACGACAAGCACCTGACGCGCAAGGCCGACGACAACGAGAAGTTTTCGGCCCTGGCGTTCAAGCTGATGACGGACCCCTTCGTGGGTCAACTCACCTTTGTACGCGTCTACTCGGGCGTGCTCAGCAAAGGAGATACCGTGCTCAACGCGGCGAAGGGCAAGAAAGAGCGCATTGGCCGAATCGTGCAGATGCGTGCCAACGAGCGCACCGAGATCGAGGAGATCCGCGCTGGCGACATCGCCGCCTGCGTCGGCCTGAAGGACGTCACCACCGGCGAGACGCTGTGTTCTGTCGACGCGCCGATCATGCTCGAGAAGATGGTTTTCCCCGAACCCGTGATCGCGCAGGCCGTGGAACCCAAGTCGAAGGCCGATCAGGAAAAAATGGGTCTTGCGTTGTCGCGCCTGGCCGCAGAGGACCCGTCCTTCCGCGTGCGCACCGACGAGGAATCGGGTCAGACCATCATCGCCGGCATGGGCGAGTTGCACCTGGAGATCATCGTCGACCGCATGAAGCGCGAGTTCCACGTCGAGGCCAACGTTGGCAAGCCGCAGGTGGCCTACCGCGAGACGATTCGCAAGACCGTCACTGATGTCGAAGGCAAGTTCGTGCGCCAGTCGGGCGGCAAGGGCCAGTACGGCCACGTCGTCTTCACGCTGGAACCCAACGAACCTGGCAAGGGCTTCGAGTTTCTTGACGAAATCAAGGGTGGCGTGGTGCCGCGCGAGTACATTCCCGCGGTGGAAAAAGGCGTGGTCGAGGCACTTACCTCGGGCGTGCTGGCCGGCTATCCGGTGGTCGACGTCAAGGTGCACCTGACCTTCGGCTCCTACCATGACGTGGACTCGTCGGAGCAGGCCTTCAAGATGGCGGCCATCTTCGGTTTCAAGGAAGCGGCGCGCAAGGCCAATCCGGTCATCCTGGAGCCGATGATGGCGGTCGAGGTGGAAACGCCCGAAGATTACGCGGGCAACGTGATGGGTGACTTGTCCAGCCGTCGCGGCATGGTGCAGGGCATGGACGACATGGTCGGCGGTGGCAAGGCCATCAAGGCCGAGGTGCCGCTGTCCGAGATGTTCGGTTACGCCACCAGCTTGCGTTCGATGACGCAAGGCCGTGCGACCTACACGATGGAATTCAAGCACTACGCCGAGGCACCGAAGAACGTGGCGGAGGCGATCATCGCCGCGCGTGCGAAGTGATCCGACCATGAAGGTTTGTTCGCCATGCCCGTTGGCGGCTGGCGGACGGCAATGAAAGCGATTTGATGGCGGCATCGGCCGCCGGTCTGCGATCCGGAGCGCGCGCCGTGCCCGTGCAGTGCGATTCCCGCATCCGGATGCAGACTTGAAACCGGGACACGGGCATTCGTTCTTTTGATTGGAGTCTTCTGAAATGGCAAAAGAGAAATTCGAGCGCAAGAAGCCGCACGTGAACGTGGGCACCA
>CAZGOL010000293.1:0-2112 GCA_964527755.1 uncultured Ottowia sp.
CCCGTGGCGCCATGCAGCAATTGAACCTGGTGTCGAGGGACATCGAAGGCCTGCGCAGCCCAGGCGATCAACGCCGCGTTGGCCTTGCCATCGACCGGCGGCGCAGCCAGGCGCACGCGCAGGACCTCGCCGCGGGAACCCGCCACCTCGGTGCGCTTGGCGCCGGGAGTCGCGTGGACGGGCAGGCGCAACTCAAAGCGGTCCATCAGCGCAGCTGCAGATGGCGATACGACCCAGCAGCAAGGGCGGTTTCTCCGATATCGCCGGCGGCCAGGCTGGCGATCTTTGCACTCTCGTCGCCGGTTCGGCGTCGCAAGGCCGCAGAGCCACCCAATCGGTCAGCGCCGCCCTTGACGGGAGAACACCGCCCTTGACTTTCAGCGACGCCAACAGCTCCTTGGGCACGGTAGCGCCGACCGAATCGTCGGTTTGAGTGACGGTGAATGCAATGGACACAACCTTGTCGAGCCTCGCGACGGATGAAAGTGACGGCGATCGTCGGGATCTGCGCTGGCCATCCTCCGGCTCAAGCTACTCGAACTCCACGATCGCCTGATCCACCGCCAGGCTGTCGCCCTTTTGCGCCTTGATTTCCTTGACCACGCCGTCGGCACTGGCCAGCAGCACGTTCTCCATCTTCATGGCCTCGATCACGGCCACGCGCTCGCCGGCCTTGACCTCCTGGCCCGGCTGCACCGCCACCTGCACCAGCAGGCCGGGCATGGGCGAGAGCACGAACTTGCTCAAGTCCGGCGGCGCCTTGTAGGGCATCAGGCGGTGCAGATCGGCGGTGCGCGGGTGCATGACGATGGCGTCCAGGCGCGTGCCGTTGTGGATCACGCGGATCGCCAGCGGGTTGCTGGTCTTGCCGCGCTCGACCTGCGCGGTGAATGCCCTGCCATCCACCGTGCCGGTGATGCGCACCTCGCCCAGGTGGCGATCGACGCTCAGGTGGTAGGTCTTGTCGCCACCCGGCAGGTGCAGGGTCACGGGCGTGGCGTGGCCGGGCTCGGTTTCGGCCACGGTTGCACGGGTGTAGCTGTTGTGCCCGCCCTCGCCCAGCACGCATACCGAGAACTCGCGCCGCGGCAGGCGCTTGAAGCCCTCCCAGAACTGGCCCTGCAGGCCGCTGGCGCGGTTGCGGTAGAACATGTGCAGGTGCGCCGCCAGCGCCAGCAGGAACGGCGGGTCTTCGTGCGGCACGTCCTCGGCCCGAAAGCCGTGCGCATAGTGCTCGGCGATGAAGCCGGTGTTGAAGTTGCCACTGACGAAGTCCGGGTGCGCCAGCAGCGCCGCCTGGAATGGGATGTTGCTTTGCACGCCCTTGATGACGAAGCCGTTGAGCGCCTCGCGCATGCGGGCAATGGCGTCGGCGCGATCCTTGCCGTGCACGATCAGCTTGGCGATCATCGAGTCGTAGTACATCGGGATCTCGCCGCCATCCAGCACGCCCGTGTCCACGCGCACGCCCAACCCCGTGGCAGGCTGGCCCTGGTGCAGGTCCTGCGCCGGCGGCACGAAGCGCACCAGGCGCCCCGTGGAGGGCAGGAAGCCGCGGAACGGGTCTTCGGCGTTGATGCGGCACTCCATGGCCCAGCCTTCGCACTTGACATCCGCCTGCGTGAAGGCCAGCTTCTCGCCCGCCGCCACGCGGATCATCTGCTCGACCAGATCCAGGCCGGTGATCAGCTCGGTCACCGGGTGCTCGACCTGCAGGCGCGTGTTCATCTCCAGGAAGTAGAAGTCCTGATCCTTGCCGACCACGAACTCCACCGTGCCCGCGCTCTGGTAGCCCACGGCCTTGGCCAGTTGCACCGCCTGCTCGCCCATGGCCTTGCGCGTGGCGGCGCTGATGAAGGGCGAAGGCGCTTCCTCGATCACCTTCTGGTGGCGCCGCTGGATGGAACATTCGCGCTCGTTCAGGTAGACCACGTTGCCATGCGCGTCGCCCAGCACCTGGATCTCGATGTGGCGCGGGTGCTCGACGAATTTTTCGATGAACACGCGGTCGTCGCCAAAGGCCGCCAGTGCCTCGTGCTTGCAGGACGCAAAGCCTTCATGGGCCTCCTTGTCATTGAAGGCCACGCGCAGGCCCTTGCCGCCGCCGCCCGC
>CAZGOL010000294.1:0-2085 GCA_964527755.1 uncultured Ottowia sp.
GCGCGCCCGTCATCCTGCAGGCCAGCGCCGGCGCGCGCAAATACGCGGGCGAGCATTTCATCAAATACCTGATCCAGGCGGCGACCGAGGCGTATCCGCACATCCCGCTGGTGATGCACCAGGACCACGGCACCAGCCCGGCGGTGTGCGCCGGCGCGCTCAAGCTGGGCTTTGGCTCGGTCATGATGGACGGCAGCCTGCGCGAAGACGGCAAAACCCCGGCCGACTTTGACTACAACGTGCGCGTGACGCGGGAAGTGGTGGCCATGGCGCACCAGATCGGTGCCACGGTCGAGGGCGAGCTCGGCTGCCTGGGCAGCCTGGAGACCGGCGAGGCCGGCGAGGAAGACGGCATCGGCGCCGCCGGCAAGCTCAGCCACGACCAGCTGCTGACCGACCCCGAGGAAGCCGCGCAGTTCGTCAAGGCCACCCAACTCGACGCGCTGGCGATTGCCATCGGCACCAGCCACGGCGCCTACAAGTTCACCCGCCCGCCCACGGGCGACGTGCTGGCGATCTCGCGCGTCAAGGAAATCCACGCCCGCATCCCCAACACGCATCTGGTGATGCACGGCTCCAGCAGCGTGCCACAAGACCTGCTGGCCATCATCAACCGGTTTGGCGGCAAGATGAAGCAGACTTGGGGCGTGCCGGTCAAGGAGATCCAGGAGGCCATCAAGCACGGCGTGCGCAAGATCAACATCGACACCGACATCCGCATGGCCATGACCGGCGCGGTGCGCCAGTTCCAGCACGAGAACCCCGACAAGTTCGACATGCGTGAATGGATGAAGCCCGCGCGCGAGGCCGCCAAGGCGATCTGCAAGCAGCGCTACCTGGAATTCGGCTGCGAGGGCCAGGGCGCCAAGATCAAGGGCGTGCCGCTGTCGGTGATGGCGCAGAAGTACGCCCAGGGCGAGCTGGCGCAGCAGGTGGTGTAAGCCACGCACCCTGTATTTACTATCGAATTGAGAGCTGCTTGCGCTTGTCCATCAAGCGCAAGCAGCTCTTTGCATTCATAACCCCATTGGACTTGCGCGATGACCGCCACCCCCGCCCTGCACACCAGCCAATTGCACAGCCTGCCCCTGCTGGCGCGCGGCAAGGTGCGCGACAACTACGCCGTGGGCACGGACCGCATCCTGATGGTCGCCAGCGACCGCATCAGCGCCTTCGACGTCATCATGGGCCAGCCCATTCCCGGCAAGGGCGCGCTGCTGACGCAGATGGCGCTGTGGTGGTTCGAGCGGCTGGCGGACATCGTGCCCAACCACCTGACCGGCGAGGCGCCCGAGAGCGTGGTCGCGCCCGATGAGGTGGCCCAGGTGGTCGGGCGCTCCATGCTGGTGCAGCGCCTGCAGCCCATCCCCGTCGAGGCCGTGGTGCGCGGCTACCTGGCCGGCAGCGGCTGGAAGGAATACCAGCAAAACCAGGCCGTCTGCGGCGTGCCGCTGCCGCCGAGCCTGAAGAACGCCAGCAAGCTGCCCCAGCCCATCTACACCCCGGCGGCCAAGGCCGAGGCCGGCGAGCATGACGAGAACATCACGTTCGAGCGCACCGTGCAAATCGTCGGCCCCGATCTGGCCGCGCGCATCCGCGACATCAGCATCGAGCTGTACCAGCGCGCCGCCGCCATCGCCCTGGCCAAGGGCATCATCATTGCCGACACCAAGTTCGAGTTTGGCCTGGACAGCGCCGGCCAGCTGGTGCTGATGGACGAAGTCCTCACCCCCGATTCATCGCGCTACTGGCCGGTCGAGAGTTGGCAAGAAGGCATCAACCCGCCCAGCTTTGACAAGCAATACCTACGCGACTGGCTTGAAACCGCGCAGGTCAATGGCAACCCCTGGGCCAAGAAGGCGCCCGCGCCCGAGTTGCCCGCTGAGGTGATCGCGCAGACGGCGGCGAAGTACCGCGAGGCGTTTGGCGTGCTCACTCGCTGAAGGAGCGGCTGCCCCGTGCGCGGTGAGCTCGGCCTTTCGCTACACCACCCGCACCCGAATCACCTCGGGCACGCGCCCGATGGCCTCGAGCACGGCATCGTCCGGCTGCTCGGCCACGTCGATCAGGTTGTAGGCCAGTTGG
>CAZGOL010000295.1:0-2047 GCA_964527755.1 uncultured Ottowia sp.
CTCTGGTCGTGCGAGGACAGCCCGCCCAGCCCGACCGTGGTGCACATGTGCATGAAGGCATCGGCCCAGCTCATGCCGCCCCAGCGATAGGCCAGCAGGCAGGCGATCGAGAGCACGAAATACACGGCCCACAGCCCGCGCGCGGTCTCGGCGATGCGCGGCGTCAGGCGCGTGTCCTTCATCGGGCCGGGCATCTCGGCGCGGTAGAGCTGGGCGCCGCCCAGACCGAGAAACGGCAGCACGGCCACCGCCAGCACCATGATGCCCAGCCCGCCGATCAACTGCAAGAAACAGCGCCAGATGTTGATTGAGGGCGCAAGCTGGTCCAGCCCGGTGAGGACCGTCGCACCGGTGGCGGTCAACCCGCTCATGGCCTCGAAGTAGGCGCCGGTGACGCCGATGCCGTCGACCGTCAACAGCAGCGGCAGCGCGGCAAAGGCCGGCAGCACCAGCCACACCAGGTTGGCCAGCAGAAAGCCGTCGCGCGTGGTCAGCTCGCCCCCGTGGCGGCGTGTGCGCCACCACAGCCACAGGCCGCACGCCAGCGTCAGGCCAAAGCAGCCGAGCCACACGTTCAGGTTGCGGCCATCCTCGCCCATCCAGTCCCACGCCAGCGGCACCAGAAAGGTGAAGGCGAAGCCCATGACCACCCACGACAGCACCAGGAAGGCGGGGGCGAAGCGTTTCATCAGAAGAACGTGGCCCGCACCTGAAACAGCTTCTCCGCCTCGCGCACCAGGCGTTTGTGCGGCAGGAAGATGATCACGTGATCGCCTGACTCGATCACCGTGTCGTGGCGCGGCACCAGCGTGTGCGCGTCGCCACCCTCGCCGCGCACGATGGCGCCCACGCGCGCTCCGACGGGCAGCTTGAGCTGCTCGACGCGCCGGCCCACCAGGTGCGAGGTGCTGGAATCGCCATGGGCGATTCCTTCCAGCGCCTCGGCCATGCCGCGGCGCAGGCTGTGCACGGCCGCCACCGCGCCGCGCCGCACATGCATCAGCAACTCGCCGATCACCGCCTGCGCCGGCGAGATGGCGATGTCGATGGTGCTGCCCTGCAGCATCTCGGCGTAGGCGCGGCGGTTGATGATGGTGATCACGCGGCGCACGCCCATCCGCTTGGCGAGCATCGAGGCCATGATGTTGTCCTCGTCATCGCTGGTGAGCGCGATGAACAGGTCCATGTCGCCGACGTTCTCCGACGCGAGCAGGTCTGCGTCCGAACCGTCGCCCTGCAGCACCAGCATCTCGGGCGGCAACTCGCTTGCCAGGTATTCGCAGCGCACGCGATCGCGCTCGAAGATCTTCACCTCGCAGCGCCCCACCAGTTCGCGCGCCAGGCGCAGGCCGACACGCCCGCCGCCCACGATCATCACGCGCCGCACGCGTCGATCGGGGTTGCCGATCGTCTGCAGCGCGGCGCGCAGGCTTTCGAGTCCGACCAGCACGAAGATCTCGTCGCCCGCCTGCACTCGCGTGCCGGGCTCCAGGGGCAACTCCGCATCCTGCCGATAGACGGCGACGATGCGCATCGGCAACTCGGGGTGCTGCTGACGAAACTCGGCGATGCTGCGGCCCGCCAGACCGCTGTCCGATGCCACCCGCACCACCGCCATGTGCGCTTGCCCCTGCGAAAAACGCACCACCTGAAGCGCACCCGGATAGTCGATCAGCAACTGGATGTAGCGCGTGACCGATTCCTCGGGACAGATCATGCGGTCGACCGCGAAGCCCTCCTTGCCCAGCAGTTCGCCGTCGCGGAACTCGGACGAACGCAGGCGGGCGATCGTGGTGGGGATGCCGAACACGTCGTGCGCCACCTTGCACGCCACCAGATTGGTCGGGTCGCTGCCGGTGGCGGCGATGAACAGATCGCAGTCCTGGGCGCCGGCGCCGCGCAGCACCGACGGTTGCGTGCCGTTGCCGGTCACGCCGCGCAGGTCCAGGCGTTCCTCCAGCGCCCGCAGTCGCGGCGGGTCAATGTCGATCACCGTGATGTCGTTGGACTCCGACACCAGGGTTTCGGCCACGCTCTCGCCGACGCG
>CAZGOL010000296.1:0-2035 GCA_964527755.1 uncultured Ottowia sp.
CAGCAGCACCGGCGCGCCGCGCGTGCAGTCGACGATGGTCGATTCGATCCCCACCGCGCACGGCCCGCCGTCGAGCACCAGCAGTTCGGCGCCGAACTCGGCCGCCACGTGCGCGGCGGTGGTCGGGCTCACGCGGCCGAAGCGGTTGGCGCTGGGAGCAGCCAAGCCCTGCACGCCGCGCGCCGCGCACGCCGCCAGCAGCGCCTGCGCCACCGGGTGCGCGGGACAGCGCAGGCCAATGGTGGGGTGTCCGCCCGCTGCCGCGTCGGCCACGCCGCTGAGGCGCGCCAGGATCAGCGTGAGCGGACCGGGCCAGTGAGCATCGATCAGGCGCTGGGCGAAGCCGGGCACGGCGGCCGCAAAGCGCGGCACGGCCGCCGCGTCGCCCAGGTGCACGATCAGCGGGTGGTCGGCGGGTCGCCCCTTGGCCGTGAAGATGGCGCGCACCGCCACGTCGTTGCCGGCATCGGCCGCCAGGCCGTAGACGGTCTCGGTCGGCAGGCCGACGAGCTGGCCTGCCACCAGCACTTCGGCCGCGCGCTCGATGCTGGCCGGCAACTGGCCATCCAGGATCATCACCAGGCCTCGATTCCCAGCAGCATGCCCGCGCGCAGGGCCTGCTGGCGCGCGGCGGCCGCGTCCGCCGCGACCAGGGTCAGGTGCCCCATCTTGCGCCCGCGCCGCGCCTCGCTCTTGCCGTACAGGTGCAGGTGCGCGCCCGGCAGCGCCAGCACCTGGGCCCAGGGCGGGGTGCGCACGGCACCGGCGGCGTCGAACCACAGCTCGCCCAACAGGTTGAGCATGACGGCGGCGCCGTGCTGGCGCGGCGCGCCCAAGGGCAGCCTGGCCAGCGCGCGCACCTGCAACTCGAACTGCGACACGTCGCAGGCATCGATGCTCCAGTGGCCGCTGTTGTGCGGGCGCGGCGCCATCTCATTGACCACCAGCGCGCCGTCCCGCAGCACGAAGTATTCGACACACAGCACGCCCACGTAGCGCAACTCGTCAACTATGTTTTTCGTAGCTGCCACGGCCTGCCGGGCAAGCTCTGACGGTATGTTTTGCCCGGAAACCTCGGTCACCGCCAGGATGCCGCCGCGATGCAGGTTGCGCTGCGGCGGCAGGGCCGCCACCTGCCCGTCGGCGCCCCGGGCGACGATCACCGAGCATTCCAGCGCCAGCGGCAGGCGCTGCTCCAGCACGCAGGCCACGCCGCCCAGGCCCTGCCACGCGGCGGTCAACTCGGCGCGCGTGGCCACCGACACCTGCCCCTTGCCGTCGTAGCCCAGGCGTGCGGTTTTCAGGATGCCGGGCAGCAGCGCGTCGGGCACCGCCGCCAGGTCGGCTTCGCGCTCGATCACCGCGTGCGGTGCCGGCGCCACGCCGCTGGCGACGGCACAGCGCGCGAAATGCGCCTTCTCGCGGATGCGGTCCTGCGCGATGGCCACCGCGTCGGCCGCCGGCGCCACCGGTCGCGTGGCGGCCAACGCAGCCAGGCTGTCTGCCGGCACGTTCTCGAACTCGGTGGTCACCGCATGGGCCTGCGCGGCCAGCGCGCGCAGCGCCTGCGCATCGCGGTAGTCGGCCTGGATGAAATGCTGGCTCACGCGCCCGGCCGGGCTGTGTGGATCGGGGTCGAGCACCACCGTCTCAAAGCCCAGCGCCTGCGCCGCATGCACGAACATGCGGCCCAACTGGCCTCCACCCAGCACGCCCAGCGTCGCCGGGCGGCCGTCAATCGACGCACCGGGAAGAATGGGCCCGCTCATCGCGGCTGCGCCGGCGGCAGCGTCGTCGCCCGCGCTGCCGCGGTCTGCTCGGCGCGAAAGGCCGCCAGCCGCTCGCGCAGCGCCGCGTCGCCCGCCGCCAGCAGCGCCACCGCAAACAGCGCCGCGTTGGCCGCGCCGGCCGCGCCGATGGCAAAGGTGGCCACCGGCACGCCCCTGGGCATCTGCACGATCGAGTGCAGCGAATCGACGCCTTGCAGGTGGCGCGAGGCCACCGGCACGCCCAGCACCGGCACCAGCGTCTTGGC
>CAZGOL010000297.1:0-2020 GCA_964527755.1 uncultured Ottowia sp.
CGCCTTCCATGATGACGTTCATGAACTTGGACAGTTCGACGTTGCCGTACTTGGGATCCGGCAGGATTTCACGTTTGGGGACTTCGCGACGACGTGGCATTTTTTTACCTTTCAAATTTGCTTCAGTTGGCAAGTGAAGTGAATGCTCACCTGTTTGACTTGCCGCGCAGATTCATCAAAATCTGCACTTACTCGACCCGATTTCGGGTCACTTCGCTCGCCACAGGTTGCCTTCGCCTGCATCGAGCACCAAATGAATCAATGACGGATCAGGTCTTCTTGGGCCGCTTGGCGCCGTACTTGGAGCGCGATTGCTTGCGATCCTTGACGCCCTGCAGGTCCAGCGAGCCGCGCACGATGTGGTAGCGCACACCCGGCAAGTCCTTGACCCGGCCGCCGCGCACCAGCACGACGCTGTGCTCCTGCAGGTTGTGGCCTTCGCCGCCGATGTACGAAATGACTTCGAACCCGTTGGTCAGGCGCACCTTGGCGACCTTGCGCAGCGCCGAGTTCGGCTTTTTCGGCGTGGTGGTGTACACGCGCGTGCACACGCCACGGCGCTGTGGGCAGTTTTGCATCGCGGGGCTCTTGGACTTGGTCGTCTCGACCGCCCGCCCGTGACGCACCAGTTGACTGATGGTTGGCATGAATTTCCCTAAGACGTGAAAACACGTGGCAGTCCACGTGCATGATCGCGCGGTCCGCCCCCAGCAAGCCCCGGTCAGCCGCGCGCCGATTCCCCGCAAAACCCAAGGCACCTCGTCACTCGAAGATTCAAGCAACTTGGTGCGCCAAAGGCTTCCCAAAGCAGGAAAAGCTTTAAATTATAGTACGCGGCATTCGCATGCACAATGGCGTGGCCACAGGGTCATGCGAGTCAGCACGCCGGCGCTCCAAGGGCTTCGCGCAAATCGAGGCGCGAAGAATGGGATGACGGGCGCGCCGGTTGCCTGGCGCCGCACCGGGCGGGGCGTCAATGTCGAAAGCGCCCGTCACTGCCGATGATCGACAGTTCGACGTAGTTCAGTCCGGTGTGGTCCGTTGGGCTGAACCCCAGTTCCAGGCCGCCCAGATCGTAGTGTTGCATGCCATTGAGCGCGTCGACGATCTTCTCGCGCGTCGGCTTGGGGCCGGCGCGACGCAGCGCCTCCACCAGCACCTTCGCCGCGGCGAATCCCTCGATCGACGCCGGCGACAACTCGACCTGACCCGGTAGCAGCGCCATGAGTTCACGATTGATCGGCACGCCCTGCGCCCGCGTGTTGGGAAACACCTGCGACACGACGACACCGCGCGCCTGATCTCCCAATTGCTTGACGAAGCCGCTCGAGGCGTTGTTGGACAACGTGACCACCTGCGCGGCCGACCCCGCCTTGCGCAACGCTTTGACGCCGTCCACCACCGCCAGGCCGGAGCCGCACCACAGCACCGCTTGCGACTGCACCTGAGTGAGTTGCGCGACGAGAACGCCGTAGTCGGGTTTCTCGCGCGCGGCCTTGACGATGGCCGCCGGCTTCTTGCCGGCGCTCTCGAACCCCTTGATCGCCCCTTCCAGACAGTCGGCACCGAAGCTGTCGTCCGCATGCACCACGGCCACCCGCGTCAGCGCGATCTGGAACAGGTGCCCGATGGCACGTTGCGCCTCGGCCTGATAGCTGGAGCGCACGTTGAACACGTAGGGGTTGACCGGCCGGTGCAACACCATGGCGCCCGTCGATGGCGCCACCAAAGCCAGCTTGTGCTTGGCGAGCAGCGGCAGGATGGCCTCGGTGTGCGGCGTGCCCCGGCTCATGAACAGCGCCACCACGCCGTGCTGCTCGATCAACTTGCGCGCGTTCTCGCCCGCCAGCGCCGGCTTGAAGTTGTCATCCAGCGTGATCAACTTGATCTTTTCGCCGTTCACGCCGCCTTGGGCGTTGACGTGAGCGAGGTAGGCGCGTACGCCCTGCAGCGCCTCACCCACGCTGGCGGCGACTGAGCCGGTCACTGCCGTGGTCTGCCCCACGACAATATCGGCCTG
>CAZGOL010000298.1:0-2019 GCA_964527755.1 uncultured Ottowia sp.
GGCCGGGCGCGGCGCAGTACTCAGTTGCGTGGTGATGATCAGGTCGGGATCGGCGCGCACCACGTATTCCGGATTGAGCTTGGGAAAGGGACCCAACTGCGCTGCAACCACGTTGACCAGCCCCAGACGCTTGAGGATTTCACCGATGAAAGAATCTTCGCTGGCCGCCGCGTTGTGGTGCAGCTCCAGGTACACGCGTCGCCCGCGCCAACGCGGAGGCACCTGTTCGCGCAGTTGCGCCAGCTCGAGTTCGATCCCGCGCCACAGCGCGGCGGCATCGTCCGGGCGACCGAGCACCTCGGCGATCAGTGCGAGATTGCGTTGCACGTCGGACCAGGTGCGGCTGTCCAGCGCCAGCACGCGCAGGCCCAGCGCGCGCAGCCGATCGCCGGCGCGACTGCGGCCGTTGAGCAGCACCAGATCGGGCCTGAGCGCGACGATCGCCTCGACGTTGGCATCCGCCATGCTGCCGACCTGCGGCAGCGCGAGCACGCGCTGCGGCCAGTTGGAGTGGCGATCGACGCCCACCAGCCGCTCGCAGGCGCCCAGCGCGCAGACGGTCTCGGTGAGCGCCGGCTGCAGCGCCACGATGCGCTGTGGCGCCGCCCCCGCAGCCGAGCCCTGGGCGAGCGCCGCCGCCAGCACCACACCGGCGGCGCGGCCGAAGGTTTCCCGGCCACTCAATCCTCGATGCCCCGCTGCGCCGGCACACCCAGCTGGTAGGCGTGCTTGATCAGCCGCATTTCGGTCACGGTGTCGGCGATCGCGATCAATTCGGGTGGGCAACGCCGGCCGGTGATGCACACGTGCGCGTCGCGCGGGCGTTGCTCCAGCGTCTGCAGCACGTCGTCGAGCGGCAACCAGCCGTAGACGAGCGGATAGGTGAGCTCGTCGAGCACCACCAGAAAATGGGCGCCGTCCAGGATGGCCGCCTTGGCGCGTTGCCAGCCGCTGCGCGCCAGTTCGGCGGAATGGTCCAGGTCCTTGCTTTTCCAGCTGAAACCATCGCCCAGCCCCTCGATCGGGATGCCGAGTTGCTCGAACACGCGGTGCTCGCCGAAGCGCGCGCTGGGCACCTTCATGAACTGGAAGATCCGGACCTTTTTGCCGTGCACGTGCTGACGCCCGAAAGCGCGCAGCGCCAGACCGAACGCTGCCGTGCTCTTGCCCTTGCCGTCGCCGGTGTGCACCAGCAGCAGGCCGCGGCGCTCGCCGGTCGGGCGTTCGCTGCGTTTGTCAACGGGTGGGGATTCGATTTCCACGATGGTTCTCCTGGTTCAATGAGTGTCCTCGGGCAGCGCGATCCAGCTGCCGCGCACGGGGTGGATGCCGATGCGGCCGTCGAAGGCCGATTCCAGCGCGCGGTGCGTCGCCCCGGCGGTGCAAGCCCCGTGGTGCGCCACACGGCCATCGCGCACGATCACGATGTCGTCGGCCTGCAGCGCCATCGAGAGTTCGTGCAGCACGCTGACCACCGTGGTGCCGCCAGCCACCAGCGCGCGCACGGTGGCCAGCCAGTCGGCCTGGTGCGGCGGATCCAGGTGCGCCAGCGGCTCGTCCATCAGCACCACCGGCGCCTGCACCGCCAGCAGGCGCGCCAGCAGCACGCGCTGGCGCTCGCCGCCCGACAGCTCGCCCAGCCGCCGCTCGCGCAAATCCCACGACTGGGTGACGCGCAGCGCCTGCTCGACCGCCGCTTGATCGGCGGGCGTGGGCGCGGCCAGCCACGGGCGGTGCGGCAGGCGGCCGAGCATGGCCACGTCCCAGGCCCTCAGGTCTTCACCGCCCGCCTCTTGCTGGCCCAGCCAGGCCAGCCGGCGGGCGCGCTCGCGCGTGGTCCACTCGTGCAGCGCGAGCCCGAGCAGGCTGACCTGCCCGTCGCATGGCAACAGGCCGGCCAGCACCCGCAGCAGCGTCGACTTGCCGGCGCCGTTGGGACCGACGATGGCGCTCCAGCGGCCGGCCGGCAATCGCAGATCGACATCGTGCAGGATGGCACGCCTGCCGATGCGCGCGCTG
>CAZGOL010000299.1:0-2006 GCA_964527755.1 uncultured Ottowia sp.
GGCTCGGGCAAGAGCACGCTGCTCAAGTGCCTGGGCGCGGTGATCGACCCCACGGCCGGCCGCATGACACTGGGCGACGAAGTGATCTACGACAACGGCTGGAAGGTGCGCGATCTGCGCGCGCTGCGCCGCGACAAGATCGGCTTCGTCTTTCAGGCACCCTACCTGATCCCGTTTCTCGACGTCACCGACAACGTGGCGCTGCTGCCCATGCTGGCTGGCGTGCCCAACGATGAGGCGCGCAAGCGTGCGCTCGATCTGCTCACGGCGCTGGACGTGCAGCACCGCGCCCAGGCCATGCCGGCGCAGCTTTCGGGCGGCGAGCAGCAGCGCGTGGCGATCGCGCGCGGCCTGGTCAACCGGCCACCGGTGATCCTGGCCGACGAGCCGACGGCGCCGCTCGACTCGCAGCGCGCCATGGCCGTGGTGCGCATCCTGGGCGACATGGCGCGCAAGTATGAGACCGCCATCATCGTGGTCACGCACGACGAAAAGATCATTCCCACCTTCAAGCGCATCTATCACATCCGCGACGGCGTGACGCACGAGGAGGCGGGGGAAGGGCGGGCGCTGGATTGAGTGGTGCCGGTCGAAGCCCGGGCATTCAAGGAGTTTGAAATGAGACGCAACACTGCATGCATCGCCACGCGGCGCCAGCTGCTCGCACTTCCTCTGAGGGCAAGCCGGGGCGCCGGCACACGCCAACACACGGCGTTCGCGCTGTCGGCGCTGGCCGCCTTCGGCCTGCTGGCCGGTTGCGCGGCCGGCCCCGATTTTCAGCGCCCGCAGGCACCCACGATATCGAGCTACGCGGCAGCACCGCTGCCGACGCAGACGGCATCGGCCGATACCGACTTGGGCGCGGCGCAGGCCTTTGCAGCGGGCGCGCCGGTGCCGGTGCAGTGGTGGCGCGGCCTGGGCTCGCCGCGGCTCGATGCCTGGATCGAGCAGGCGTTCGCGGCCAGCCCCACGCTGGCGGCGGCCGAGGCGACGTTGCGCCAGGCCGATGAAACCTACGCCGCGCAGGCTGGCTCGACGTTGTACCCGCAGGTCAGCGGCAGCCTGGGGGCGCAGCGGCAGCGCTTCAACCCCAGCGCGCAGGGGCAACCTGGCGACGCGCGCGAATTCAATCTGTACAGCGCCAGCGTCGGCGTGCGCTATCGGCTCGACCTGTCGGGTGCCAACCGGCGTGCGCTGGAGGCCTTGGCGGCGCGCACCGATCATCGGCGCCAGCAGTTGGGGGCCGCTCGGCTGACGCTGGCGGGCAGCATTGCCACCACCGCCATCGGGCGCGCCCGGCTGGCCGGGCAGATCGTCGCCACCGAGGCGCTGCTGGGCGTGCAGCAGGAACAGCTGGGTCTGACGCGCGAGCGCGTGCGCCTGGGCCAAGCCGCGCCGGATGAGCTGCTCGGCCTGCAGGCGCAGATCGAGCAGACGCGCGCCGGCGTGCCGCTGATGCGCAAGCAGCTCGATCAAAGCGAGCATCTGCTGGCCGTGCTGGCCGGCCAGGCGCCGGGGGCGATACCGGTGCCGGATTTCACCCTGGCCGAGTTCAGCCTGCCTGCCGTGATGCCGGTGGTGCTGCCTTCCGAACTGGCGCGTCGTCGCCCCGACATCCAGGCCGCCGAGGCGCTGCTGCACGCGGCCAACGCCGAGCATGGGGTGGCGGTGGCCAGGCTGTATCCGCAGATCGAACTGAGCGCCAGCCTGGGCAGCCAGGCGCTGACGGCGGGCGCCCTGTTCGGCGGCGCCTCGGCCGCTTGGGCCCTGCTCGGGCAGTTGACGCAGCCGTTGTTCAACCCTGGCTTGCCGGCCGAGCGGCGTGCCGCGCTGGCGGCGCTCGATGCCGCCGGCGCCAACTACCAGGGCGTGGTACTGAGTGCGCTGCGCGAGGTGGCCGATGCCCTGCGCGCGCTGGAGCACGATGCGCAGGCGCTGGCTGCCCAGGCGGCGGCCGACAGCGCGGCGCGCGAGGCCCTGCGCTCGGCCGAGCGGCAATACGCGCT
>CAZGOL010000300.1:0-2002 GCA_964527755.1 uncultured Ottowia sp.
CTGCTGCGCGGGCTGGAGGTGGAAGAACTCAGCAAGCCCGAGCTGACCGGCGAGTGGGAATACAAGCTGGCGCAGATGGAAAAGGGGCACCTGAGCCGCGAGGCCTTCATGCGCGAGATCGCCGCCATGACCGAGCGCATCGTCAAGAAGGCCAAGGAGTTCGACCGCGACAGCGTGCCCGGCGACTACGCCACCCTGCACACGCCCTGCCCGCACTGCGGCGGCGTGGTCAAGGAGAACTACCGCCGCTACGCTTGCACAGGAGCCGATGGCGCCAGCGAAGGCTGCGGCTTCTCCTTCACCAAGACCCCCGGCGGGCGCACCTTCACCATCGAGGAGGCCGAGGCCTTCCTGCGCGATCGGCGCATCGGCCCCCTGGATGGTTTTCGCGCCAAGGCCGGCTGGCCATTCAGCGCCGAGCTGGCCCTGGTCAAGGACGCCGAAAGCGGCAACCTCAAGCTCGAATTCGACTTTGGCGAGGAAGCGCGCGCCGCGCAGACCGGCGAGATCGTGGACCTGTCGCACGAGACCAGCCTGGGTGCGTGCCCCAAGTGCGGCGGTCCGGTCAAGTCCTTCGGCAAGAGCTATGTGTGCGAGCGCAGCGTGCCCACCGCCGAACAGCCCGTGCCCAGCTGCGACTTCAAGAGCGGTCAGGTCATCCTGCAGCAGGCCGTCAGCCCCGAGCAGATGCGCAAGCTGCTGGCCACCGGCCAGACCGACGTGCTGGAGGGCTTTGTCAGCGCGCGCACGCGCCGCCCCTTCAAGGCGCGCCTGGCCTGGAGCGCCGAGGAAGGCAAGGTGGGCTTTGCCTTCGAGCCGCGCGAGGGCGGGCGCAAATACCCGCCGCGCAAAACCGCGGTTGTTGCCAAATCAAGGGCTGCCAGCACAACAACTGCAAGCGCTGTGGCCAAAAAAGCCCCGGCAAAAAAAACGGCGGCCAAAAAAACGGCGGCCCCCAAGGCCGCCAAGGCCCCGCGCGCCGGCACGCTCAAACCCAGCGCCGCCCTTGAAAGCGTCATCGGCCCCGGCCCCTTCGGTCGCGGCGAGGTGATGAAGAAGCTGTGGGACTACATCAAGGCCCACGACCTGCAAGACCCGCAGGACAAGCGCACCATCCGCGCCGACGCCAAGCTGCGCCCCATCCTGGGCGCCGACAGCGTGGGCATGTTCAAGCTGGCGGGGCTTGCAGGCCAGCACCTGACCTGACAGATGACCACCCCGTCCCGCCCACCCCGCATCGGCCTGGCCCTGGGCAGCGGCTCGGCGCGCGGCTGGGCGCACATCGGGGTGCTGCGGACGCTGCTGGAGGCGGGCATCCGGCCCGACGTGGTGTGCGGCGCCTCGGTGGGCGCCATCGTCGGGGCGGCCTACGCCACCGGCCAGCTCGACCGCTTCGAGGACTGGGTGCGCGGCTTGGACCGGCGCGCGGTGATGTCGCTGATGGACTTCAACCTGGGCGGCGGCGTGCTCAAGGGCGAGCGGCTGGCCGCGTACATGCGCGAGCACTTCGACGAACGGCCGATCGAGGCGCTGAGCGTGCCCTTTGCCGCCGTGGCCACCGACCTACAGCGCGGCGACGAGGTGTGGCTGCGTCAGGGCGCGGTGAGCGACGCGGTGCGCGCCTCATTCGCGCTGCCGGGCCTGTTCACCCCGGTGTGGCGCGAGGGGCGGTTGCTGGTCGACGGCGGGCTGGTCAACCCGGTGCCGGTATCGACCGCGCGCGCGCTGGGGGCCGAACTGGTGATCGCGGTCGACCTGAACGACGACAAGCTGAGCCGCTTCGCGCCACCGACGGGGGTCGAGCCCGAGGCACCGCGCAGCGCCTGGGTGCAGTCGCTGCAGCAGGGTCTGGGCGCGCTGTGGCCGCTGGGCGCGGACGGCCATACGCCGTCGGCCGAGCGCGACCCGCCACTGCCCTCGGTGATGAGCGTGATCGCCGACAGCATTCAGGTGATGCAGGTGCGCATCACGCGCAGCCGCATGGCGGGTGACCCGGCCGAGG
>CAZGOL010000301.1:0-1962 GCA_964527755.1 uncultured Ottowia sp.
TCGACGCCGACGGCTTCATGCAGATCACCGACCGCAGCAAGGACGTGATCAAGTCCGGCGGCGAATGGATCAGCTCGATCGACATCGAGAACATCGCGATGGCGCACCCGGCGGTGGCGATGGCCGCCTGCGTCGGCATGCCGCACCCCAAGTGGGACGAGCGCCCGATCATCGCGGTGGTCAAGAAGCCCGGCGCCGAGGTGGCGCGCGAGGCGCTGCTGGCGTTCTACGAGGGCAAGATCGCCAAGTGGCAGATCCCGGACGACGTGGTGTTCGTCGAGGCGATTCCGCTGGGTGCCACCGGCAAGATGCAAAAGAGCAAGCTGCGCGAGCAGTTGAAGGACTACAAGCTGCCAGGCACGTGACCGCCGGCGCGCACCCCGCCGTGCGCGGGGTGCCGGCGTCGCCAACGTGATTGCGACCGGGACAACCCCGATTCATGCACCGGGGAAAAGCCGGTACGCTGCAACATGTTGAATACACACAGGAGATTGACGATGCGCTTTGGACCTAAACTGATCGCCGCCTGCTCGATCCTCGCCTGCGCCAGCGGCGCGCTGGCCCAGCAAGGCCAGACGGTGAAGATCGCGATGATCGAAGGGCTTTCGGGCCCGATGGGCAACGTCGGCACCAACCAGCTCAAGAGCTGGCAATACGTCGCCCAGCACCTGACGGCCGCTGAAAACCCCGCCGGCGTCAAGTTCGAAATCGTCCCGATGGACAGCAAGAGCTCGCCGCAAGAGGCGCTCAACCTGCTCAAGTCGGCTGTCGACCAGGGTATCCATTACGTCGCGCAGGGCAACGGCTCCAACGTGGCGCTGCCACTGGCCGAGGCCGTGGGCAAGAACAACGAGCGCAATCCGGGCAAGGAAGTGCTCTACATGAACTACGCGGCGGTCGATCCCGCATCCACGAACGAGAAGTGCAATTACTGGCACTTCCGCTTCGACGCCGACACCTCGATGAAGATGGCCGCACTCACCAACTTCATGAAGGATCAAAAGGCCGTCCACAAGATCTACCTGATCAACCAGAACTACTCGCATGGCCACCAGGTTGCCAAGTACTTCAAGGAAGGCATCGAGCGCAACCGCCCCGACGTGAAGATCGTCGGCGAAGACTACGTCGCGCTTGGGCAGGTCAAGGACTTCGCGCCCTACGTCGCCAAGATGAAGACCGCCGGTGCCGACACGCTGGTCACCGGCAGTTGGGGGCAGGACTTCACGCTGCTGGTGAAGGCCATGAACGATGCCGGCATGAGCATCCCGATCTATGCGTACTACGCGGGCGTGTCGGGCACGCCCACCGCGCTGGCCCAGGGCAAGAACGCCGAGGTCTACCAGATCTCCTACGGCCACTCGAACATGACGGGGCGCCTGGGTGAACTGGCCAACGGATTCAAGGCCCAATTCAACGACGACTTCTACACCTATGCGGTCTACAACGCACTGCATGCGCTCAGCACCGCCATGGCCAAGGCCAAATCCACCGACCCGGTCAAGGTGGCCCCCGCGCTGGAAGGCCTGCGGTTCACGGGCTTCAACGGGGAGGATGCGCAGATGCGCGCGACCGACCACCAGTTGCAGATGGGCATGTGGATGTCCAAGTGGCAGAAAGTGGACGCCAAGAACAAGTACAGCGTCGAGAACACCGGCTACACCTTTGCCCCGGTCAAGTACCTGGAGCCCTACATCGCGAGCACGCCCACGAGCTGCCAGATGAAGCGCCCCGGCAAGTAACACTTTGGAGGGTTTGGTCCAACGGCGCCGGCGGATGACGCGAGTCAGCCACCGGCGCCGATTTGCAGTCGCCCACGACTTGCTGCGCGCACTCCCCGCATGGAATTCGTCACGATCTCGTTGCTCAACGGCCTGAGCTACGGCCTGCTGCTGTTCATGCTGAGCTCTGGCCTGACGCTGATCTTCAGCATGATGGGCGTGCTCAACTTCGCGCACGCGAGCT
>CAZGOL010000302.1:0-1954 GCA_964527755.1 uncultured Ottowia sp.
AGCGCCCCCTTGGGGCTGAGCGCTGCGGCTCCAGGCCTGCCTGCGCAGGCCTGGACAGCCCGAAGAGGCACGGGCTCTGACCGTGCCGCGGCCTGCAAGGCCAGCGCAACAGGCGCAGCCGTGGAGCGTGGGGGGATTTGATGCCGGCACCGCTGCCGCTGCTCGTGGTCACCACGGTCGGTACGCGTGAGGAGGCGCAAGCGCTGGCGCGCGTCATCGTCGGCATGCATTTGGCGGCCTGTGTGCAGATCGAGCCGATCGAAAGCGTCTATCGCTGGCGTGGCCAGGTCTACGAAGACGCAGAGTTGCGCCTGCTGTTCAAGACCGTTGGCAGCCAATATGCGCAGATCGAGGCGGCGATCCGCGCGCACCACCCTTACGAATTGCCGGCCATTCATGCGGTGGCCACCCAAGCGGCCGATCCGGTCTACGCCGCGTGGGTGGCCGAGAACTCGGGCGGTCCGGGAGATCGGGTGCCGATCGGCGGGATACTATAAATTCAATAGCTGCTCTGGCTTTTCCGGCATGCCATACAGCAACAAAACGCTCAAAATCGTTCCAGCTCGGCAAACGGCAGCCGCCCGCCCCGAACCAACTGCTTGCCATACTCGGCGCAGCGCACGAGCGTCGGGACCACCTTGCCCGGGTTGAGCAGCCCCTGCGGATCGAACGCGTGCTTGAGCGCCAGCATCTGCGCGTTCTCGGCGGCGCTGAATTGCACGCACATCGAGTTGAGCTTTTCCACGCCGACGCCGTGCTCGCCGGTGATGGTGCCGCCCATGGCCACGCTGGTTTCCAGGATGTCGGCGCCAAACAGCTCGGCCCGGCGCAGCTGGTCGGGGTCGTTGGCGTCGAACAGGATCAGCGGGTGCAGATTGCCGTCGCCGGCGTGAAACACGTTGCAGCAGCGCAGGCCGTACTTCTTCTCCATCTCGGCGATGGCCAGCAGGATGTCGGCCAGGCGCCGGCGCGGGATGGTCGAGTCCATGCACATGTAGTCGGGGCTGATGCGTCCGCTGGCCGGGAATGCGTTCTTGCGTCCGCTCCAGAAGCGCAGGCGTTCGGCCTCGTCCTGGCTGACCGAAATTGCCGTGGCGCCGGCGCCTTGCAGCACGGCGCTCATGCGCTCGATCTCCTCGGCCACCTCCTCGGGCGTGCCGTCGCTCTCGCACAGCAAGATGGCCGCCGCATCCAGGTCGTAGCCGGCGTGCACGAAGTCCTCGACGGCGGCCGTCATGGGCTTGTCCATCATCTCCAGTCCGGCCGGAATGATGCCGGCGGCAATCACCGCGGCCACGGCGTCGCCGGCCTTGCGCACGTCGTCGAAGCTGGCCATGATGCAGCGCGCCAGCGCCGGCCTGGGCAGCAGGCGCACCGTCACCTCGGTGGTCACGGCCAGCATGCCCTCGCTGCCGGTGATCAGGGCCAGCAGGTCGTAGCCCGGCGCGTCCAGCGCCGCGCCGCCAAACTCCACCGCCTCGCCCTCGATGGTGAAGCCCTTGACGCCCAGCACGTTGTGCAGCGTCAGGCCGTACTTCAGGCAGTGCACGCCGCCCGAGTTCTCGGCCACGTTGCCGCCGATGGTGCAGGCGATCTGGCTGCTGGGGTCGGGCGCGTAGTACAGGCCGTGCGCGGCCGCCGCCTCGCTGATGGCCAGGTTGCGCACCCCGCACTGCACCCGGGCCGTGCGTGCCAGCGAGTCGATCTGCAGGATTCGGTTGAAGCGCGCCAGCGACAGCGTCACGCCACGCTCGAGCGGAAGCGCGCCTCCCGATAGTCCGGTGCCGGCGCCGCGCGCCACCACCGGAACGCCCAGCGCGTGGCAGGTTTGCAGCACGGCCTGCACCTGCTCGTCCGTTTCGGGCAGGGCCACAGCCATGGGACGCTGGCGGTAGGCGGTCAGGCCATCGCACTCGTAGGGGGTGGTCTGCTCGCGGGTGTGCAGCACCGAGTG
>CAZGOL010000303.1:0-1948 GCA_964527755.1 uncultured Ottowia sp.
TGCGCGCCAGGATCGACATGGCCCACCCCAACATCAACCTGCGCGACCCGGCCATCTACCGCATCCGCCACGCCACGCACCACCGCACGGGCGATGCCTGGTGCATCTACCCGATGTACACCTACGCGCACCCGATCGAGGACGCGCTGGAGCAGATCACCCACAGCATCTGCACGCTGGAGTTCGAGGACCAGCGCCCTTTCTACGACTGGGTGCTGCAGCGGCTCATCGAAGGCGGCCTGCTCACCGCCCCGCCGCCGCGCCAGTACGAGTTTGCGCGCCTGAACGTCGGCCACGTCATCACCAGCAAGCGCAAGCTGCGCCAGTTGGTCGAAGAAGACCATGTGTCGGGCTGGGACGACCCGCGCATGCCCACCCTGGCCGGCCTGCGCCGCCGTGGCTACACACCCGAGGCCCTGCGCCTGTTTGCCGAGCGCTCGGGCGTCACCAAGACCAGCAACGCCTGGACCGACTACGCCGCGCTGGACGCCGCCTTGCGCGAGACGCTGGACCCCCATGCCGCCCGCGCCATGGCCGTGCTCGAGCCGGTCAAACTGGTCATCGACAACTGGGCCGAGGTGTTTGGCAGCGACGCGCACCTGGAGCCCTGCCAAGCCCCCGTGCACCCGCACCACCCCGATCTGGGCCAGCGCCATTTCATGCTGGGGCGCGAGCTGTGGATCGAGCGCGGCGACTACCAGGAGACGCCGCCCAAGGGCTTCTTCCGCCTCTTTCCCGGCAACAAGGTGCGGCTCAAGTACGGCTACGTCATCGAATGCCTGGGCGCCACAAGAGACGAAGCGGGTCACGTCAGCGTGGTGCGGGCAAACCTCATCAAGGACACCAAATCCGGCACCCCCGGCGCCGACAGCGTCAAGGTCAAGGGCGTCATCACCTGGGTGGGCGCGCACGACGGCGTTGCCGCCACCGTCAACCTGTACGACCGCCTGTTCACCGAGGAGCAACCCGACGCCGGTGGCCGCGACTTTCTCGCCGTGCTCAACCCCCACAGCCTGCAGACCGTGCAGGCCGTGGTCGAACCCTCGCTGGCCAGCGCCCAACCCGAAGAGCGCTTTCAGTTCGAGCGCCACGGCTTCTTCGTCACCGACCGGCGCGAGCATCAGGCGGGGGCCAAACTGGTGCTCAACCGCATCGCGGGCTTGAAGGATTCATGGGGGAAGTGACGTGTTCTACCTCGACCTGTTCTCTGCCCTGCACCGGCATCAGGTCGAGTACGCCCTGATCGGCGGCTTGGCCGTGGCGCTGCACGGGGTGGAGCGCAACACCATGGACATCGACATTGCCCTGGTGCTTTCGCCCGGCAACGTCGATCGCTTTCTGCGCGCAGCGCAAGACTTGGGCCTGACCCCCGTGTTGCCGGTACCCATCACCACGCTGCATGACACCGACACGCTACGCGACTGGCACGAGCACCGCCACCTGACAGCCTTTGGCCTTCGTTCACCCGGTATAGCGGGCGTCACAGTGGACATCCTTCTCTTTCCATCAATCGACCCGCAAGCGCTGCAGCAGCACGCCTTGACGCTCCAGATCGGTAGCACGCCGGTGCGAGTGGCCACCATCGACGACCTGATTGCACTCAAACAACAGGCCGGCCGCCCGCTGGACCTCGATGACGTGGCCCATCTCCAAAAAGTCAAGGCGGCCAAACCATGAAAACTGATCCCTGGCCACCCTTCCCTGCGCAACCCGACCGCGGCCAGCGGCGCTACCGCGTCAGCGACGAGCGCCTGCGAGAGTTCGCCAGACTCACCGTCTACGAGCGTCTGAAATGGGTCGAGGAGTGCTCCACCTTCGTGCGCCTGGGGCAGCAGGCAATGGCGCGACAAGCCAGCCGGAAGACACCGCCCTGACCGAACGGTTGCTCGGCCATCACCCCAACCGCAGCACCTGCCCCCACGGTACGTCGGGCATCGGCTCGTAGTTC
>CAZGOL010000304.1:0-1928 GCA_964527755.1 uncultured Ottowia sp.
GGTGGTGCGCGCGCCGATGGCGCCCCAGCTCACCAGGTCGCTGATGAACTGCGGGCTGAGCAGGTCCAGGAACTCGGTGCCCACCGGCAGGCCCAGCGCCAGGACTTGGAGCAACAGGCGCCGCGCCTTTTGCAGGCCCTCGTTGATGGCGAAGCTGCCGTCCAGGTGAGGGTCGTTGATGTAGCCCTTCCACCCGACCGTCGTGCGGGGTTTTTCGAAGTACACGCGCATCACCACCAGCAGTTCGCCCGCGTGGCGGTCGGCCTCGGCCACCAGGCGCCGCGCGTAGTCGAGCGCCTGGTCGTGGTCGTGGATCGAGCAGGGGCCGACCACCACCACCAGCCGGTCGTCCTGCCCGTGCAGCACGCGCGCCAGCGCGGCCCGGCTGGACTCCACCAGGTCCTGCGCGGCCTGCGGCGCCGGCAGCCACTCCTGCAGCAGCGCCGGCGTGACGAGCGGACGCACGGCGCGGATGCGAAGATCGTCGATGCGGGTGGTGTCGTGGGTGGTCGTGGAAAGCGCGTCGGTCATCCAGGGATTATCGGTGATTTCTGCCACCAACGCTTGACGGACAAGCCACGCAAGCTATCAAATTGATACTGGCGGTGCCGCTGCCGGGTGCTCGCGTCGAACCATCTCGATGGCGTCAAACGGACAGCGCACCGCGCACAGCGCGCAGCCCGTGCAGGCCTGGGCGTCATCCAGCACCGAGGTCTTGCCGTCGCCGGCCGCGTGCAGCGCATGCAGCGACAGCACGTGCGGCGGACACACCGCCACGCACCAGCCGCACCCGGTGCAGCGGTCGGGGTTGATCCGGGGCACAGCCACACCTTGCTTCATGGTGCGTGCATTGTCCGCCCGGGGCCGCCGGCGTGCAGGCGCGCCGCGAGTGCCTATCATGGCGTGTCATGAAGCCAGTGCCCATTACCCGCCACCTGCGCATCGAAGGCCAAGTGCAGGGCGTCGGTTATCGCGCCAGCATGATGGCCCAAGCCCGCCGGCTGGATGTGCGTGGCTGGGTGCGCAACCGCGTCGACGGGGGCGTCGAGGCCGTGCTGCAGGGAACGCCCAAGGCCGTCGGCGCGCTGGTCGACTGGGCGCGCCAGGGGCCGCCTCAGGCGCGTGTGCAGCGCGTGCTGGTGAGCGAAATCACCGCTCCCGCACTGACCGGCTTCGAGCAGCGCGCGACCGCATGAGGGCGCGCGCCGCGCGGCGTGTCAACCCGCCCGCGCGATCGGCGCCACGCCAATCCACGCCGCGTGCAGCCAGAAGGCAAACGCCACCCAGGCCGCCGCGCCAATCACCACGGCCAGCACCGTCGGGCCGGCTGCGCCCGGCGCGTACACCGTGCCCAGCGCGCGGTCGCGCTGGCGCGCCGCGCGAAAGTCCAGCACGGCCCACAGCAGGACGGCGCCGAACAGCACGGCGTCGGCCAACTTGGCCGTGGCCAGCAAGTGGCCGAAGGCCCAGAGCTTCACGCCCAGGATCATCGGGTGGTGCAGCCGTGCCTTGATGCCGTTGCGCGGCACGTAGGCCGCCGCCAGCCCGATGAAGGCCAGCAGCGTGAACAGCGAGTTGAGGTGCTTGAGCGCGGCGGGTGGGCTCCACAGCACCACCGGGTGCTGGCGCGCCTGCGCATAGCCCCAGATGATCAGCGCAAAGCCGATCAAGGAGACGACGGAGTACAGGCCCTTCCAGCCCTGCTCGCCCAGGCGTGCGATGGTGCGTGTGCGCCAGCCCTCGGCAAACATGCGCACCGAGTGCGCGCCCAGGAACAGCGCCAGGCCCAAAACCAGCATCCACATGGGAACCCCTTGTGCGCCGCCGTGGCGCGTGGCGCGCATTATCGGGTGTCGCCGAGGCACTGGCGTGGTTCGGTGCGTTGCTGCACGATGCAATGAACAGCCGGACGCAGAGGACGCAAAAAA
>CAZGOL010000305.1:0-1914 GCA_964527755.1 uncultured Ottowia sp.
GTGCCGGTCTTGTCGGTGCACAGCACGTCCATGGCGCCAAAGCTCTGGATCGCGTCCAGCCGCTTGACGATCACCTGCATCCGCGACAGCACCACCGCGCCGCGCGCCATCGTGGTGGTGACGATCATCGGCAGCATTTCCGGCGTCAGCCCGACTGCCACCGACAGTGCAAACAGCAGGGCCTGCGGCCAGTCGCCTTTGGTGAAGCCGTTGATGAACAGCACCAGTGGCACCATCACCAGCGCGAAGCGGATCAGCAGCCAGCTGACCTTGTTGACGCCCAGCTGGAAGGCGTTGGCCTCGCCGGCTTCGGCGATGCGCGTGACTCGCGTGGCCAGGGTGCCGAAGTAGGTGTCGTTGCCGGTGGCCAGCACCGCCACGGTGGCCGTGCCGGAAATGACATTGGTGCCCATGAACACCAGATTGTCCATGTCCAGCGCGGAGCTGCCGGCCGCACCGGCGATCGGGAATTTCTCCACCGGCAGGGATTCGCCGGTCATCGCCGACTGGCCCAGGAACAGGTCGGTGGCGCCCATCACCCGGCAGTCCGCCGGCACCATGTCACCGGCCGACAGCAACACGATGTCGCCCGGCACCAACTCCCCGATCGGGATTTCGCGCGGGCCGTCGGCGCCGGCATTGGCATCGGCGCGTCGTCGCACCGTGGCGGTATTGCTGACCTGCGCCTTCAGCGCCTGCGCCGCCTGGCTGGAACGGCGCTCCTGAAAAAAATGGATCAGCGTGGCCAGCACCACCATGATGGCGATCACCAGCGTGCCCTGCATGTCGCCAGTGAAGTACGACACCGCCGCCAGCACGGTCAACAGCAGGTTGAACGGATTGCTGTAGCTCAGCCACAGGTGCCGCCACCAGCGCACTGGGCGGTCGTGCTCGACCTCGTTGGGTCCGTGCTCATCAAGCAGCGTCGCGGCCCGGGAGTCGCTCAGCCCCTGCGTCGACGTGCCGAGCTGCGTCAGCAACGCATCCAGATCGAGGCGGGCATGTTCGACCAGGCGGCGGTTCAACGGCTCTTCCGGTCGCGCCGCGCGTCGTCCCCGCGTTACCGACTCAAGGATCGGCTGGCGACGAAACAGGTTCCGACTGTGACGCAGCGCCAAGAATCGGTTGAAAAGACGCATGCAATCTCCCCGGCATCCTGCATCAAATGCCCCGGCGGGCCCGGTTTTGCGGTGATTGTCGCAGTTGCGACGTTCGAGTGCCCGGCGAGTCATGCGCTCGCGTCATGCGACCCACGACGGGCCCCGCCGTTGCGGGCCGAGATCCAGTCGGCCATGGTCCTGAAACTCAGGACGCTGCGGCAGAACCGAACCGGCCCGCACCCATCCCGACCAATGTGTCTTCACGCCGCAGCAGCCACAGCGCCTCCAGTCCCAGGCGATGCGCCATGGCTGGCCCATCGCTCGACCCGGCCACCAGCAGCGCCGTGGCCCAGGCGTCGGCATCCATGCACGTGCGTGCCAGCACGGTGACGGAAGCGACGTCGTTTCGCACGGGCGCCGCCCGACGGCCGTCCATCGTATGCGCGACGTGCGCACCACCCAGCCGGACAAAACGCCGATAGTCGCCCGAGGTGGCCACGGCCAGATCCTGCAGTTCGATCACGCCACGCACCGCGCGGCGCCCAGGCTCGGGGCTCTCCAGCGCCACGGCCCAAGGCTGCCCATCAGCCTGGCTGCCCAGAGCGCGCAGTTCGCCATCGAGCGCCGCCAGCGCGTGTCGGACGCCGTAGTGCTGCAGCACATCCACCATGCAATCCACGGCGTAGCCCTTCGCAATGCCGCACAGATCGATCTGCAGGCGCGCGCGCTTGCGGGCCCGGCCTGCATCCAGACAGTCGATTCCAGTCGGAGAGGTGTTTGTAGAACTTGGCCTTGCCCCCCGCAACCCAAAGCG
>CAZGOL010000306.1:0-1909 GCA_964527755.1 uncultured Ottowia sp.
GCTTCATGCTGACGGGCTCCAGCGTCTCGGGGTCCAGCTTGGCCTTGAAGCGGCGCCCCTCGGCGTCGCGGCCGCGCACTTCGTAGCAGCCGTCGTCGATCTTCAGGCGCTGCAACTCCCAGCCCTTGTCGGCCGCCATTCGGCGCACCGCTTCGCGCGACTGCCAGCGCTGGATGGGCACGTCGCAGTCGTCGCCGGCCCATGCCGGCAGCGCGGCGGCGCCGAGGGTGAGGGCCAGCAGGCCCGGAGCGATGGTTTTGCGGATGTTCATGGTGTTTGCTCCTGGTCAACTCGGTCGATTCAGCCGGATCTGTGCGGCCCGATCGGACGGTCTTGCCGCCAGCGGCAGCATGCGCTCCAGCGTGTCGTCATGCATGAAATGGTGGTGCCACAGCGCGGCGGCGGCGTGCAGACCGATCAGGGCGTAGCCCACGTTGCCGATCAGCTCGTGGATGTTCTCCAGGTTCTTCGCCGTGGTCCGGTCGGGCCCGATCAGGGCGGGCAACTCCAGACCGAAACAGGGAATCGGCCTGCCCTTGGCGCTCAGCGTCAGCCAGCCCAGGATGGGCAGCACGATCAGCAGGCCGTAGAGCGCCCAGTGCATGGCGTGCGCCAGCCACTCCTGCCGGGCGGGCGGAGCCGGCGTGATGGGGGGCGCCTGCAACGCCAGCCGCAGCGGCAGGCGCACCAGCACCACGGCCAGCACCGCCAGGCCCAGCATGAAGTGCCAAGTCTTCATCAGATCGTGCGCGGCGCTGCCCTTGGGGTAGATGTCGCGCAGCTCGATCAGCGCGTAGACGGCAATCAGCAACGCCAGGGTCAGCCAGTGCGCGCCGATCAACAGTGGGTGATAGTGTTTGCCTTGATATTTCATGATGTCTGTGCCCATTGCAACCCGGCGACATGCCGGCCTTGCAATGCATTGTTGAAAAAGCGGCGTGAACCGATCCTGAAGGCCGCGTTCATCCGTCGTTCACGCAGGCGCCGGTATAACTCCGCCCATGAAACCACGCATCGCCCGTTCGCTGCGCTCGGTGATTCCGGCCGGGCTGCTGGCGTGCGCGCTCACGATCGGAGCTGGCGCGCAAGCCAGCGACCATGCCGATCACGATCTGGCGCGACAAGCGCTGGAGAGCGGGCAGGTGCTGCCGCTGGCCACCGTGCTGGACAAGCTCGCACGCGAGGCGCCGGGCCAGGTGCTCAAGGTCGAGTTCGAGCGCGAGGACGGCCGCTTCATCTACGAAATCCGCCTGTTGCAGGACGACGGCCGCGTGGCCAAGCTCAAGGTCGATGCCGTCGACGGTCGGGTGCTGGCCATCCGGCGCCGCGAAGCGGGAAAGGACACGGATGCGCATCCTCGTCGTGGAAGATGAACCCACCTTGCGCGCGCAGCTGGTGCAGGCCATTGCCGCCGCCGGTCACACGGTGGAGGAAGCGGCGGATGGACGCGAGGCGCACTACCTGGGTGATGTGGAAGCCTTCGACACCGTGGTGCTGGATCTGGGCCTGCCGATGCAGGACGGCCTGTCGGTGCTGCGCCGCTGGCGCGCCGCCGGGCGCAACATGCCGGTGCTGATCCTGACCGCGCGCGGCAGCTGGCAGGAAAAGGTCGAGGGCATCGACGCCGGCGCCGACGACTACCTGGCCAAGCCCTTTCACATGGAAGAGCTGCTGGCGCGCCTGCGCGCGCTGCTGCGCCGCGGCGGCGAGCACGCCAGCGCCGAGTGGCGCTGCGGGCCGATCTGGCTGGACACGCGCGCCGCGCGCGTGCTGGTCGGCGGCCAGCCGCTGGTGCTGACCAGCCACGAGTTCAAGCTGCTGTCGCTCTTGATGCTGCGCAAGGGCGAGGTGCTCTCGCGCACCGAGCTGTCCGAGCACATCTACGCGCAGGACAGCGACCGCGACTCCA
>CAZGOL010000307.1:0-1891 GCA_964527755.1 uncultured Ottowia sp.
GCTCGCGCTGCAGCGCCAGCTCGCGCTGCTGCAGGTTGCGCTCGCGCGCGCTGTCGGCACGCTGGGCGTCTTCGCGCATCTCCTCGGCACTGCGCCTGGGCACCACCTCCTGGCCGCCCGTGCAGGGCTGGTCGGTGTAGAGGGTGCGACCGGTGGCCGGGTCGGTGCACTTGAAGGCTTGCGCGCCAGCGCAGAGCGGCAGGACGGCCGCCAACAGGACGAGGGTGGTTCGGATCATGGCGTGGCGGGGTGGGTTTGCGCGAGGCTCCATCATGCCTGTGTAACGCCCAGCGCGCGCTGGCGCTGACGTAGGATCACGGCCATGCGCGCCTCACCCCGCCTGCACCGCCTGCTGCCGTTCCTGCGCTGGCCACGCCCCACGGCGGCGCTGCTGCAAAGCGAGGCGATGGCGGGGCTGACGGTGGGCATGATGATGATCCCGCAAAGCGTGGCCTACGCGCAGTTGGCCGGCATGCCGCTGGTGACCGGCATTTACGCCTCGCTGCTGCCGGCGCTGGCGGCGGTGCTGTTTTCGGCGTCGGCACGGCTGTCGGTGGGGCCGGTGGCGCTCACCAGCCTGCTGGTCGGCGCCAGCCTGAGCCCGCTGGCCACGCCGGGCAGCAACGAATGGGTGCAACTGGCGGTGTGGCTGGCGCTGCTGTCGGGCGCGCTGCAGGTGGCGCTGGGGCTGGCGCGCTTCGGCTGGTTGCTGAACCTGGTGAACGCGCCCGTGCTGATGGCCTTCACGCAGGCGGCGGCGGTGCTGATCATCGCCTCGCAGGCACCGGCGCTGCTGGGGCTCGAGGGCGGCTGGGCGCACGTGCTGCAGGTGTCGTCGATCGACTGGCGCGCCGCAGCCTTCGGGGTGGTATCGCTGGCGCTGCTGACACTGGCACGGCGCTGGCGGCCAAGCTTTCCGAGCATCCTGCTGGTGGTGCTGGCGGCGGCCGGCGCGAGCTGGCTGCTGAACTTCGAGGCCGCCGGCGGGCGCGTGGTGGGCGCGCTGCCGCAGGGGCTGCCGTCGCTTTTCCTGCCCGCCTGGCCGGGCGCGCAGGTTCTCGGCCAGTTGGTGCTGCCCACGCTGGTCATCACGCTGATCAGCTTCCTGGAGACCGCCGCCAGCGCCAAGGTGGACAACCAGCGCAAGGGCGAGCGCTGGAACCAGGACCAGGACCTGATCGGCCAGGGCCTGGCCAAGCTGGTGTCGGGGCTGTCGGGCGCGTTCGCCACCAGTTCGTCGTTCTCGCGCTCGGCGCTCAACCTGTACGCCGGCGCACAGACCGGCTGGGCCACCGTGTTCTCGGTGGCGGTGGTGTTGCTGGCGCTGCTGTTTTTCACGCCGCTGTTGCGCCACGTGCCGCAGGCGGTGCTGGCGGCGATCGTGGTGGTGGCGGTGGTGAACCTGCTCAAGCCGCGCGAGTTCCTGCGCGTGTGGCGCATCTCGCGGGTGGAGGGCGCGATCGCGGCGCTCACGTTCGCCATCACCATCGCTGCCGCGCCCGAGCTGTACTGGGGCGTGCTGGCGGGCGTGCTGATGGCGCTGTCGCACTTTCTCTACCAGCGGCTGCACCCGCGCATCATCGAGGTGGGCCAGCACCCCGACGGCACGCTGCGCGACCGCGCGCTGTGGCGCCTGCCGCCGCTGGCCGATGGCACGCTGGCGCTGCGCATGGACGCGGCGCTGGACTTCGCCAGCGCCGGCGAGTTCGAGCGCCACGTGGTCGAGTACCTGGCCGAGCACCCCGAAACGCGCTGCGTTTGCCTGCTGGCGCACTCGATCAACCGCATCGACGCCACCGGCGCCGAGGTGTTCACGCGGCTGCGGGCGCAACTGGAGGAGCGCGGCGTGCGCCTGCTCGTGAGCGGCCTGAAGCTGCCGGTCGAGCGCGTG
>CAZGOL010000308.1:0-1882 GCA_964527755.1 uncultured Ottowia sp.
CGACGAGTGCTTTCATGCTGATTCTCCTGTGATGACGGGTAGCCGGCGCGCGCTGAAGCGCCCCGAGCGAGCGCCGCGTGCCGTGCAGTGATTTCCGGCCGATTCTAGTGGAGCAACCCCTTCCTGCCTGTCACCCAATGGGCAAAACGAACGACCGTGCTTTTATTATAGGACGACGGGGCCGCCCGGCGGTGCGCCTTCGCCAGGCGCCGCGTGCACCACGCGCTGCGGAAACGGGATGTCGATGCCGTGAGCGCGCAGCGCCTTCAGAATGGCCAGGTTGACCTCCGAGCGCAACCCCAGCGCGCCCGTCTCAGGTTGGTCCATCCAGTAGCCGACCGTGAACTCCAGCGCGTCGGCGCCGAAATTGGACAGGCCGACGAAGGGCGGCGGATCGGGCAGCACGCGCCGGCTGCTGAGCGCCGCCTCGCGCAGCAGGCGCTGCACCAACTCGACGTCGCAGCCGTAGTCGACACCCACGGTGGTCGACTGCCACACGCGGCGGTCGGCCAGCGAGAGGTTTTCCACCCGCTGCGTCACCATCATCTCGTTGGGCACCACCGACTCGCTGCCCGAGCCGCTGCGAATGACCGTGTAGCGCGCGCGGATGTCGGTGATGCGCCCTTCGAAGCCATCGACGCGCACCTGGTCGCCGATGCGCAGGGCGCGCTCGGCCAGCACCACGAAACCCGACACGTAGTTGGCCGCCAGCCGCTGCAGACCCAGGCCGATGCCCACACCGATGGCGCCACCCAGCACCGACAGCGTGGTCAGGTCGATCCCCACCGCCGACAGCGCCACCAGCACCGCCATGAACAACAGGCCAGCGCGCAGCGCATTGGCGATCATCTTGCGCAGCGACAGGCTGGCGCCGGTGGCCATGCCCAGCAGGCGCGCCTCGAGCACCGACGACAGCCACAGCGCCAGCAGCAGCGCGATGCCCACGTTGACGCTCGCATCCAGCACGCTGCGCAGGCTGAGCGTGCTGCCGCCCACCTTCCAGCGCACCGCGTCGGCCTCTTCCAGCAGCACCGGCAGCAGGCCGATCAGCCACAGCACCCACACCACCCACACCAGCCACGAAATGGTGCGCTCGAGCAGACGCACCGCACGCACTTGCGGAAACGCCGCCTGCAGCACCTTCACGCCCACCCGGATCACCGCCAGCGCGATCAGCACCGGCAGCGCCAGCCGCATCAGCGGCGCGTGCGGCTGCCACTGCAGCCAGGCCAGCCGCGCCAGCCACGCCAGGCCCAGCCAGAACAGCGGAAACAGCACGCCGTCCACCCCGCGCAGGCCCAGCAGGATGCCGGGCCGCCCCTGCGCGCGCAGCCAGCCGCTGCGCAGCAGCATCACCAGGGCCCACGCCAGCAGGCCGCAGGCCGCAATGGCGACGAACTCGCCCACCACGGCCGGCCGCGTGATGGCGGCCCACCACTCGCTCCAGTCGTCGATGCGCAGGAGGTGGCTGGCGCCCAGCGCCGGCGCCACCAGCGCGTTCAGTGCGTCGCCTTGCGCCACGCGGGCTCGCGCTTGTCGATGAAGGCCTGCACCCCTTCCTGCGCCACGTCATACATCATGTTGCAGGCCATGGTCTGGTTGGCCAGCTGGTAGGCGCCCTCGATGCCCAGTTCACGCTGCTTGTAAAACAGCTCCTTGCCGATGGCGATGGCCTCGCGCGGCTTGGACAGGATGGCGGCCACCATGTCCTCCACGCTGGCGTCGAGCTCCCCGGGCGCCACCACGCGATTGACCAGGCCGCGCGCCTTCGCTTCCTGGGCACTGATGAAACCACCCGTCAGCAGCATCTCCATCGCCTGCTTGGGTTGCATGTTGCGCACCAGGGGCACGCTGGGCGTGCCGCAAAACAGACCCACGTCGA
>CAZGOL010000309.1:0-1858 GCA_964527755.1 uncultured Ottowia sp.
GCTTCGCCAGCATCCGCGCGCCCATCACCGGGCGCATCGGCCTGCGCGCGGTCGATCCGGGCAACCTGGTGGCCAGCAACAGCGCCACCGGCATCGCTTCCATCACGCAGATCGCGCCGATCGACGTGGTGTTCTCCGTGCCCCAGGACCGCGTGGGCGCGGTGCAGAAAGCGGCGCACGCCGGCAGGCTGCCGGTGGCCGCGCTCGACCGCGGGCGCAGCCAGACGCTGGCGCAGGGGTTTTTCCTGACGCTCGACAACCAGGTCAACACGGCCACCGGAACGGTGCGCGCCAAGGCGCGCTTCGCCAACACCGACGGCGGCCTGTTTCCGGGCCAGTTCGTCAACGCCCGCCTGCTGCTGGGTGACGAGGCGGGCGTGCTGGTGCCGGTGACGGCGGTACGCACCGGCCCCCAGGGCGACTACGTGTACGTGATCGACGACGAGCGCGTGGCCCGCATGCGATCCGTCACGCGTGGTCTGGCGACCGCCGAGCGCATCCTGATCGTGCAGGGCCTGCAGGCCGGCGAGCGCGTGGTGACCGAAGGCGGAGATCGCGTCAAGGACGGCGGCAAGGTGCAACTGGCGGGCGAGCGCCCCGCTGGCGGGCGGGCGGGGCCGGGCGGGGCCGCGGCGGGGGCCACCGCGCCACCGGCGCGCGCGGCATCGGGCAGCGCCGGTCCGGATGGCATGGCGAGTGCCGCGTCCCGTGGCGACGCCAGTGCTTCGGCCTGGCTGGAGCGCCTGCCGCCCGAGGAGCGTGCCAAGGTTCAGGCCATGTCGCCCGAGGAACGGCGCGCCCACCTGGCGCAGCGGCGCGCGCAGGCGCAACCGGCGCCGACACCGGCCCGGTGACGGCCCGGGGCACGCCGCGTGGCTCGCCGAGACCGACCAAATGAACGTCTCCCGCCTGTTCATCCAGCGCCCGGTGGCGACCGCCCTGTTCATGGTGGCGATCGTGCTGGCCGGGCTGGTGGGCCTGCGCTTTCTGCCGCTGGCGGCGCTGCCGCAGGTGGACTACCCGACCATCCAGGTGCAGACGCTGTATCCCGGCGGAAGTCCCGACGTGATGAGCCGCACCGTCACCGCGCCACTGGAGCGCCAGTTCGGCCAGATGCCGGGCCTGGCGCGCATGGGCAGCACGAGCAGCGCGGGGGTGTCGATGATCACGCTGCAATTCGACCTCGATCTGGCGATGGACGCGGCCGAACAGCAGGTGCAGGCGGCGATGAACGCGGCGGGTTCGCTGCTGCCGGCCGACTTGCCCGCGCCGCCGGTCTACGCCAAGGTCAACCCGGCCGACGCGCCCATCATGCAGCTCACCGTCACTTCGGACAGCCTGCCGCTGACCGAGGTGCAGAACATGGTGAACACGCGGCTGGCGCTGAAGATCAGCCAGATCAACGGCGTCGGACTGGTCACGCTCGCCGGTGGCCAGCGCCCCGCCGTGCGCGTGCAGGGCAATCTGGAGGCGCTGGCCGCGATGGGCCTGGGGCTGGACGCGCTGAGCAGCGCCATCAGCGCCGGCAATTCGAGCAGCGCCAAGGGCAGCTTCGATGGGCCGACGCGCCAGTACAGCATCAACGCCAACGACCAGTTGATGACCTCGGACGACTACCGCGCGCTCATCATCGCGTACGTCAACGGGCAGCCGGTCCGGCTGTCGGACGTGGCGCGCGTGGTCGACGGCGCCGAGAACAGTCGCCTGGCGGCCTGGACTGGAGTCAAAAACGATAGCGGCTCCGGCACGTCTGGCAAGGGAAATGGCCCGGTTTCCCTTGAAACCGGAGCGCCCTTCGCGCCGGCCATCATCCTGAACGTGCAGCGCCAGCCCGGCGCCAACGTGATCGCCACGGTGG
>CAZGOL010000310.1:0-1849 GCA_964527755.1 uncultured Ottowia sp.
CTGGAGCACCGGGGCCTGTCCAAGCTCAAGGGCACCTACACCGACAAGCTGCCGCAACTCGTTGACGCGGGCGGGCGCGTGCACACCCATTTCGCGCAGGCCGTGGCGGTCACGGGGCGTCTGGCCAGCAACGACCCCAACCTGCAGAACATCCCCGTGCGCACGCCCGAAGGTCGGCGCATCCGCGAGGCCTTCATCGCGCCGCCCGGCCACGTCATCCTGAGCTGCGACTACAGCCAGATCGAGCTGCGCATCATGGCCCACCTGTCGGATGACGCGGCCCTGCTCAAGGCCTTCCACGACGGGCTGGACGTGCACCGCGCCACGGCCAGCGAGGTATTCGGCGTGCCGGTCGGGCAGGTCAACCCCGAGCAACGCCGCTATGCCAAGGTCATCAACTTCGGTCTGATCTACGGCATGAGCAGCTTTGGGCTGGCGCGCAACCTGGGCATCGACAACACGGCAGCGAAGAACTACATCCAGCGCTATTTCGAACGCTACCCGGGCGTCAAGCGCTACATGGACGAGACGCGCCAACAGGCCAAGGCCCAGGGCTACGTCGAGACGGTGTTCGGGCGGCGCCTGTACCTGCCCGAGATCAACTCGCCCAACGGTCCGCGCCGCGCCGGCGCCGAACGCGCCGCCATCAATGCACCCATGCAGGGCACGGCGGCTGATCTGATCAAGAAGGCCATGGTGGCGGTGCAGGGCGCGCTCGACGCGCAGCGCCGGCGGAGTCGCATGGTGCTGCAGGTGCACGACGAACTGGTGCTGGAGGTGCCCGACGCCGAGCTGGACTGGGCCCGCGCCGAGGTGCCGCGGCTGATGGCCGGCGTGGCAAAACTGAAGGTGCCGCTGCTGGCCGAGGTGGGGGTGGGGGCCAATTGGGAGCAGGCGCATTGAGGCGCGTTGGCCTCCATGCGCTTATTTTGGATGGGGCTTGTGGGCGTCGACGTAGGAGCGCAAAACGGCATTCATGCGGGACTGGTAGCGCTTGCCGGTGTGCCGGAAAAATTCCAGCACATCCGCATCGATGCGCAGCGTAATTTGCTGCTTTGACGCGGGCAACGGTGCCAGGGCCTTCATCCAAACGGCATCCGGGCGATGCGGCGCATCGCTCGTGTCGATCTGATCGTCCGTCAACGCGGCCAGCGCGGCCAGTCGCGCCTTTTGCGCGGCCGTCAGGGGCGGCGGGTTGGCGGGGTCAAGCGTTAGCTTCACGGTATTGCTTTTGCTCATGGGTGAGTGCCTTGCGTGCGGAAATGATGCGGATGGTGTCCTCGTGCCGGACGGTGTAGACGACATACAGGATGGACCATTCAACCAGCCCGATCGTGGCCCAACGGTCTTCTTCGTAATTTTCCCGTCCATCAAAAATTTCGATCCGCCCGGCATCAAGAAAAACCCGCGCGGCGTCTTCGAATGCGACGCCGTGTTTTTGCAGGTTGGTGGCTGCCTTGGCGGCGCCCCATTCGAACTCCATAGGTTGGCAATTGTAGTTCTGTTTGTAGCTACGTCAAGCGCCATGTTGTCGGGCGCGTGGGCGCGGTGGGTTTCAGGCGGAGGCCCTGTGTCGCAGGGGCTGGCAATCACGGATCCCCGGTGGCGTTTTGCTGCGGCTGCAAGGGCGCCGGCAAGTCAGCCCGGCCCGCCTGCCGCCCGCGAAACAGCGCCACGCGGCTGAGCAGTACGGTGGTGATCGGCACGGTGATGGACAGGAGGATGATGAGCACCCAGGCGCGCAAGTCCAGCGTGCCGCTGCGCATCGAGAAATACACGATGGTGGCGCCGCTCACGCACCAGGCGCTCCAGGTGACGACCAGCGCGGGCGGGTGAAGGCGCTCGAAAA
>CAZGOL010000311.1:0-1841 GCA_964527755.1 uncultured Ottowia sp.
CCCTCGCGCTTGAAGGCGAAGGTGCCGGCGGTGTAGGGGTAGCTGCCGGGCACGTTGTCCAGCATCAGCCACTTGAGGATTTCGCCGTGGTCTTCGAAGCCGGGCAGCACGACCTTGCGGATGCGCGTGCCCGAGAGCGACTTGTGCGTCAGCTGGGTGCGGATTTCCTTGTCGCGGATCTTGACCACGTACTCGTCGCCGGCGTAGGCCTGCTGCATGGCCGGCCACTGCTCCAGGAGCTTGCGGGCGTCGGCGTCCTGCCTTGCCGCGCGCGCCTCGGCCAGCTTGAGCACCGTGTCGCGCGCGCCGCTCTTCTTGGGGTCGTCCTCGGTCAGCATGCGAGCCGACGCGTGCAACTGCTGCACCTCGCGCGCCAGCCGCGCCTGCGCGCCCACGCGCCGCTTGTAGGCGCGCACCGTCTCGCCGATCTCGGCCAGGTAACGCACGCGCGGGCCGGGGATGATCGGCACCTGGCTGGTGCTGTGGCGCGTAGCCACCGGCGCCAGCCGCCCTGGCTTGATGGGCAGGCCCAGTTCGGCCAGGCGGGGTTTGAGCGCCTGAAAAAGCGCGGTGACGCCGTCGTCGTTGAAGTGCGAGGCCTGGGTGCCGAACACCGGCATGTCCTCGGGCTTCTTGCCGAAGGCCTCGCGGTTGCGCTGCATCTGCTTGGCCACGTCGCGCAGTGCGTCCATGGCGCCCTTGCGGTCGAACTTGTTGATGGCCACGAACTCGGCGAAGTCCAGCATGTCGATTTTCTCGAGCTGGCTGGCGGCGCCGTACTCGGGCGTCATGACGTACATGGGCACGTCGACCAGCGGCACGATGGCCGCGTCGCCCTGGCCGATGCCGGGCGTCTCGACGATCACCAGATCGAATCCGGCCGCCTTGCAGGCCGTGATGATGGCCGGCAGGGCGGGTGTGACCTCGCCGCCCGAGTCGCGCGTGGCCAGGCTGCGCATGAACACGCGCTGGCCCTGGCTCCACGGATTGATCGCGTTCATGCGGATGCGGTCGCCCAGCAGGGCGCCACCCGACTTGCGCCGGCTCGGGTCGATCGACACCAGCGCCACGCGGAGCAAATCGTCTTGATCCAGCCGCAGGCGGCGAATCAGTTCGTCGGTCAGGCTCGACTTACCTGCACCGCCGGTGCCGGTGATGCCCAGCACCGGTGTCCGGGTCTTGGCGGCAGCGGCGTGCACGGCCTTCATCAGCGCCTCATCGACATGACCGTTCTCCAGCGCCGTGATGAGCTGCGCCAGCGCGCGCCAGGCGGCCTCGTTTTGACCTTCGATGGCTTTCAGGCTTTTGGGAGCGTGGCCGGACAGATCCTTGTCGCAGCGCATCACCACCTCGCCGATCATTCCCTTCAGGCCCATCCGCTGGCCGTCCTCGGGGCTGAAAATGCGCGCCACGCCATAGTCCTGCAGCTCGCGGATCTCGTCGGGCACGATCACGCCGCCGCCACCGCCGAACACCTGGATGTGCTCGCCGCCGCGTTTTCTCAGCAGGTCGACCATGTACTTGAAGTACTCCATGTGCCCGCCCTGGTAGCTGCTGACGGCGATGCCCTGCACGTCCTCCTGCAGGGCGGCGGTGACGATTTCGTCGACGCTGCGGTTGTGCCCCAGGTGGATCACTTCGGCGCCCATGCCCTGGATGATGCGGCGCATGATGTTGATGGCCGCATCGTGGCCGTCGAAGAGGGAGGCGGCCGTGACGAAGCGCACCTTGTTCGTCGGGCGGTAGTTGGCCAGGGCCTGGTATTCGGCGGACAGGTTGGTCATGCTGGAATCTCCTTGGATGCGTCGATTGAATCAGGTCGGCAAGCGTCCGTCCAATGG
>CAZGOL010000312.1:0-1840 GCA_964527755.1 uncultured Ottowia sp.
TGTGGCTGTTGCAGGACGTGCTCGAGCCCGTGACGCCGCAGGAGCAGGCGTCGCAGGATGGCGCTGGTGCACTGGTGCGTGCGATGGAGGCGGTGGCCCAGGCCGAAGGATTCACCCTGAGGTTGCCGCGTGGCCATGGCCCGGATGGCACTGGCGATTCGCCGGATCTGCGCGACATCCTGCAAGCGAGTGCCGTGCGTGGACGCAAGGTGATGCTGACGCCGGGATGGGAGCGCGGTGACACCCAGGCCATGCTGGGTTTTGCGCGTGATGATGGCAGGCCGCTGGCCATCCTGCCGCGCGGCGGTCGTGCGATCGAGGTGCTCGATGCGCAGCACCGGCGCATCGTGCGCGGCGCGCAGGCTCTGGCCATGCTGGCGTCTGGCGCGTGGGCGTTTACGGCGCCCCTGCCGGCGCAGGTGCTCGACTGGAAAGCCTTGCCGCACTACACGCTGGCGCGGGGGTGGCGTGATTTGCTCGCGGTGCTGCTGGCGGCCCTGTGCGGCGGGCTGCTGGGCATGGCGGTGCCGATCGGCTCGTCCTACCTCATCGATACCGTGATTCCGGCGCATGAGCGCGGCTACCTGTTGCAGGTGGGCTTGATTCTGGTCGCGCTGGCGCTGGCGTCTTTCGTGATGACCTACGTCGGCAGCCTGGCCTTCAGCCGGTTCGAGGCACGTGCTGGATCGGCCTTGCAGGCGGCCATCATCGACCGGTTGCTGCGCCTGCCCACGGGTTTTTTCCGCCAGTACGCGGCGGGAGACCTGGCCTTGCGCGCCGGTGCCATCACGCGCATTGAGCAGCTGATTTCGGGCAGCGCCTCGCAGGCCTTGCTCGGCGGGGTGTTTGCCGTCTTCAGTTTCAGCCTGCTGCTGTACTACGACTGGCGGCTCGGGCTGTGGGCGATGCTGCTTACCGTGATCTTCGCCGCGCTCTCGCTGCTGCTGCTGTGGCTGCAACTGCGCCAGGAGCGCCAGCAGGCCCATCTCGAAGGACGTTTGCAAAGCCTGGTGCTGCAGCTGGTCACCGGCATTGCCAAGCTCAGATTGTCGGCCTCGGAGGACCGCGCTTTTGCACGCTGGACGCGCCTGTTCGCGCAAGACCGGCGAGCGAGTCTGGGGGCCGAGAGCTACGGCAACCTGCAGGCGGTGCTCAATGGGCTGTTCGGCCTGGCGCCGCTGATCCTGTTTTTCCTGATTCTCGGCAAGTTCCGCGATCCGTCCGAAGTGGGCGCGCTCACCGTGGGCGCACTGGCGGCATTTCTGGCGGCGTTCAACCATTTCAATGGCAGCGTGACGCAGATGCTGCACACCCTCGTCGGCTTGCTGGCGGTGCAGCCGCTGCTCGAGCGCGCCATGCCCATCCTCGCTGCCCAGCCCGAGGAGAGTGCCGAGCGTGAAGCTCCCGGCATGCTCGCGGGCGAGATCGAGTTTTCTCACGTCGACTTTCGTTACCAGACCGATGGACCGCTGGTACTCGATGACCTCACCTTGTCGGTACGGGCTGGCGAGTTCGTCGCCATCGTGGGCGCCTCGGGCTGTGGCAAATCGACTCTGGTACGGCTGCTGCTCGGGTTCGAACCGGTGCAGGGCGGTGCCATCCTGTTCGACGGCAAGGACATGGCCGAACTCGACGTGCTGGCCGTGCGCCGCCAGATGGGGGTGGTGCTCCAAAACACCCGGCCCTTGCCGGGCAGCCTGCATGAAAACATCGTCGGCGCCACCGACGCCAGTTTGCAGGACGCCTGGGACGCCGCGTGCGCGGCGGGGCTGGCGCAGGACATCGAGCAGATGCCCATGGGCATGCACACCATGGTCAGCGAAGGCGGTGGGCTTTCGGG
>CAZGOL010000313.1:0-1825 GCA_964527755.1 uncultured Ottowia sp.
TGTTCAAGTTCCTCGACCGCATCGGCTATTCGGGCTGGATCGGCTGCGAGTACAAACCTGCCGGCAACACCCGCGAAGGCCTGCGCTGGATCCAGTCGCTGGTGCATTGAATCGGAGGGAAGGCCATGGGTGCGCTCGACATTGGCTTCATCGGCCTGGGCATCATGGGCACGCCCATGACGGGTCACTTGCTCAAGGGTGGTCACCGCCTGGCCATGCATACGCGCAGCGCCGTGCCGGCGCCGATCGCCGCCAGCAGCGCCAAGGTCTGCGCCAGTGGCCGCAAGATGGCGCAGGCCAGGGAGATCGTGATCATCATGGTGCCGGACACGCCCGACGTGGGCAGGGTGCTGTTTGGCGAAGACGGGGTCGCCGAAGGCCTGACCAGCGGCAAGGTGGTGATGGACATGTCGTCGATCTCGTCCGTCGAGACCCAGCGACACGCGCAGCAGATCGAGACGCTGGGATGCGACTGCATCGACGCACCGGTCTCGGGCGGCGACGTCGGCGCGCGCAACGCGACGCTCTCGATCATGTGCGGCGCGCGGCAGGCGGCGTTCGATCGCGTCAGGCCGGTGTTGGAGCCGCTGGGCAAGGATATCGCCCGCGTGGGTGCCATCGGCGATGGCCAGACTTGCAAGGTCGCCAACCAGATCGTCGTGGCGTCGACCATCAACGCCGCGGCCGAGCGGCTGCTGTTTGGGGCACGTGCCGGAGCCGGCCCGACCAGGGTGCGCCAGACGCCGCACGGAGGGCTGGCCACCTCGAGCATCCAGGATATCCTGGGCGAACGCATGATTCAGCGGACCTTGCGGGATCATTCGGGCATGGTGCCGGCGCTCGAAAAACTCTCCGGCCTTGAGATCGGCCAGGAGGTCTGAAGCTCCATGGATCACGCCACCATCATGCGCGCCATGTTCGAAGCGGCCATCGCCTCGGCGCAACCCGAACGCTGCGTGCCCCCGCATCTCCCGGAGCCGGGGGAGGTCAGGGGGCGGCTGGTCGTCATCGGCGCCGGCAAGGCCTCGGCGGCGATGGCGCAGGCCGTGGAGCGACACTGGCATGGCCCGCTTTGCGGCCTGGTCGTCACGCGCTACGGCTATCAGGTGCCGTGCGAGAAGATCGAGATCGTGCAGGCTGCCCACCCGGTGCCCGATGGGGCCGGCCTGCAGGCCGCCCGGCGCCTGCTCGAACTGGCCGAAGGGCTCACCGCAGACGATGTCGCGCTCTGCCTGATCTCGGGTGGCGGCTCGGCGCTGCTGCCGCTGCCCTTGCCGGGCATTACCCTGGAGGACAAGCAGCAAATCAGCCGCGCGCTGCTGGCCAGCGGTGCCAGCATCAGCGAGATGAACATCGTCCGTCGCCATCTGTCGGCGATCAAGGGTGGGCGCCTGGCGGCGGCCTGTCACCCGGCGCGTGTCATCACGTTGTTGCTCTCCGATGTGCCGGGTGACCAGCCGCCGGACATCGCTTCCGGACCCACCGTGGGTGATCCCAGCACCTGCGGCGATGCGCTGGACATCGTGCACCGCTATCGGCTGAAGTTGCCTGCCGGCGCGCGCGAGGTCCTGGAGAGCGGGGTGGGCGAATCGGTCAAACCGGACGATCCACGTCTGGCGGGCCACACCGTGCGCATCGTCGCCGCGCCGCAGCAGGCCCTGCACGCTGCGGCCCAGGTTGCCAGGCACCATGGTTATGCGGCGCACGTCCTGAGCGACGCCATCGAGGGTGAGGCGCGCGACGTCGGCAAGGTGCTGGCGGCGTTGGCTCTGCAGGTGGCCGAGCGTGGCGAGCCATTCGTCCGCCCGTGCGCGCTGCTGTCGGG
>CAZGOL010000314.1:0-1824 GCA_964527755.1 uncultured Ottowia sp.
GCACCAGGATCACGTGGTTGTAGATGACCTCGATGCCGTTGACGTTCAGAACGATCTTGGCTTGACTCATGGCGCCTGTGTCCACATTTCATGTCCGGGGAAAACGGTCGGCGCCCTCCCGGCACGCCCGCCGGGAGGGTGCCTGTCCCATCACTTCTGGCAGTCTTCTGTCGTGCGCGGCGCCAGCTTCTTCTCGGAGGCGTACTTGGCCGCATCGGCCTTGATCATCGGCTTGATGATCTGCGAGTCGGCCTCGATCCAGTCGCTGGAGATTTTCCACTGCTTGCCGTCCCAGGTCGCGATGCGCGCCCAGTAGGAACCCATGTGATCCTGACACGTGGTGTCCAGGGGACGGAACACGCCGCCAAAGCCGATCTCGTCAAGGCGGGCCTGCGTCAGGTGCAGGTTTTCCAGGCCCCAGCGCATCTGCTCGCCATTCATCACTTTGCCCTTGCCAAAGCGTTCTTGCGCCGTGCGCAGTGCCTCGACGATCAGCATGGAGCTGGTGGCGCCACGCAGCCACAGCACGTCGCCGACTTCATCCTTGCTTGATGCCGTGCCCAGACCCTTGGCATAGAGCTTGTCCAGCACTTCCTTGACGACCTTGGCGTTCTTGTCGGCGCTGTTTTGCAGCGCCACCGCGTTGTAGCCCTTGGCGCCCTCGCCCACGTCGCGCGTGTCGGGTTCGGCGCCCGACCACCAGCTGCCATACATGCGGTCGCGCGGGAAGCCCGTGGCCTGCGCCTCCTTCAGGGCGGTCGAGTTCATCACACCCCAGCCCCACAGGATGACGTAGTCGGGACGATCCTTGCGCACCTGCAGCCAGGTCGCTTTCTGTTCGACACCGGGATGCGCCACCGGCAGTTCGGTGAGCTGAAAGCCGTTGATGGCCGCACGCTCGCGCAGCATGCGAATCGGCTCCTTGCCATAGGGGCTGTCGTGATAGATGAACACGATCTTCTTGCCCTTGAGCTTGTCCATCCCGCCCTCGCGCTTGCCGATCGCCTGGAGGATGACGTCGGTCGCCACCCAGTAGTTGGCCCCCAGTGGAAAGTTCCACTTGAAGACCATGCCGTCCGCACTTTCGCTGCGACCATAGCCAAACGTCATCATCGAGATCTTGTCGACCGGCGCCTTCTCGGTCAGCGCGAAGGTTGCTCCCGTGGACCAGGGCTGATACACCACCGCGCCGCCGTTCTTGGCCTTGGTGCGCTCATAGCACTCGACCGCGCGGGCGGTGTCGTAGGCGGTCTCGCACTCCTCGAGCAGCAGCTTGACGCCATTGACGCCGCCACGCTCGTTGACCAGCTTCATGTAGTCGATGATGCCGTCGGCCACTGGCGTGCCCGAGGGCGCGTAGGGCCCGGTCCGGTACGTCAGCGCGGGCATGTACTGCTGCGCCTGTGCCCACGCGCCCGTGGCCGCGAGGGCGCTGCCAGCGGCCACCACGGCAGCGGCCAGGGCCAGATTCAATCGTTTCATGCTTGTCTCCTTGGTTGGTTGGCGTGAAAAATCAGTGGGGGAAGGGCCACAGGCGCAGTTTTTGTTTGCCGGTGGACCACAGTTTGGCCAGGCCATGCGGTTCGACGATCAGGAACCAGCAGATCAGCGCGCCAAAGACCATCAACTCGGCGTGCGAAGCCGCCGTGGTGGTGATCTGCTGGCCGATCAGCCGCGCAAGCCAGGGCAGCGACTGGTTGAGCACGATGGGCAGGATCACGATGAAGGCGGCGCCGAAAAATGCACCCATGATCGAGCCCAGGCCGCCAATGATCACCATGAACAGGAGCTTGAGCGACATGTCGAGGCCGAACGCCGCCGGCT
>CAZGOL010000315.1:0-1810 GCA_964527755.1 uncultured Ottowia sp.
CATGGCGACTGGATCCCCGACGACCGCCAGGGCCTGACCATCTGCGACGCCACCAGCGCCGTGTTTGCCATGGAACTGCCCTGGCACAAGCTCGACGTCGTCACCTTCTCGTGGCAGAAGGTGCTGGGCGGCGAAGGCGCGCACGGCATGCTGATCCTCGGCCCGCGCGCGGTGCAGCGGCTGGAGAGCTACACCCCGCCCTGGCCGCTGCCCAAGATCTTCCGCATGACCAGCGGCGGCAAGCTGAGCGAAGGCATCTTCAAGGGCGACACCATCAACACCCCCAGCATGCTGTGCGTGGCCGACTATCTGGACGCCCTCCGGTGGTGCGACAGCGTGGGTGGGGTGGCCGGCACCATCGCGCGCAGCCAGGCCAATCTGAAGGTGATCGAAGACTTCGTGGCCACGCACCCGTGGATCCGCTTTCTGGCGCATACGCCCGCCACGCGCTCCAACACCAGCGTGTGCCTTGCGCTCGAGTTGCCCGAAGACAAAGTCAAGGCGCTGGTCAAGCTGCTGGAGACCGAAGGCGTCGCGCACGACATCGGCTCGTACAAGGACGCGCCGCCGGGCCTTCGAATCTGGTGCGGCGCCACGGTCGAGCGCGACGACCTGCAAGCCCTGATGCCGTGGCTGGAATGGGGCTACGCGCAGGTGCGCTGAGCACCGCTGCCCCCGCATGGCCATGTTGCGCATCCGCACCTGCAACACCATCGCTGCGCGCGGGCTCGAACGCTTTGCGCGCGACCGCTATGAGGTGGGCGCCGACGTTGCCCAACCGCAGGCCGTGCTGCTGCGCAGCCACAAGCTGCACGGCGAGCCGGTGCCCGCCAGCCTGCTGGCCGTGGCACGCGCCGGCGCCGGCGTCAACAACATCCCCGTCGAGACCTATGGCCAGCAAGGCATCGTCGTCTTCAATACCCCCGGCGCCAACGCCAATGCGGTGAAGGAGCTGGTGCTGGCCGGCATGCTGCTGGCCGCGCGCGACATCGTGCCCGGCATCGCCTACGCGCAATCGCTGGCCGGCAAGGGCGATGCGGCGGCCATGCATGCCCTGCTCGAGCAGGAAAAAAGCCGCTTTGCCGGCACCGAGCTCAAGGGCAAGACATTGGGCGTGGTCGGTTTGGGCGCCATCGGCGCGCAGGTGGCCGACATGGCGCTGGCGCTGGGCATGAAGGTGCTGGGGCACGACCCGCAACTGTCTGTCGAAGCCGCCTGGCGCCTGTCCAACGCGGTGCAGCGCATCGAGCATCTGCCCACCCTGCTGGCGCGCGCCGATTACGTCACCCTGCACGTGCCCGCGCTGGACGCCACGCGCCACCTCATCAACCCCGACAGCCTGCACCGGCTGAAGGCCGGCGCCGTGCTGCTGAACTTCGCCCGCGAAACCATCGTCGATCCGGCCGCCACACGCCACGCACTGGACGAAGGCAAGCTGCGCCGCTACGTGTGCGACTTCCCCGAGCCCGAACTGCTCGGCTCGCTCAAGGTGATCGCGATGCCGCACATCGGCGCCAGCACGCGCGAATCGGAGGAAAACTGCGCCATCATGGCCGCCGACCAGCTGGTCGACTTCCTGGAACACGGTCACATCGTCAACAGCGTCAACTACCCCGCCGTACGCATGGAGCGCACCCCCGGCGCCACCCGCATCACGCTGGCCAACCGCAACGTGGCCGGCGTGCTGGGCAGCGTGCTGTCGGTGCTGGCGCAAGCGCGTGTCAACGTGCTCGACATGAGCAACCGCAGCCGCGACCAACTGGCCTACAACCTGATCGACGTGGCCGAGCAGCCGGACGATGCCGTGCTC
>CAZGOL010000316.1:0-1805 GCA_964527755.1 uncultured Ottowia sp.
GCGGGCATCAGCGACGACGTGGTGAAGATCGGCGTGCTCACCGACATGTCGGGCGTGTCGGCCGACAACTCGGGCAAGGGCTCGGTCACCGCGGCCGAGCTGGCGATCGAGGACTTCTCCAAGGACAAGAAGGTGCTGAGCAAGCCGATCGAGCTGATCTTTGCCGACCACCAGGGCAAGACCGACATCGGCGCCAACCTGGCGCGCGAGTGGTTCGACACCAAGCAGGTCGACATGATCACCGACCTGACCTTCTCCAACGTCGCGCTGGCCGTCCAGAAGATCGCCGACGACAAGGGCAAGCTGGCTTTGGTCACCGGCGCCGGCTCGGCAGCGATCACCAACGAGAACTGCAACAAGAGCACGGTGCATTGGATGTACGACACCTACGCGCTGGCCACTGGCACGGCGCGGGCGCTCTCGGCACAGGGGCTCAAGAGTTGGTACTTCATCACCGCCGACTACGCCTTCGGCCAGGCACTCGAGAAGGACGCGCGTGCCATCGTGCAGGCGCAGGGCGGGCAGGTGCTGGGCAGCGTCAAGCACCCGGTGGGCACCAGCGACATGTCCTCCTACCTGTTGCAGGCGCAGGCGTCCAAGGCGCAGGTGATCGGGCTGGCCAACTCGGGCATGGACACGCTCAACACCGTCAAGCAGGCGCGCGAGTTCGGGCTGGGCGTCGGCGCCAACAAGCAGGTGTTCACGCCGCTGCTGGCGCTGATCACCGAGATCCACGGCATGGGCCTGCAAAACGCGGGGGGCATGTTCATCACCACGGGTTTCTACTGGGACCAGGACGATCAGACGCGCGCCTTCTCGCGTCGCTACTTCGAGCGGCTGAACAAGATGCCGAGCATGATGCAGGCGGCAGTCTATTCGGCCGTGCTGCATTACCTGAAGGCAATTCAGGCGGCCGGCACCGACGAGGCGCAGGCCGTGATGGCGAAGATGAAGGCCACCGAGGTCAACGACGCCGTGGTGCGCAAGGGCCACATTCGCGACGACGGTCGTCTGGTGCACGACATGCTGCTGGTGCAGGTCAAGACGCCGGCTGAGTCCAAGGGCCCGTGGGACCTGTACGCCATCAAGACCGTGATCCCGGGCGACCAGGCCTTCCAGCCCCTGTCGCAATCGCGCTGCCCGCTGATCAAGAAGTGAAGGTTGGTTGAGCCGGCGCGGTCGGCCCAGGGCCGTATCATCCCGGCGCCATGCCCAGTCGTCCCGAACCGCTCCAGTACCTGACTTTCAACTGGTTTGCCATCGTCATGAGCGTGGCGGGCCTGTCGCTGGCCTGGCTGCACGCCATGCCGGTGCTGGGCGACGCGGCGGCCGGTGTGGCGTTGGCGCTGGCGGCGGTGGCGGCGCTCGCCTTCGTGGTGCTGGCGGTGCTGTCGTGGATTCGCTGGCAGGTGCAGGCCGACGCGGTGGTGGCCGAGTTGGCGCACCCGGCGCGCCATGCGTTTCTGGGCGCGGTGCCGGTGTCGATGCTGCTGCTGGCCACGGCCGGGGTGTCCCTGTTTGGTGCATCGGCGGCGCTGGCCGTGCTGTGGTGGGCGGGTTCGCTGCTGCAACTGGCCGTCACGCTGTGGGTGATGGGGCGCTGGCTGCGCGCCGACCGCGACAGCGGCCTGGGCTGGGCCGCGGTGACGCCGGTGCTGTTCATCCCCGTGGTGGGCAATGTGCTGGCGCCGCTGGCGGGCGTGCCCCTGGGCGCGGGCGGCTGGGCTGCGGCGCAGTTCGGCATCGGGGTGCTGCTGTGGCCGGTGGTGCTGGCGCTGCTGCTGGCGCGCATCGCCGCGCAGGGC
>CAZGOL010000317.1:0-1798 GCA_964527755.1 uncultured Ottowia sp.
CGCATCTGCGCCGAGAACCCCGACAACGACTTCCTGCCCGCCACCGGCACGCTGCAGGTGTACCGCAAGCCGCCGCACGTCGCCTTCGAGTTCGGCCCCGTGCGCTTCGACGACGGCGTGCGCGAGGGCGACGCCATCAGTCCCTTCTACGACAGCATGATCGCCAAGCTGATCGTCTGGGGCGAGACGCGCGCCGAGGCGCTGGCCAGGCTCGATGCGGCGCTGGCCGCCACCCAGATCGCCGGCCTGCAGACCAACGTGCAGTTTCTGCGTCATGTGCTGGCCACCGAGTCGTTTGCCCGCGCTCGCCTGGATACGGCGCTGATCCCGCGCGAGGCCGCGCGCCTGTTCAGGCAAGACCCGCTGGGGCCCGATCTGGTGGTCGCCGCCGCCGTCGCCCAGACCGTGCTGGCCGAGCGGGCGGCCGAGACCGACGATCCCTTCAGCCGCACCGACGGCTTTCGCTCGCATGGCGTGGCCACACGCCGCATCGACCTGCAGTACCAGGGCGAGCCCGTGGTGGCCAAGCTGCGCTACCTCGACGATGGCCTGATACTGCAGGTGGGCGAGAGCGAGCCGCAGCCGCTGTCGCTCACGGCCTTGCCCGATGGTCGCATCGACCTGCGCGTGGGCGGTGTGCGCGAGCTGGTGCAGGTGCATGCGCTGGGCGAGGTCGAATACGTGTTCGGCACGCGCGGCGCAGCACAGATCACCGAGCTCGACATGCTGGCGCGTGCCGACGAGGGCGCGGCCGAGGGCGGGCGCCTGACGGCCCCCATGCCCGGCAAGCTGGTGTCGGTGGCCGTCAAGGCCGGCGACAAGGTGACCCGGGGCCAGCCGCTGGCGGTGATGGAGGCGATGAAGATGGAGCACACCATCGCCGCGCCGCAGGACGGCGTGGTGGGTGAGGTGCTGTACGCCCCCGGCGACCAGGTGCCCGAGGGGGCCGAACTGCTGCGCCTGGGCACCGGCGTGTGAAGCTCCTGCTGTGCAACCGCGCCGAGCGGCCCGGCAACGCCTGGCTGGACGAGTTGCACGCCGCGCTGCCTGGCGCCCGGATCGACCCCTGGCGACCCGGCCTGCCACCCGAATACGAGTGGGCGCTGGTGTGGAACCCGCCGCAGCAGTTGTTCGACGAGCAGCCGCAGCTCCAGGTGGTGTTCAACCTGGGCGCCGGGGTCGACGGCCTGCTCGCGCTGCGCCTGCCGCCCGCGCTGCAGGTGCTGCGGCTGCAGGACGCCGGCATGGGCGTGCAGATGGCCGAATACGTGTGCCATGCGGTGATCGGCTTGTTCCGCCAGTTCGACCGCTACCGCGCGCAGCAGCGGCAGGGTCGTTGGCAGCAGCATGCGGCGCGCGAGCGCGCCGACTGGCCGGTCGGCATCCTGGGCCTGGGCATGCTGGGCCGCCAGGTGGCGCGGGCGCTGCAGACGTTCGATTTTCCGGTGCTCGGCTGGGCCCGCACGCGCCGCGCGATGGCCGGCGTGCGCTGCTTCGCCGGCGAGGGCGAGCTTGACGCCTTCCTGGTCGCCAGCCGCGTGCTGGTTTGCCTGCTGCCGCTCACCATCGCCACGCGCGGCATCGTCAACCGCTCACGCCTGCTGCGCCTGCAGCGCGGCGCTTGCCTGATCAACATCGCGCGCGGCGCGCTGGTGGTCGAGGACGACCTGCGCCAGGTGCTGGACGACGGCCACCTCGCCGCCGCCGTGCTCGACGTGATGGGTCAGGAGCCGCTGCCCGCCGGCCACTGGCTGTGGTCGCACCCCGGCGTCACGCTCACGCCGCACATCGCGGGCAT
>CAZGOL010000318.1:0-1783 GCA_964527755.1 uncultured Ottowia sp.
GCCCGGACGTGATGGCCACCTACACCGTCACCCTGCGCGCCGACCAGAAGCGCTATCCCGTGCTGCTGTCCAACGGCAACCTGTTCGAGTCCGGCACGCTGGCGGGCGGACGCCACTTTGCCACCTGGCACGACCCGCACCGCAAGCCCTGCTACCTGTTCGCCGTCGTCGCCGGCAATCTGGTGGCGCGCGAGCAGCGCATCACCACGCGCAGCGGCAGCGACCACCTGCTGCAGGTGTGGGTGCGCCCGGGCGACCTAGACCAGACCGAGCACGCGATGAACTCGCTGGTGCATTCGGTGCTGTGGGACGAGTGGCGCTTCGGCCTCAAGCTCGACCTGGAACGCTTCATGGTGGTGGCCACCAGCGACTTCAACTTCGGCGCCATGGAAAACAAGGGCCTGAACATCTTCAACAGCAAGTACGTGCTGGCCAAGCCCTCCACCGCCACCGACCTCGACTACGACAACATCGAGGGCGTGATCGGCCACGAGTACTTCCACAACTGGACGGGCGACCGCGTCACCTGCCGCGACTGGTTCCAGCTCTCGCTGAAAGAGGGCCTGACGGTGTTTCGCGACCAGAGCTTCAGCATGGACATGGCCGGCGCCGCCAGCGCGCGCGCGGTCAAGCGCATCGGCGACGTCATCACCCTTCGCACCGCGCAGTTCGCCGAGGACGCCGGGCCCATGGCCCACCCCGTGCGGCCCGACGAATACCTGGAGATCACCAACTTCTACACCACCACCATCTACGAAAAAGGCGCCGAGGTGGTGCGCATGGTCGAGACCCTGTTGGGACGCGCGGGCTTTCGCCGAGGGCTGGCCCTGTATTTCGAGCGCCACGACGGCCAGGCCGTCACCTGCGACGACTTCATCGCGGCCATGGCGGGCGCCAACCCCGGCAGCGTGCTCGCAAACCGGCTGCTGGAGTTCAAGCGCTGGTACAGCCAGGCCGGCACGCCGGTGCTGCACGCCCAGGGTCACCACGACGCAGCGGCGCAAACCTACACCCTGCGCCTGACGCAAAGCTGCCCGCCCACGCCAGGCCAGCCGGTCAAGCCGCCGATGGTCATTCCCGTGCGCCTGGGCCTGATGGGCACCGACGGGCGCGATCTGCCGCTGGCCCTGCAGCACGGCGAGTTGCTGCACGGCGACGTGTTCGTTCTGGCCGACCCCGAGGCCACGCTGGTGTTCACCGGCATCGCGCAGGAACCCGTGCCCTCGCTGCTGCGCGGCTTCTCGGCCCCGGTCAAGCTGCAACTCGGAGCCACACCCGAGCAACTGATGCACCGCCTGGCACACGACAGCGACCCCTTCAACCGCTGGGAAGCCGGGCAACAGCTGGCCCTGCGCGTGGCGTTGGCGCAGATTGACGCCAGCGGCGATCCGGACCCCACTCCCCTGAGCGACGCCCACCTGGTCGCGCTGCGCGCCGTACTGCGCGACGCCAGCCTGGACGCCGCCTTCAAGGCCCTGGCCCTGGGCCTGCCGGGCGAGAGCTACATCGCCGACCAGTTGCCCGGCAACGTCGATCCGCAGCGCATCCACGCCGTGCGCGAGGCCATGCGTCGCCAGCTGGCGCAGGCTCTGCAGGCCGACTGGCGATGGGCCTGGGAACAGAACCACGACACCGGCGCCTACACGCCCGACCCCGTCAGCAGCGGCCGGCGCACCCTGGCCGGCCTGGCCTTGGCCATGCTGTGCCTGGCCGCCGCGGGCGACCCGGTGTGGCCCGGCAAGGCCTACCAGCGCGTGAAAGATGCCGGCAACATGACCGACCG
>CAZGOL010000319.1:0-1725 GCA_964527755.1 uncultured Ottowia sp.
ACTGGCCGGGGAAACCCCGGCCACGGCGATCGCTGGCCTGGCCTGCTCCGCGGCCATTTGGCTCTTTGGGTTTCATGGCCTGCGGGTGGCGTGCAGCGCCATGGATAACTGACATGGCGCGCGGCGCCTCGGCGGCTCAGCGCGAGGCGGGGCTGAACCGATCGATGCGGTCGCTCACGATGCCATCGGTGCCCAGCGCGATCAGCCGCTGGGCGGCCCATTCGTCGTTGACGGTGTAGCTCAGGGCGCGCAGGCCGGCGGCGTGGACCTGGCCGACGGTGGCGGCGTCCCACAGCGCGTGGTTGCAGATGACCGCCACGCAGTCCAGTTGCCGGGCCACGTCGAGCCAGCCATCGCCGAGCGTGTCCAGCAGCAGACCGCGCGGCAGTTGCGGCGCCCCGCGGCGGGCGCCGGCCAACGCGTCGGGGCGAAACGAACTGAGCAATGGCGCGACCGGGGCGTCCCGCCATAGGCGCGCGGCCAGCGTGGCCACCGCCTGCCCGGTCGGCTCATCCAGGCCGGGGGTCGGCTTGATCTCGATGTCGAGCAGGTACTGGTTGGCCAGGCAAAAGCGGGCGACGCCCTCCAGCGTGGGGATCGGTTCGCCGGCGTAGCGGCGCGAGTGCCAGCCACCGGCGTCCAGTTGGGCCAGCACGCTCCAGGGCAGGTCGCCGGCGATACCCTGACCGTTGGTGGTGCGCTCGAGCGTGTCGTCGTGCAGCAGAAAGACCACGCCGTCGCTGGCCAGTTTGGCGTCGCACTCGAACATGCGCCAGCCGTGCGCCGCGCCCAGGCGAAAGGCGGCCAGCGTGTTTTCGGGCGCCAGGTTGCCGGCGCCGCGGTGGGCGATCCAGAAGGGGTAGGGCCAGGCAGACACGGTGAGCCGTCGATGGGTGCCGGGTGTTGGGCTCGCAGGCGCCACGCGGCGCGCTTCAGGCCTCGATGCGCAGTCCGGTGGCTTCGTCAAAGCCGTGGATGCGGTCTTCCAGCGGTAGCACGTGGAGCAACTGGCCGGAGGCGGGCGGGGCCTCGGTCTCGTTCATGCGCAGGATGGTCCAGGGGCCTTGCGGGCCGTTCAGGTGGCCGTAGATCAGGCGCTCGGCGCCCAGCATCTCGACGGTCTGCACGTGCAGCGGCCAGCCACCCGCATCGACCACGCGCAGGTGCTCGGGGCGGATGCCGAGCAGCACGCCGTCGCGCACGCCCTCGATCCCGGAGAGCAGGTTCATCGGCGGTGCGCCGATGAAGCCGGCGACGAAGGTGCTGGCCGGACGGTGGTAGACCTCGTCCGGCGTGCCGAACTGCTCCATGCGGCCGGCGTTCATGACGATCATGCGCTGGGCCAGCGTCATGGCCTCGACCTGGTCGTGGGTCACGAACAGACTGGTGATGGCCAGGTCGCGGTGCAGCTTTTCGATTTCCAGGCGCGTTTGCGCGCGCAGCTTGGCGTCCAGGTTGGACAGCGGCTCGTCGAACAGGAAGGCCTGCGGCTGGCGCACGATGGCGCGGCCCATGGCCACGCGCTGGCGCTGGCCGCCCGAGAGCTCGCGCGGCTTGCGCGCCAGCAGGCCGCCGAGCTCCAGGATCTGCGCCGCCTTGTCGACCCGCGCGCGGATTTCTTCGGCTGGCACCTTCTTGATCTTCAGCCCGTAGGCCATGTTGTCGAACACGCTCATGTGCGGGTAGAGCGCGTAGTTCTGGAACACCATGGCGATGTCGCGCTCG
>CAZGOL010000320.1:0-1724 GCA_964527755.1 uncultured Ottowia sp.
CCGATGACGATGGGGCCGGCGCCGATGATGAGGACAGTCTTCAGGTCGTTGCGTTTAGGCATGGCGGTCGTGGTCGAGCTTGTCCAAAAGCGCCTTCGCGCGCTCGGCAGGCAGGTTTTTTTGCATCAGTTGAATCAGGCCATCGCCCTCGATCAGGGGGCGCAGCACGGCGGCCTCGGCGTCGTAGAACCTGACGGTCCACCCCGCCAGTTCGGAGTTGAACTCTTCGTCGCTCCAGCTCTTGCCCTTGGCCACCAGCGTGACGAGCGGCATCGCCTTGTGTTCGAGGAAGGATTTTTTGTAGGGCTTCTGGCTCCAGCGTTCGGCAAACCACTCACGCTGCGGTGACGCCAAGTTCAGGAGTCGGCGAGCGATCGCCTTCTCGAGTGTGGCCTGTGGAAAGGGGTAGAGCTTCATGTCCCGAGCGAGTGCCTGTTGTTGAACAAATGTGGGGTAACGGCGCGATGACCTTCCCGCCTGGTCAGACCCGCCTTGCCATCAGATCGACGAAGCGGTCGAACAGGTAGCCGATGTCCTGGGGTCCCGATGACGCTTCCGGGTGGCCCTGAAAGCAGAACGCTGGCCGGTCCCTGAACCGCAAGCCCTGCAACGTGCCGTCGAACAGGCTCACGTGCGTGGCACGCACCGTATCGGGCAGTGACTTGATCTCGACGGCAAACCCGTGGTTCTGACTGGTGATGCTGACGCGACCACTGTCCAGATCGCGCACCGGGTGGTTGGTGCCGTGGTGGCTGTTTTCCATCTTGAAGGTGCGCGCACCGGCCGCCAGCGCCATGATCTGATGACCCAGACAAATGCCGAATACCGCAACGCCGCTGGCAATCAGCTCGCGCGTGGCGGCAATGGCGTAGTCGCAGGGCTCAGGATCGCCCGGCCCGTTGGAGAGAAACACGCCGTCGGGCTGACGCGCCAGCACCTCGGCGGCCGGTGTTTGTGCAGGCACCACGGTGATCTGGCAACCGCGCGCAGCCAGCATGCGCAGGATGTTGTGCTTGACGCCGAAATCGTAGGCCACCACCTTGTAGCGCGGCGCTTCCTGGGTGCCATAACCCTGCCCCAACGACCACACGGTCTGGGTCCATTCGTAAGGCTCGCGCGTGCTGACCACCTTGGCCAGATCCAGCCCCGCCATCGAGGGTGCGGCGCGCGCGGCGGCCAGCGCCTCGTCGATGCGCGCCTGCGTGGCGGCCTCGCCCGAGGCCAACGCGAGAATCGCTCCGTTCTGTGCGCCGTGGTCGCGCAGGTGGCGCGTGAGTTCGCGCGTGTCGATGCCGGCGATCGCCACCGTTCGCTCGGTCTTCAGATAGTCCGACAGGCCCTGCTGGGCGCGGAAACTGCTGTAGATCGGCGCGAGGTCGCGGATGATCAGCCCGGCGGCCTGCACGCGAGGCGACTCGACATCCTCGGCGTTGACGCCGGTGTTGCCGATGTGGGGATAGGTCAGGGTGACGATCTGCTGGCAGTAGCTCGGGTCGGTGAGGATTTCCTGATAGCCCGTCATGGCGGTGTTGAAAACCACCTCGCCGACGGTGCTGCCGGTGCTGCCGATGGACTGACCGATGAAGATGCTGCCGTCTGCCAGGGCCAGAATGGCCGGCGGGAATTTCCCCTGCAGGGAAGAAAGCACTGGGTTCTCCGTTCATGACGGTCGCCCGTGCCGGTGCGTCGCAGCCACAGCCGCCATCAACGCATGGGTTGGCGCT
>CAZGOL010000321.1:0-1718 GCA_964527755.1 uncultured Ottowia sp.
GAGCTTGGGTCATGGTCAATCCTCATCATGTGGCGCACTGGTATCCCACTGCGGCTTACCTCTATGTCCTGTGGTTGGATGCGCTTGCGCTGGCTTGGGAGTACCTGCGCCGCCACCCTGACTATCGGCTCGACTGGCTGCGCCGTGCGCGCCGCCCCGATGCTGCGCATCGCTGGGGCTTGCGCTTGCTGGAAGACCCGGCTCTGGATGCGCGTGACGCGCATCCGGCCTGGCTGCCCGGCTCCAACGCCGTGGTGCAGCTCTATCCCGATGCCGATCCACCACCGGATGCCGTCGCCTTCGCGTTCTGGCGCATCCCCGGCCACAAGCAACTGCTGCACGACGGCAAGGCACTGGCGCTGATCGCGCGCAGTCCTGGCCGCTGCCTGCGCTTCGCGCTGGCGCCCGGCCTGGAGGACGGCATGGCCGTGGTCTATGCCCATCGCGGAAGTGGCGGCGGCGCTGCCGCGCCTGCGCGCGGCCATGCGCCGGGCGCAGCCCTTGCCGATGCCAGGCTCAGACCGACACCGGCCGCGCTGCTGGAACTGCACACCTTGCAGGCGCTCGACGCCACCCTGGCGGGCGCGTCATTGCGCGAGGTGGCCGAAGGCTTGTTCGGCGTGGATGCCGTGGCCGATTGGTATGCCGACGGCGGCCTGCGCTCCAAGGTGCGCCGCCTCGTGCGGCGCGGCGATGCGCTGATGCACGGCGGCTATCGCCGCCTAGCACAGCTTGCGCCGCTTGAGAAGGGTCGTTTTGAAGGCAACGCAAAACGACCCTGAGCACGCGGGCCGCGTTTTCTGAGACTGCCTCCATCCGGTTGCGCTGTGTGGCCGGAGCTTTGAAAGCTATGGAGGTTCACACCATGCGTCCCGCTCCCTTGCGGCCTGCCGCCGCTGTCTCGACCGCTGCCGCGCAGCCCCAACGCTATCTCACCAACGACGAAGCCGCCGAGTACCTGCGGCTGTCGCCGCGCACGCTGGAAAAGCAGCGCGTGATCGGCGGCGGCCCGCGCTTTCGCAAGTTCGGCCGGCGCGTCATGTACGCCGTGGCCGACCTCGATGCCTGGGCCGCCGACCGCAGCTTCGAGACGACTTCCGATCCCGAATACGCCGAGCACCACTCGGCCGACAGTCGTGCGCGCTGATCGGCGGCGCGCGGCAGGCCATCGCCATGTCCAAGCCCTTGCAGGAACGCGAACAGCTCGACCTGTTCCGCGCGCTGCCGGGCGACATGGCGCCACGCGACAGCCAGGATTTGATGGCCTTTCCGTTCTTCTCGCTGGCGAAGTCGCGGCGCACGGCGCCGATCGACTTCCTGGCGGGCAACGTGACCATCCGCGTGGAAGGCACGGCCGAGCACGGCATCGCCACGATCTGGGATGCCGACATCCTGATCTGGGCTGCCAGCCAGATCGTGGAGGCGCGCGACGCGGGCCTGCGGCCCTCGCGCTTGATGCAGGTACGCCCCTACGAGGTGCTGCGCTTCATCGGGCGCGGTACGTCGCTGCGCGACTACCAGCGCCTCAAGGCCGCGCTCGACCGGCTGCAATCGACCACGGTGGCCACGTCCATCCGGGAGACGACCGGGCGGCGCCTGCACCGTTTCTCGTGGATCAACGAATGGAAGGAGTTGGCCGATGCCAAGGGCACGCCGCTGGGCCTCGAACTGATCCTGCCGGACTGGTTCTATGCCGGCGTGCTCGACGCCGCCCTGGT
>CAZGOL010000322.1:0-1706 GCA_964527755.1 uncultured Ottowia sp.
CCACGTCGACGCCGACCACGCGGGTCGCACCGTGCTGCAGCAAGCAATCGGTGAACCCCCCGGTCGACTGGCCGACGTCCAGGCAGCGGCGCCCCGCGACAGCGACGCCGGCTGTCGCCAAGGCCCCTTCCAGCTTGAGTCCGCCGCGGGAGACGTAGCGCGCTTCGGCGGCGTCGAGAAGCTCGACTTCAGCCTCGGGCGGCAAATCATCGGCCTTGGTCAGCGCGCGCCAGCCGCCGGGGGCGCGCCAGCGTGCGCCAGCCGCCAGCAGGCGCTGGGCCTGGCTGCGGCTGGCAGCCAGGCCCCGCTGAACCAGCCATTGATCGGCGCGCACGGGTGCGATCTCAGTGATACAGGTCGTTGGCGCTTGCTGAGCAAACGACGGAAACCATCACATCAATAGCGATACGTGTCCGCTTTGTACGGCCCCTGCACCGGCACGTTGATGTAGGCCGCCTGCGCCTTGGTGAGCTGCGTGAGCTGCACCCCGAGCTTGGACAGTTGCAGTCGCGCCACCTTCTCGTCCAGGTGCTTGGGCAGCACGTAGACCTTGCCGCTCTGATAGTCGCCGGACCTGGTGAACAGCTCGATCTGCGCCAGCGTCTGGTTGGCAAAGCTGCTGCTCATCACGTAGCTGGGGTGGCCGGTGGCGCAGCCCAGGTTCACGAGGCGCCCCTTGGCCAGCAGGATGATGCGCTTGGCGGGTTTGCGCCCTTCCCTGGGGAAAATCACGTGATCGACCTGCGGCTTGATCTCTTCCCAGGTGCAGTTTTTCTCCAGCGCGGCGATGTCGATCTCGTTGTCGAAGTGGCCGATGTTGCAGACGATGGCCTGGTCCTTCATGGCCGCCATGTGCTCGTAGCGGATCACGTCGCGGTTGCCGGTGGCGGTGACGAAAATGTCGGCCTTGTCGGCGGCGTACTCCATGGTCACGACCTTGAAGCCCTCCATCGCCGCCTGCAGCGCGTTGATGGGGTCGATCTCGGTCACCCACACCTGGGCCGACAGCGCGCGCAACGCCTGGGCCGAGCCCTTGCCCACGTCGCCATAGCCGGCCACGCAGGCCACCTTGCCGGCGATCATCACGTCGGTGGCGCGCTTGATGCCATCCACCAGCGACTCGCGGCAGCCGTACAGGTTGTCGAACTTGGATTTCGTCACCGAGTCGTTGACGTTGATGGCGCGCATCTGCAGCGTGCCCTTGGCCGACATCTCCTGCAGGCGGTGCACGCCGGTCGTCGTCTCCTCGGTCACGCCCAGAATGTTTTTCAGGCGGCGGCTGTACCAGGTGGAGTCCTGCTTGAGCCTGGCCTTGATGGCGGCGTGCAGGATTTTTTCTTCTTCGCTGCCGGCCTTGCCCAGCGCCTTGATGTCCTTCTCGGCGCGCGCGCCCAGGTGCATCAGCAGCGTGGCATCGCCGCCGTCGTCCAGGATCATGTTGGGGCCTTCGTTCTTCGATCCTTTGGGGCCGAACTCAAAGATGCGGTGCGTGTAGTCCCAATAGTCGGCCAGCGACTCGCCTTTGACGGCAAACACCGGCGTGCCGCTGGCGGCAATGGCGGCGGCGGCGTGGTCCTGCGTGGAAAAGATGTTGCACGAGGCCCAGCGCACCTCGGCGCCCAGCGCCTGCAGCGTCTCGATCAGCACGGCGGTCTGGATCGTCATGTGCAGGCTGCCGGCGATGCGCGCGCCCTTGAGCGGCTGCG
>CAZGOL010000323.1:0-1687 GCA_964527755.1 uncultured Ottowia sp.
ACGGCGGCATCATCAAGCATGGCGCCAAGCTGCTCTACGCCTACGCCGAGTGCACCGTGCCCAAGATCACCGTCATCACCCGCAAGGCCTACGGCGGTGCCTACGACGTGATGAGCTCCAAGCACCTGCGCGGCGACGTCAACCTGGCCTGGCCCCACGCCGAGATCGCAGTGATGGGCGCCAAGGGCGCGGTCGAGATCATCTTCCGCGAGGAAAAGAAAGACCCCGCCAAGCTGGCCGCGCGCGAGGCCGAATACAAGGCCCGCTTTGCCAACCCCTTCGTCGCCGGCAGTCGCGGCTATATCGACGACGTGATCCAGCCGCACGAGACGCGCCAGCGCATCTGCCGCAGCCTGGCCATGCTCAAGGACAAGAAGCTGGACAACCCGTGGCGCAAGCACGGCAACATTCCACTGTGAGGTCACCCGGATCATGAACATGACCAACATCGCCCCAAACAGCACCACGACCACCGTCATGGTGCAGTTCATGCTGCTGGCCGTGGCGGTGTTGCTCCTGCGCTGGGGCTGGCGCGTGTCGGCGCGCCGCCCCGACCCGGTCGTGCTGCCGCGTTGGGCCGCGGCAGTGCTGCTCGTTGCCGCCGGGCTGTCCGTCTACACATCCATCGTGGTCTATGCGCTGGACAAGAGCGTTTACTTCCTCGCCCTGCTGGCCATGGTCCTGAGTCTGTGGGGCAAGCCGCGCGGTGAGATGCTGGCCCCGTTGCAGCGCTGGATCTTCGTGCTCGCCCTGGCGATGATCGGTTTTCAGGCCTGGCGCATGACGTGCCCGCTTTACACGGCGGAGTGCCTGCGATGACGCTCGCTCGACGTGGAGGTCGCCTTGCCCAAGGCCGATAACGCGGATCAGGCCAACCGCCTGACCGACATTCCCAACATCGGGCCTTCCAGCGCGGCCGATCTGCGCAGCATTGACTTCGCCCCGCCCGACGATGTCCGCCGCAAGGACCCCCTGGTGGCCTACAAGACCTTGCGCGGTCCGGCGGGCCAGCGCCACGACCCCTGCGCGCTGAATGCATTTGTGGCCGCACACGACTTCATGAATGGCGGCGCTGCGAGGCCATGGTGGCGCTTCACGGCGAAACGCAAGGCGCTGCGAAACCGATTCGAACCATCAACCTGACCGATCACCATGTTCAAGAAAATCCTCATCGCCAACCGGGGCGAAATTGCCTGCCGCATCATCACCACCGCCAAGCGCATGGGCATCGCCACCGTGGCGGTGTATTCCGACGCCGACAAGAACGCGCGGCACGTCGCACTGGCCGACGAGGCCGTGCGCCTGGGTCCGCCGCCCTCGCGCGAGTCGTACCTGCTGGCCGACAAGATCATCGAGGCCTGCAAACAGACCGGCGCGCAGGCCGTGCACCCGGGCTACGGCTTCCTGTCGGAGAACGCCGAGTTCGCCAGGAAGGCAGAAGAACAGGGTATCGTCTTCATCGGCCCCAAGCACGGCGCCATTGCCGCCATGGGCGACAAGATCGCCTCCAAGAAGCTGGCGGGCGAGGCCAAGGTCAGCACCATCCCGGGCCACAACGCGGCCATCGACAGCCCCGAGCACGCGGTGGAAATTGCCAAGGGCATCGGCTATCCGGTGATGATCAAGGCCAGTGCGGGCGGCGGCGGCAAGGGCCTGCGCGTGGCCTTCAATGACAAGGAGGCCCATG
>CAZGOL010000324.1:0-1654 GCA_964527755.1 uncultured Ottowia sp.
CCTTCAGGCTGATCGAGTTGACGATGCCCTTGCCCTGCAGGCATTGCAGGCCGGCTTCGATCACCTCCCACTTGGAGGAGTCCACCATCACCGGAACCTTGGCGATGTCGGGCTCAGAGCCGAGCATGCGCAGAAAGCGCACCATCGCGGCCTTGCCGTCGAGCATGGCTTCGTCCATGTTCACGTCGATGACCTGGGCGCCGTTTTCCACCTGCTGGCGTGCCACCGACAGCGCTTCTTCGTACTGCTCGGCGATGATCAGGCGCGCGAACGCCTTGGAGCCGGTGACGTTGGTGCGCTCGCCGACGTTGACGAACAGGCTGTCTGCACCTATGGTGACAGGCTCCAGCCCGGCCAGCCGCATCGGCGGCACGGACAGTTGGGGAAGATCGGGGGCGTTCATGTTCTCACCTGGGTGCACGCCGTGCGCGCGGCCGGTGAGCGTCGTTGCGATCCGTTGCGAGCCGCCAAGCCTGACGGGCCGTGCGCCAGAGCGCTCTGGCGGGCCCGCTGCAACGCTCCTTGGCAGCCGGGCTGGTGATTCTACGGCTCGCCGCTATCCCGTGCTGCGGCGGGTTCACTGCACCAGCCGCACCTCAAGGCCCTCGGCGCGCAGGCGCTCGAGCATTTCCTCCACGTGCTCGCGTCCGCGCGTCTGCAGCACCATCTCGATCTCGACGTTCTGCGCCGCCAGCAGGGTGAAGGCGCGCTGGTGGTGCACTTCGTCCACGTTGGCACCGGTTTCGGCCACCAGGCGCGTGATGCGCGCCAGCGAGCCGGGCACGTCGCGCGTGCTCACGACGATGCGCACCAGGCGCCCGGAGCGCACCATGCCGCGCTCGATGATCGCCGCCAGCAGCATCGGATCGATGTTGCCGCCCGACAGCACCATGCCCACCCGCTTGCCAGCGAGCCGTTCGGGGTGGCGCAGCAGCGCCGCCAGGGCGGCCGCACCCGCGCCTTCGACCAGGGTCTTCTCGATCTCCAGCAGCAGCACGATGGCCTGCTCGATGTCGCCTTCATCCACGAGCAGGAAGTCGTCCACGTTGCGGCGGATCAGCTCCACGCATTCGGGCCCGGGCGCGCCCACGGCGATGCCTTCGGCGATCGTGCTCACGCCTTGCTCCAGGTGCGTGCCACGCATCAGGTTGACCATGGCCGGAAAGCGCCGGGTCTGCACGCCGATCACCTCGATCGTCGGTTTGACCGCCTTGGCGGCGGTCGCGATGCCGGCGATCAGCCCGCCGCCGCCCACGGGCACGACCAGCGCATCCAGCTCGGGCTGCGTCGCCAGCATCTCCAGCGCCACCGTGCCCTGGCCGGCCATGATGGCGGCGTCGTTGTAGGGGTGCACGAACACCAGGTTCTGCTCGTCGGCGAGTTGCCGGGCGTGCGCGTAGGCGGCCTCCAGCGTGGCGCCGTGCAGGATCACCTGCGCGCCAAAGCCGCGCGTGCGCGCCACCTTGACGCCCGGCGTGAAGCTGGGCATGACGATGGTGGCCGGAATGCCCAGCCGTTGCGCGTGATAGGCCACGCCCTGGGCGTGGTTGCCCGCGCTCATGGCGATCACGCCGCGCGCGCGTTCGTCGGGTGCGAGTTGCACCAGCTTGTTGAAGGCGCCGCGCTCCTTGAATGAGGCGGTGAACTGCAGGTT
>CAZGOL010000325.1:0-1651 GCA_964527755.1 uncultured Ottowia sp.
ACCAGCAGGCGGCCGGTCTTGGCCACGCTGGCCAGCACCGTTTCCCTGTCCCAGGGCCAGAGGGTGCGCAGGTCGATCAGCTCGGCCTGCACGCCTTGCGCGGCCAGCAGCTCGGCGGCTTGCTCGCAGGCCTGCATCTGACGCGACCAGGACACGATCGTCACGTCGGCGCCGGTGCGCACCGTGCGCGCCTGGCCCAGCGGCACCACCTGGCCGGGGGTGACGGCGCCTTGCGCACCCCACAGCTCCTTGTGCTCCATGTAGACCACCGGGTCGCCCGATTGCAGGGCGGCCAGCAGCAGGCCGTGGTTGTCGGCGGGCGTGGCGGGCGCCACCACCACCAGGCCGGGGATGTGGGCAAACCAGGCCTCCAGCGACTGGCTGTGCTGCGCGGCCGAGGACGACCAGATGCCGATCGGCATGCGCATCACCAGCGGCACGCGGCCCTGGCCGCCGAACATGTAGCGGTTCTTGGCCGCCTGGTTGACGATTTCATCGATGGCGCACAGGGCGAAGTCCACCACGCGCAGCTCGACCACGGGCCGGCAGCCGGCCAGCGCCATGCCCACGGCGGCGCCGACGATGGTGGCCTCGGAGATGGGGGTGTCGATGATGCGATCGGGCCCGAAGCGCTGGGCCAGCGGCGAACCATCGACACTGCGGTACTGGCCAAACACGCCGCCGCGGCCCAGGTCTTCGCCCAGGGCGACCACGGTGGGGTCTTTTTCCATCGTTTGCGCCAGGGCCAGGGCGGCGGCCTGGGCATAGGTCATCACGGTGCTGCTCATGCCCACACCCCCGCGCCGATGGTTTGCACGTCGGTGTAGGCGGCACTCGGGTCTGGCGGTGGCGCGGCGCTGGCGGTGGCCACGGCGGCGTCGATCTCGGCGTGCGCTTCGCGCTCGATCTGCTCGATTTGCGCCGCGTGGCCTTGTTCCACCAGTTGCTGGCGCGTGCGCGTCAGACCGTCGCGCGCCAGGGCGGCGGCCACCTCCTCGGGCTTGCGGTTGGTGGCCGGGTCGACCGACACGTGGCCCTTGTGCCGGTCGGTCAGCGCGTGCAGCAGGCGCGGGCCGTGGCCGGCGCGGATGTCGGCAATCAGCTGGGCCGCGGCGTCCGACACGGCCTGCACGTCGGTGCCGTCCACCTGCACGGCGGCAATGCCCATGGCGGCGGCGCGCGCGCTGGCGCCGGGACCGGCCGTCATGGCGGCGCTTTCGGTGGTGGCCGAAATGCGGTTGTCCTCGCACACGAACAGCACCGGCAGCTGGTAGACCCCGGCCCAGTTCAGCGCCTCCATGAAGGGGCCGCGGTTGATGGCGCCATCGCCGAAGAAGCACACGGCAATCGCATCCACGCCGCGCGTCTTCAGGCCCTGCGCCGCACCCACGGCGATTGGCAGGCCGGCCGCCACCACGCCGTTGGCGCCCAGCATGCCGACCGAGAAGTCGGCAATGTGCATCGAGCCGCCCTTACCGCTGTTGTAGCCGGTAGCGCGGCCAAACAGCTCGCACATCATCTTGGCGGGATCGGCGCCCTTGGCCAGGGTGTGGCCGTGGCCGCGGTGGGTGCTGGTCAGCAGGTCGGCCGCGCCCAAGTGCGCGCACACGCCGGCGGCCACGGCCTCTTGCCCGGTGGACAGGTGCAGCGG
>CAZGOL010000326.1:0-1607 GCA_964527755.1 uncultured Ottowia sp.
ATGTCCCCGGCATGCTGTTCGCCAACCGCTGCACCTGGGCGCATGCGGTGGATGCCGCAGCGACCATGGTCGGCTGGAATCGCGAAGCACTGCTCGACCATGCACGGCGCGCGGCTCTTGATGGCGCCGGCGATCCAAGTGATCTATTGAGCTCGTGAGCCAGGTGCGCGAATCCTGTGCCAGTCATGAAGTGCGCCGGCAGCACTGCCTGCTGATATGCCACAGAGACGTCACGAATATCTTTCTCTTGAGGTAGTTTCAGCTGATCGACATCCCACGCCCCCGCCCCACATCCCACGATACAACGCCGCCACGCACCACCGCGGCGAGTTGCTGCCCCAGCCGCTGCTCAATCACCGGCTTCCACGGCACCAGGCTGAACCCCATGCCGTCATCGAGCATCGCGTAGCGTCCGCTGGCGAGCATGACGGAGCGCCGGTAGGTGCCAGCCACACGCTGGCCGTCGGCTACGGGCCGATGCTCCAGGCCGGTTTCGGTCGCAATGTCCTTGGCGGCCTGCGCCAGTTCCCGATTGCGCAGGGTGCCCAGCAGGTTGCGTGCCAGGATCAAGCGCTGCCCGCGCCGCTCGGCTAGACCCTGTTCGGCCAGGAAGTCGGCGCGCTGCTGCAGCGCCTGCTTGGCCTCTGCACCAAAGCCCAGGTCGCCCAGGCCCGAGCCACCACCGATCAACTGCTGGTCAAGCCAGGTGGCCCCGATCACGCGGGCCTGCCGCTCGATAGGCAGGTGCGATTTCAGCTCCACAGCCACGCCGCCCAGGCGCTGCGCATCGTAGCGGCGGCCCTGTTCGGCCAGGTCGTCCGGCACCTTCCATAGCCCCTCGGCCACGCGCTCCACGATGCCGGCCCGGCGCAAGGCTTCCAGCCGGCGGACGTGCGCCGCGACGACTTCCTGAGGATCGCGGCTGGGCACAGCCTGCCCCTGCGCGATGGCGAGGTGATGATCGGCACGGTACAGGCCATCGCTCGCCAGTGCGGCGATGTTGCGGTCGGCCGCGCGCACGTCGGCCGCCCTCTTCACCTCCACCACGGCGCCGGTCGGGTAGTTCGCCAGCTCGTCGCGTGAGTTAAGCGCGACGTAGTGGGCCTTGCCGTCCACGCCGTCGATGACCAGATAGCCCCGGTCGCGCAGTTCGTCGGCCAGCCCCTTCGCGGCCACGCGGCCGAGGATGGTTCGACCATCGTCTCCCGGCTCGAACACCGCCAGCTCGCGCGGCTCGCCGCGCATGGCCCGCTGCATGGTGCGGATGATGTCGCCGCGCTCGCCCAGGGCGCGCAGGGTCTTTTCCGCGTCGGCATGGACGGCCCAGGTGCCCGGCTGCATCTCGTCGGCCAGGCCCAGGCGCTGCAAGCGTTGCAGGCGACCGATCAGCAGTAGGCGTTGGCGTTGCAGTCGGGGTTCGTTGAGCCGTTCGACATGCACCAGGCCATCGTCGCCGGCCTCGCGTTTCAAGGTGCGATCCAAGCCCGTCCACCGCTCTTGTTCCACCTCGCGCTGTAAGGTCTGCTGGATCTCCAGCTCGGTGCGTGGCCCTAGCCATTCGGTCGCCAGTTCGGCGGCGCGATGGCGGAAGCCATCGGCGATGTAGT
>CAZGOL010000327.1:0-1598 GCA_964527755.1 uncultured Ottowia sp.
CGCTGGCGTTGGGCGTGCGCCTGCGCAAGCCCGATGTCTACACGCTCAACGAAGGTGGGCGCGCGGCCGAGCCGGATGACCTGCTGCGTGCCTGCCAAGTCGGTTCGCGCAGCGCACTGGCGGCCACCTTGCTGGCATGCGCGATGTTGCTCGTAGGGCTGGGGTAGGCCTTTGGGCACAATCGCCGGTTTGCCATGAACCAGATTTTGACCGCCACCCATGGCGGCCCCGATGCCGCTGGCGTGCCGCGGCACGACCTGTCGACCAACGCCAACACCTGCGGTCCATACCCAGTGGCGCTGGCTGCGTTGCAGGCCGCGGACGCGCGCCACTACCCCGATCCGGCCGGCACCGCGCTCACGGCTCAGCTTGCGGCCTGGCACGGCGTGGCGCAGGCGCGCATCGTGCTGGCGGCCAGCGGCAGCGAGTTCATCCAGCGCATCAGCGTGGCGGTGGCCCTCACGGCTGCGCCCGGCTCGGCCATGTGGCAGCCGCCGCACGCCTATGGCGACTACGCGCGGGCCGCGCAGGCCGCGGGACTCGGGCGGACCGATGAACCGCAGGCAGCGGCGCTGCTGTGGGCGTGCGAGCCTTCCAGCCCGCTCGGGCAGGCGCAAGCCGACCTGCCTGCCTGCGTGGCGGCGCTGCGCACCGGCCAGACCTTGGTGCTCGACCAGGCGTACGAGCCGCTGCGGCTGGCAGGTGCTGCCAGCCTGGCCGCGCAGGAGCTCGAGCGCGTGTGGCGCCTGATCACGCCCAACAAGGCACTAGGCCTGGCGGGAGTGCGCGCGGCCTATGCCATCGCGCCTAGCGATGCGCCGGTTGCGCTGCTGGCGCGCGTGCGGCAACTGGCGCCCTCGTGGCCGATGGGCGCGCACGGCGTGGTGCTGCTGCAGGCCTGGGCCGCGCCTGCGTGCGAGCGCTGGTTGCTCGATTGCCGTGCCACGCTGCGTGCGTGGAAGGCGCGGCAGATCGCCGGCTTGCGCGCGGCTGGCTGCCATATTGAGCCCAGTGATGCTAATTTTTTCGTAGCTGCTTGGGCAGACCAGGCAAGCGCTGCTGGCTGTTTTGATCTGGAAAACCGGTTGCTGCAGTTGCGTCGGGGCGGCTTCAAGCTGCGCGACTGCGCGAGCTTCGGCCTGCCCGGACGCGTGCGCATGGTCGTGGCGCCGCCCGACGTGCAGGACGCCCTGCTGGTCGCGTTGCGCCAGGCCAAGGCGTCGGCATGACCGCCACCTGCGTGATGGTGCTGGGCACCAGCAGCGGCGCCGGCAAGAGCTGGATCGCCACGGCCTTGTGCCGGCACTACGCCAACCGGGGCCTGAAGGTGGCGCCGTTCAAGGCGCAGAACATGAGCAACAACGCGCGCGTGGTGGATGGCGGGGAGATCGGCTCGGCCCAGTATTTCCAGGCGCTGGCCGCGCGCGCCGAGCCCGACGTGCGCATGAACCCGCTGTTGCTCAAGCCCGAGGCCGACACGAAAAGCCAAGTGGTCTTGTCGGGGCAGGTCGATCGCGAATTGAGCGCGCTGCCCTGGCGCGGGCGCAGCGAGCGCGTGTGGCCGCAAATCGCTGCCGCGCTGGACGCGCTGCGCGCCG
>CAZGOL010000328.1:0-1596 GCA_964527755.1 uncultured Ottowia sp.
CTCTACAAGGAGCGCGCGCTGCTGTCGTGGGCCGATGCGCCGCTGTTTGGCGTCGGCCTGCTGCTGTCCTTTGTCAGTGCCTGGATCTGCGTGCGCTGGCTGCTGCGCTACATCGCCAGCCACAGCTTCGTGCCGTTTGCCTGGTACCGCATCGCCTTTGGCGTGGTGGTGCTGCTGACCTGGTGGACGAACCTGGTGGTGTGGCAGGACTGATCAGCCGGCCAGCATGGCCTGGTAGCCGGTGCGGGCCTTCAGGTAGGTCTCGAAAGGGAACTTGATCGGCACGCCTTCAAGTGCGGCGGCAAGCATTTCGAGGTGGCCCTCGAAACCCGCGCAGGCCTTGGACGCGTCTTCGCCCGCCGGAACATCGACCGTCAGCACGAGCTGCGTGCCGGTGGCCGTCGGCGTGAGCTCCCAGCGCAACGCACGCGTGGGTTCGTCGCCGCTGCTCCACGAGTATTCGAGCACGCGGCCGGGCTCGAACGCGGTGACCGCACTGTCGATGACGATGCCGCTGTCGACGAAGTCGATGCGCACCTTGCCGCCCAGGCGCTGCTCGATCGTGCCCGCCGAGAGCCATTGCGCCATCGAAGCCGAGTCGGTCAGCATGCGCCAGACCTCGGCCGTGGCGTGGTCGAACTGGCGTACGAGGCGCCCCTGATGGCCGCTGCCGTGCGCGGTCAGGGTGCCGAGGGTCGGGGTGTCGGTGCTCATGAAATCTTCCTTTGACGGATGTTGCCTGCTGTGCGGGCAATCGTAGCGCGGCATGGATGACCGCACGGCGCCTGCGTTTGGCGCCGCATGGGCGCGCGCCTTTACATTTCTTCAAGCGCTGCTCATGCATGCCACACGATGGAGCGGCTACGATGGGCGCCGTTCGCCGGCGTGCCCAGCCGGTGCCTGTCCGTCCCACCGAACCATGCCAGACGCCCCAGCGCCACTTGCCGACCCCGCCCCCGCATCCGTCGCGCAGCGCCGAGGCTGGCGGGGCGCCGTGCTGACGCTGGGGCTGATCGCGCTGCTGGTGGGTGGCGCCTGGTACCTCGTGCAACGGGCCAAGGCACCGGCGGCGCCGGCTGCGGGGCCGAGCTTCGGGCCGCCGGGGCCTGGCGGGCCGGGCGGTGGTGGCTCGCCGAGCGTGACGGTCGGTTCGGCCCGGGCCGAGCAGGGGGCGCTGCCGGTGGTGGTCGATGCGCTGGGCACCGTCACGCCGCCGATCACCGCGACGCTGGTGCCGCAGGTTTCGGGCGTGCTGACCGAGGTGCTGTTCACCGAGGGCCAGATGGTCGCCAAGGGTCAGGTGCTGGCGCGCATCGACGTGCGGCCCTACGAGCAGGCGCTCATGCAGGCGCGCGGCCAGCGCGCCAAGGACGAAGCCCAGCTGGCGGCGGCGCGCGTGACGCTGGGGCGTTACGAGACGCTGTGGAAGCAGGATTCGATCGCGCGCCAGGACGTGGACACGCAGGCGGCGCTGGTCAAGCAGCTCGAGGGCGTGGTGGAGGCCGACAGCGCCAGCGTGCGTGCGGCCGAGCTGAACGTGGGCTTCGCCAGCATCCGCGCGCCCATCACCGGGCGCATCGGCCTGCGCGCGGTCGA
>CAZGOL010000329.1:0-1579 GCA_964527755.1 uncultured Ottowia sp.
CCAAGCAGGAGGTGATCCTGCCGCGCAAGACCGTGATCGAGCTGCAGCGCCTGCTGTCGGACGCCAGCACGCCCGAAGGGCAGGAGGCGCCCACGATCGAGATGCGCTTTGCCGGCAACCAGGCCAAGTTCAGCTTCGGCGGCATGGAATTCGTCACCAAGCTGGTCGAGGGCAAGTTCCCCGACTACAACCGCGTCATTCCCAAGAACCACCGCAGCCGCGTCACACTGGGCCGCGCCCCGCTGCTGGCCAGCTTGCAGCGCACGGCCATCCTGACCAGCGAGAAGTTCAAGGGCGTGCGCCTGAACTTCGAGGCCGGCACGCTGCAGATCGCCTCCAGCAACGCCGAGCAGGAAGAGGCGGTGGATGAACTGGACATCGACTACGACGGCGAGTCGATCGAGATCGGCTTCAACGTCACCTACCTGATCGACGCGCTGGCCAACATGAGCCCCGAAGAAATGGTCAATGCCGAACTGATGGACGCCAACAGCTCGATGCTGATCACGCTGCCGGGCAACGGCAATTTCAAGTACGTGGTGATGCCGATGCGCATTTGACGTTGCGCCCTGTCCAGGTGCAACCTCGCAGCCAAACCCGCCCGCCACGGCGGGTTTTGAGCTTCAAAAGATCGAAAGATTCGTGATGACCGATGTCGACCCGACCCCCGAAGATCCGCAAGCTGCCGCCGAGGGCAACTATGGCGCCGGCGCGATCCAGATCCTGGAAGGGCTGGAAGCCGTGCGCAAGCGCCCGGGCATGTACATCGGCGACACCAGCGACGGCACCGGCCTGCACCACCTGGTGTTCGAGGTCGTGGACAACTCCATCGACGAGGCATTGGCAGGCTTTTGCGACGATATCCTGGTCACCATCCACGCCGATGGCGCGGTGAGCGTGCTGGACAACGGCCGCGGCATCCCCGTGGGCGTGAAGATGGACGACAAGCACGAGCCCAAACGCTCGGCCGCCGAGATCGCGCTGACCGAGCTGCACGCCGGCGGCAAGTTCAACCAGAACAGCTACAAGGTCTCGGGGGGCCTGCACGGCGTGGGCGTGAGCTGCGTCAACGCGCTGTCCAGCCGGCTGCACCTGGTGGTGCGCCGCGATGGCAAGAAGCACGAGATCGAGTTCAGCCGCGGCTTCGTGCAAAACCGCCTGATCGAGACGGTGGACGGCGTCGAAGTCTCGCCCATGCGCGTGACCGGCGACACCGACCAGCGCGGCACCGAAGTGCGCTTTCTGCCTGACACCGAGATCTTCAAGGAAAACGCCGACTTCCACTACGACATCCTGGCCAAGCGCCTGCGCGAGCTCTCGTTCCTGAACAACGGCGTGCGCATCCGCCTGATCGACGAGCGCACCGGCAAGGAAGACGATTTCTCGGGAGCCGGCGGCGTCAAGGGCTTCGTCGACTTCATCAATGGCAGCAAACGGGTGCTGCACCCCAACGCCGTGCATGCCACCGGCACGCGAGCGGCCGAGACCTACGGCGGCATCCCCGGCACCGAGATCGGGGTCGAGGTGGCCATGCAGTGGAACGACGGCTACAACGAGCAGGTGCTGTGCTTCACCAACA
>CAZGOL010000330.1:0-1568 GCA_964527755.1 uncultured Ottowia sp.
GGAGGCGAACGCGGTTTCAGGCGCCCGACCGGAACCGGCTGCCAACCGGGCTCACCGCGCCTGCGCCGGCTCAGAGCCGGTGAAGAAATTCGGCGCGCCAGTGCAGCGGCTCCCCGCCCGCCAACGGCTTGAGCACCGCATCGCCGAACGGGTAGCCCTGCGGCGGCGTCCAGGTCTCGCGCCGCAGGGTGATGGTGCTGCGGTTGCGCGGCAGGCCATAGAAGTCGGGGCCGTGAAAGCTGGCAAATCCCTCGAGCCGGTCGAGCGCACCCGCCGCCTCGAAGGCCGTGGCGTACAGCTCGAGTGCCGCATGCGCGGTGTAGCAGCCGGCGCAACCACTGGCATGCTCTTTCAGGTGCGCGGGGTGCGGCGCACTGTCGGTGCCGAGGAAGAATTTGGGTGATCCGCTGGTGGCCGCCTGCACGAGCGCCTGGCGGTGCGACTCGCGCTTCAAGACCGGCAGGCAGTAGTAGTGGGGACGAATGCCGCCCTGAAAGATGGCGTTGCGGTTGTAGAGCAGGTGGTGGGCGGTGATGGTGGCGGCGACGCCGGAGTCCGAGTCACGCACGTACTGCGCCGCCTCGCGCGTGGTGATGTGCTCGAACACGATCTTCAGCCCGGGCAGATCGCGCCGCAGCGGCATCAGCACGCGCTCGATGAACACCGCCTCGCGGTCGAACAGGTCGATCTCGGCGTCGGTGACCTCGCCATGCACCAGCAGCGGCAGGCCGGCGCGCTGCATGGCCTCCAGTGTCTTGTAGGTCTTGCGGATGTCGGTGACGCCGGCGTCGCTGTTGGTGGTGGCGCCGGCCGGGTAGAGCTTGAGCGCGACCACGCCGGCGTCCCTGGCGCGCGCGATTTCATCGGGCGGCGTGTTGTCGGCGAGGTACAGCGTCATCAAGGGTTCGAAGGCCACGCCGGCCGGCACCACCGCCTGGATGCGCGCCTTGTAGGCCAGCGCCTGCGCGGCGGTGGTGACCGGCGGGCGCAGATTGGGCATGACGATGGCGCGCGCGAACTGCGCCGCCGTGTGCGGCACCACGGCGGCCAGCGCGGCGCCGTCGCGCAGGTGCAGGTGCCAGTCGTCGGGGCGGGTGATGGTCACGGCACGGGAGGGGCTCATGCCGCGATTCTCGCATCGGGTCGCGACCGAAGCCCGAGCCCGATCGGCGGCTTCACCGCATCGGCAATGGCTCGGTGCCCGGTTCGTACCGGCGCGGCGGGGCGGGGCGCGGGCGGATCGGCCGATCGCGATCGGGCGGCGGATGCCAACGCCGTGCCGGGGGCACCACCACGATCTCGGGCGGCGCCGGTTGACCACAGGCGAGCGCGGCGTTGGCGCGGGCGGTGCGGATCTGCTCCTCGCTGGCGGTGACGCTGGCGGCGCGAAAGCTGGCCTCCTCGCGCGCCGCGCGACAGGCGGCGGACTCGCTGGGTGGCACGGGCGCGGGTGGGCGCTGGGCCTCGGCGGCGCGGGCATCTTCCAGCCGGTCGCGCTCGCGCTGCAGCGCCAGCTCGCGCTGCAGCGCCAGCTCGCGCTGCTGCAGGTTGCGCTCGCGCGCGCTGTC
>CAZGOL010000331.1:0-1565 GCA_964527755.1 uncultured Ottowia sp.
CGCGCCACGCGGCCGGCGTGCGGGGCGGTGATGACGTGCTCCATCTTCATGGCTTCGAGCACAGCCAGTTCCGCTCCGGCGGGCGCCTCGTCGCCCTCGGCCACGGAGAGCTGCACCAGGCGCGCGGGCATGGGCGCGAGGATGGCGTGGGGCGGTGCGTCCACCACCAATCTTGAATCATTCTGATCGATATCGCTTGCAGGACCTGCCACGACAGCTATTTTGTTTGTAGCATCTAGCAGTGCGGGCAACACGCTCTCCAACCAGCGCGTGTGCACCGTCTGGCTCGCCATCTCGGGCCGCGTGGCCAGCGCGCACAAGAGCGGCAGATTGGTCGCCACACCGTCAATGTGAAAGTCGGCCAGCGCGCGTTGCGAGCGCCGCAGCGCCGCGCCAAAACCACCGTGCGCGTGCACGATCAGCTTGGCCAGCAGGGTGTCGTAGTGCGGCGAGGGCGTGGCGCCGGCAAAGCCATGCGTGTCCACGCGCAGGCCGGGGCCAGTGGGCACGTCAAAGCGCGCCAGCGTGCCGCTGCCGGGGGTGGCGTTGCCTTGCGCATCCAGCGTTTCGGCGTTGATGCGCCACTGGATGGCCACGCCTTGCGGGCGCGGCGGGCTGGCGGGGTCCAGGCCGATGTCGCTCAGGCGTCGCCCCGCCGCCAGTTGAATCTGCGCCTGCACCAGATCGACGCCGAACACGGCCTCGGTGATGGTGTGCTCGACCTGCAGGCGCGGATTGGCCTCCATGAAGACGAAGGGCAGGTCGGTGGAGGCAGGATCGACCAGGAACTCGAAGGTGCCCAGGTTTTGGTAGCGCACGGCGCGCGCCAGGCTGAGCGCGGCCTCGATCAGTCTCGTGCGCAAGCCATCGTCCAGCGCGGGGCTGGGCGCGATCTCGACCAGCTTTTGAAAGCGCCGCTGCAGCGTGCAGTCGCGCTCGCCCAGCGCCATCGCGTCGTGCCCGTCGCCCAGCACCTGCACCTCGATGTGGCGCGCGCCCTCCATCAGGCGCTCGACGTACACGCCGTCCACGCCAAACGCGGCACGCGCCTCACCGCGGCAGCGCTCGTAGGCGGCGGCCAGTTCATCGGCGCCGCGCACCGCGCGCATGCCGCGCCCGCCGCCGCCGCTCACGGCTTTCAGCATCACGCCCGCGCCGCCTTGCGACTGCAGAAAAGCCTGCGCCTCTTGCAGCGTCACCGCGCCCGCGCTGCCGGGCAGCACCGGGACCTTGCTGCGTCCAGCCAGCGCCCGCGCCTGCGCCTTGTCGCCCAGTACGTCGAGCTGCTCTGGCGCGGGGCCGATGAAGCGCAGGCCGGCCGCCGCGCAGGCACGGGCGAAGTCGACGCGCTCGCTCAAAAAGCCGTAGCCGGGGTGGATGGCGTCCACCCCGTGCTCGCGCGCGATGGCCAGCAGGCGCGCGCCGTCCAGATACGCGCTGGGTCCGGTGGCGCCCAGCGCGACGGCGGCATCGGCGGCATGCACGTGCGGGGCCTGGGGGTCGTCGTCGGCGTAGACCGCGAGGCTGGCGATGCCCAGCTCTTGCAGGGCGCGTGCGATGCGCAG
>CAZGOL010000332.1:0-1563 GCA_964527755.1 uncultured Ottowia sp.
CCACCCACTTCATGGACGAGGCCGAATACTGCGACCGCGTCGCCATGCTGTCGCGCGCACGCCTGATCGCACTCGACACGCCCGACGCGCTCAAGCGCGCCGCCGTCAATGCCGAACACCCCGACCCGACCATGGAGGACGCCTTCATTCACCTAGTGGAGTCTGCCGACCGTGCGATGGAGGCGGCCGCATGAACGCGGGTGCACAAGACAAGAAAGGAGCTGCCTCGATGCAGCCCGACTTGCGCCGTTTTGACCTGCGGCGCCTGGTGGCCCTGGTGACCAAGGAAAGTTACCAGGCGCTGCGCGACCCCTCGACGCTCTTGATCGCCTTCGTGCTGCCGGTGGTGTTGCTGCTGCTGTTCGCCTATGCGGTGTCGCTGGATGCCAAGGAGGTTCGTGTCGGTGTGGTGCTGGAGTCGCCCGGTGCATCGGCGCAGTCGCTGGCCGCCGCCTTCTCGGGCACCCGCTTCCTCGATGCGCAATTCGCCCACGACCGGCGCGAGGTGGCCGAGCAGCTCGTCTCCGGTGCGCTGCGCGGCTACGTCGTCATCCCGCAGGATTTCGAGCAGCGCCTGGTCCAGCGCGGAGCAGAACCGCTGGTGCAGATCGTCACCGACGGCTCCTACCCCAACACCGCCAACTACGTTGAGAACTACGCTCGCGGCGTGGTGCAGACCTGGCGTGCCGGGCTCGATGTCGCGGCACCCGCGCAGTCCGTCGTGCTGGAGCCGCGCTACTGGTTCAACCCCGAGCTGGAAAGCCGGCGCGCGCTGATTCCCGGGGCCATTGCCATCGTCATGACCATCATCGGCACCATGCTCACGGCCCTTGTGGTGGCGCGCGAGTGGGAGCGCGGCACCATGGAAGCGGTGCTGTCCACGCCCGCCTCGGTGGCCGAGATCCTGATCGGCAAGCTGCTGCCCTACTTCGTGCTCGGCATGCTGTCCACGCTGGGTGCGGCGGCGCTGGCGGTGTTCGTCTTTGGCGTGCCGATGCGCGGCTCGCTGGCGGCGCTGCTGCTCTTGTCGGCGGTGTTCATGGTGCCGGCGCTGGGCCAGGGCCTCTTGATTTCGTCGCTGGCGCGCAACCAGTTCCTGGCGGCACAGATCGCGCTGTTCACGGGCTTTCTGCCGGCCTTCATGCTCTCGGGCTTTCTGTACGAGATCGACGCGATGCCAGCGCCGATCCGCGCCATCACTCGGGCGGTTCCGGCGCGCTACTTCGTCGATTCGCTCAAGACCGTGTTCCTGGCCGGCGACATCTGGGCCGTGTTCCTGCCCAACCTGGCGGCCATGGCGGCGATCGGGGCGCTGTTCTTCCTGATCGCCAAGCGCGCCACGCGCAAGAACCTGGAGTGACGCGATGTTGACCTCCGCCTTCTCGTTCACCCGCCTGCGCGCCCAGTTCATCAAGGAAGTGCTCAGCGTGCTGCGCGACCCGCGCAGCCGCATGGTGGTATTCGTGCCGCCTATCCTGCAACTGTTGGTATTCGCCTTTGCCGCCACGCTGGAAGTGCGCAACGTCGACATCGCCGTCTACAACCAGGACGCCGGGCGTTGGT
>CAZGOL010000333.1:0-1559 GCA_964527755.1 uncultured Ottowia sp.
GGCAACACCCTGGTGGTGGTCGAGCACGACCCGGCCGTCATGCTGGCGGCCGACCGGGTGCTCGATTTCGGCCCCGGCCCGGGCGCCGCCGGCGGGCGCATCGTGTTCGACGGCACGCCCGCCGAACTGCGCGGCGCCGACACGCTGACCGGCCAGTACCTGGGCGGGCGCAAGTCGATCGGCCTGGGCTTTGCGCGCCTCGTGCAGGACAACACGCCGCGCCTGATTTTGGAAGGCGCGCGCGAGCACAACCTCAAGGGCATCGACGTCGCCTTTCCCTTGCAGCGCCTGGTCACCGTCACCGGCGTGTCGGGCTCGGGCAAATCGACGCTGATGCAGGACGTGCTGGCCCCCGCGCTGATGCGCCACTTCGGCCAGGCCACCGAAGCGCCCGGCGCGCACGACCGCCTGCTGGGCGCCGAGCAACTGGCCGGCGTGGTGTTCGTCGACCAGTCGCCCATCGGCAAGACCGCGCGCTCCAACCCCGCCAGCTACGTCGGCGCCTGGGACGCCATCCGCAAGCTGCTGGCCGACGCGCCGCTGGCGCGCCAGCGCGGCTACACCGCCGCCAAATTCAGCTTCAACTCCGGCGACGGGCGTTGCCCCACCTGCGGCGGCTCGGGCTTCGAGCACGTGGAGATGCAGTTCCTCAGCGACGTCTACCTGCGCTGCCCCGACTGCAACGGCCAGCGCTACCGCCCCGAAATCCTCGAAGTGCGCATCGACCGCCAGGCCGCCAGCGATCTGCGCGCGCGCCACCTGAACGTCGCCGACGTCCTGGAGCTCACGGTCGCCGAGGCGGTGCAATTGTTTGCACGCGACCGCGAGGTGGTGCGCGCGCTTGCCCCCATCGTCGACGTGGGGCTGGACTACGTGCGCCTGGGCCAGCCGGTGCCTACCCTCAGCGGTGGCGAGGCGCAGCGCCTCAAGCTGGCGGGGCACCTGGCTGAAGCCGCAAGGAATGAATCGGCCGGCCGCCAACCCGTGGCGCGCAAAGGCCTGCTCTTTCTGTTCGACGAACCGACCACCGGCCTGCACTTCGACGACATCGCCCGGCTGATGCGCGCGCTGCGGCGGCTGCTGGACGCGGGCCACTCGCTCGTCCTGATCGAGCACAACCTGGACGTGATGCGTGCCAGCGACTGGCTGATCGACCTGGGCCCCGAGGGTGGCGACGCGGGCGGGCGGATCGTGACGCAGGGTGCGCCGGCCGAGGTGGCGCGCCACCCCAGGTCGCACACCGGGGCGGCGCTGCGCGGGTACGAGGCGGCGCTGGGCGCCGGCACGCTGCTGGCCGCCGAGCCTATATTGCTATATAAAAAAGAGCTGGTTGGGCATGCCCAGAAAGCCCAAGAGGTCCAAAACATTCAAATACTGCGGGCGCGCGAGCACAACCTGAAGAACCTCAGCGTGCAGGTGCCGCGCGGCCAGTTCAGCGTGGTCACGGGGGTGTCGGGCTCGGGCAAGTCCACGCTGGCCTTCGACATCCTGTTCAACGAAGGGCAGCGCCGCTACCTCGAATCGCTCAACGCCTACGCGCGCTCCATCGTGCAGCCGGC
>CAZGOL010000334.1:0-1539 GCA_964527755.1 uncultured Ottowia sp.
CGCAGGCCTTCGATGTCCCTCGACACCAGGTTCAATTGCTGCATGGCGCCACGGGCCGCAGAAAGCTGCTGTCGATCGCGCTGGACAGCGCGCAGACACTGGCCCAGGCCCAGGCACAGGTGGTGCGCTGGAAAGCTGCGGCGCTGGCGGGTGAACGCCCGGATCCGGCATGAAGCCTGGCGTCAGCCTCGATCGGCGCAGGTTGTTACGGTATGCTCTGGTGGCGACCGCTGTCGCAGCGCCCGCAGGCCTGCAGGCGAAGGCGGCGCCACTCTCGCTGGCCGCGCTGTATCCGCGCTTGCATCGCGAGTGGCCGGACGTGCAAAGCGTGACCGTGCTGCACCGCGGACAGTTGGCGTTCGCGTTTGCACGCCCTCCTGTCGGAGCCGACAACCTGCAGGACGTGCAGTCCATCACCAAGAGCGTACTGGCCCTGCTGTTCGGCCAGGCCATGGCCGACGGTCATGTGCGCGGGCCCGACGAGCTGGTGGCGTTGCGCCTGCCCGCCATGCTGCGGCTGGGGGCCGACGCGCGTGTGCAGCGCCTGCGCTTTGCGCACCTGCTTTCGATGACCGCCGGCTGGCCGCCTGACGAAACCGCCCGGCCAGGCCGCGACGACGACCTGCGCTGGCTGGTCCGGCGCCCCTTCGTCGCCGAGCCCGGCGCGCGTTTTGCTTACGATAATGGCGCGGCCAATCTGCTGGCGCTGGCCTTGGCCGACGCTGTTGGCGAACCGCTGCCGGCCTACGCGCGCCGGCGCCTGTTCGATCCGCTGGGCATCGGGCGCTTCGATTGGCGCCGCGGCGCGCAAGGCCATGCGCTGGGCGCCATCGGCCTGTCGCTGACAACGTCGGCCATGGCGCGGTTGGGCGAGCTGATGCTTCATGAGGGCCAGTGGCAGGGCCGCGCCCTGGTGCCGCGCGCCTACATGCAGGACCTGGCGCGGCGGCATAGCAGCGGTGGCCCGCCGCTGTCCACGGCCTACGGCTACCTGTGGTGGCTGGGCGCGGGCAGCATCATGGCCAGCGGCTACGGTGGACAGTGGATATACGTTGATCCCGCGCTGAACCTGGTGGTCGCGCTCACCTCGCGCCGCACGCCCGAGAGCGCCGCACGCGGGCAGGGCGCCACGCTGATCCGCCGCGACATCGTGCCTGCGGTGCGGCGCCTGCAGCGCGCGGGACAATAGCGCCATGAACGACACCACGGCCCTGCTCATCGTCGACGCCCAATACGGCTTCATGCCCGGTGGCGGCCTGCCGGTGGCCGGCGGCGACACCATCGTGCCCGTCATCAACCGCACTGCCCCGCACTTTGCCAACGTGGTGCTGACGCAGGACTGGCACCCGGCGGACCACATTTCGTTTGCCGCCAACCACCCCGGCCGCCAGCCATACGAGACCATCGAATTGCCTTACGGCGAGCAGGTGCTGTGGCCCGTGCACTGCGTGCAGGGCACGCGTGACGCGGCGTTGCACGACGAACTGCAGGTCGATCACGCGCAGCTGATCATCCGCAAGGGTTTCCGGCGCGAGATCG
>CAZGOL010000335.1:0-1516 GCA_964527755.1 uncultured Ottowia sp.
GCCCCTACAGCCCTCGCAGCAGCGCGCTCAGCCCGTCCCACAGGATCTGCACGCCGATGCTCAGCAGGATGAAGGCCATCAGGCGCATGAACACGATCTGGCCGACCTCGCCCAACGGCCGCAGCAGGCGCGTGGCGTAGCGGTAGGTGAGCGCCACCAGCACACCGATCAACACCATGCCCAGCACGCCGCCGGAAAACGTGACCAGCGATTCGGCCACCTTGGGCGTGTGCAGGCTGGCACCCACGGTGATGGCCACGGCGATCGAGCCGGGGCCGCAGGTCAGCGGGAAGGTGAGCGGGTAGAACGCGCGGATCTGAATGTTGGCGGCGCTGACGGATTGGGCCATCTGGCTCTGGTCGTCGCCGGCGCTTTGCTGGGCGTTCAGCATGCGCCAGGCCATCTGGGCCACCACCAGGCCGCCGGCCACCCGCACGATGGGCAGCGAGATGCCGAAGAAGTCCAGCACGTACGAACCCACCAGGGTGGCGCCCACCAGCAGCAGGATCACGTGCCGGCCGATACGCCGCGCCAGCATGGCGCGCGTGGGCTCGTCCAGGCCGTTCGTCAGGCTGGCGTAGACCGGCGCCGAGGCCAGCGGGTTGATGATGGGCAGCACGGCCGCCAGCGCGAACAGCAGGCTTTTGCCGAAGGCGCCGAGCAGGACGGTGAATTCCATGGGCGCTAATGTAGCGGGCACCTGCGTGATAAGCTGAAGCGTTGCCCTTGGCCGCGGCCCGCCCGCCGCCGACGCCGCCATTACCGGAGATCATTGATGCCTTCCCTGCTGCCCCACATCGACCCCGATGGCCTGCTCGAGTTTTCGGTGGTCTACACGGACCGCGCACTCAACCACATGTCCCAGCGATTTCAGGGCGTGGTCAAGGACATCGGCGCGACACTGAAAGAGGTGTACGGCGCCGACGCCACCGCGCTGATTCCGGGCAGCGGCACCTTCGGCATGGAGGCGGTGGCACGCCAGTTCGCCGGCGGGCAACAGGTGCTGATCGTGCGCAACGGCTACTTCAGCTACCGCTGGAGCCAGATTCTGGAGGCCGGCGGCATCACCACGGGCGACCGCATCACGGTGCTCAAGGCCCGCCGCACGGGCGACGGGCCGCAAGCACCGTGGGCGCCGGCGCCGATTGGCGAGGTGGTGGCCGCCATTGCGCAGCACAAGCCCGGTGTGGTTTTCGTGCCGCACGTGGAGACGGCCAGCGGCATCCTGCTGCCCGACGATTACCTCAAGCAAATCGGCGATGCCGTGCACGCCGTGGGCGGCCTGTTCGTGCTGGACTGCGTGGCTTCGGGCGCGGTGTGGGTGGACATGCGCGCGCTGGGCGTGGACGCCCTCATCAGCGCGCCGCAAAAGGGCTGGAGCAGCTCGCCCGCCTGCGCCATGATCGGCCTGTCGGCGCGCGCGCTGAAGGCGCTGGAGACGACGCAAAGCAGCAGCTTCTCGATGGACCTGAAGAAGTGGCACCAGATCATGCAGTCCTACGAGACCGGCAGCCAC